>NZ_CP147917.1:1280027-1600034 GCF_039645965.1 Sulfurimonas sp. HSL3-2 | reverse complement strand
CTTTAAGTGCTGTCACATTGTCCAGGTGAATATTTTTTTTACCGTCGATCACATTTGATGCAAGTACATCCATGCCCGAGAGTTTCGCGTATGATAAAAGTGCCTGATGAACCAAGTATGTTGATGAGGGACGTGTTATCTTATCTGTCTTGAGAAGACTTTTTCCTTCATCTTGTATGGAAAGAAGAAAAAACTCCTGTCCATTTGTATCAACGGCGATCAACTGCTCTTCGGGATGTTTTACATTTTTTGCTAAAAAATTAAATGTATACTCCCCGTTTTTAGAAGGGAGGTCTATCTTTTTAAAACTTTCTACATGTAGATGCGGCATTAGAGCGTACTCGTATCAAGGTCAGGTGCTGCTTCTATAGAATTCTTTTGTGCAGGCGGTGTATTTACTTTTTTCTCTTGTGGCATCGGTTTGTCTTCCATCATTTTTTCATCTTTTTGTTCAACATAAGGAGGCAGGTCGTCTGATGATACTCTGACTTCGCTGCTAGGTTCAGATGCGATGTTGTTTTCATCAACTGCTACGACTTGGTAGATATATTCTACTCCTGCATATATGTTGGCATCGCTAAAGTTTGTTACCGGGATCCCTTTTATCTCATCTACGTGAGAGTCAAGCCATCCTTTTTTTGCTGTCTTGATGATCGTATAGCTTTTTGTTCTCGGGTCTACTTGTGACCATTTTAGTTCGACTCTGTTGTTTACGATCTTTGCGCCGATAACTGCAGGTGCTTTTGGTTTTGGCAGAGTAATACCTTGAAGAGCCGGAATGTTCTGGTCACTTTCCAGACCGTCTTTGTCGACGACAGTCACTTTATAAAAATACTGTTTACCGTCTTCATCTACAGCATCCGTAAACTCGTTGTTGCTCAGTTTTGCATAGTAATCCAGGCTTCCCGTCGCACTTGTTCCTCTGTAGAGCTTGTAGTAATCGAAATCTTTTGCATTACTAGGATCCCATGACAACTGTATCTTTTTAGGCAGGTTGTTTGTGATATGCAGACCTTTGATATCCAGTGGAAGAGGTTTTGTCACTGCTTGTATGATCAGACTCGGAGTTGAGACGATATTGTCATAAGTGACTGCTTTTAGTCTGTATTTGTAGACCTGCCCGTCATCTAGGTTTGTGTCGATATACTCGGCATTTAGTCTGCCGTCTATTTGTGCTATTTTTGTAAAGTCTTCATCTTTTAATGATTTTCTCTCTAAGATATATCCGCTTACTCTAGGGTTTGTGTGTGGTCTCCAAAGTATTTTTACGCTTCTTGGCATGTTTTGTATGCTTTGTATCCAAGCAACAGACTGTAGTACAGGCAGAGTGTTTACACTGACAGTCGGAGATTTTTCACTTTGAGCCGCAGACGAAAAAGTTGTAAAAAAGTATTGGTATTTTGTATCCGGTTTCACGTTGTTGTCTACATAGTGCGTTGCAAAACGGTTGGTAATAGTAGCGTATCTAGTGATCTGTGAGTCACTTTCGCCAGGATTGCTTCTGTAAACATATATACCGTTGACTCTCGGATCTTTCGTGTCTTTCCATTCAAATGCGACTGATTTCATATCTTCTATATGACCGTTTAAAGATATGACAGGCAGACTTGTATCTATGGCATCTTCGTTTGCAGGTGTCGGTGTACTAGAAACACAACCGCTAATTAGAAGTGCTGAAGCCGTGCCTAATGCTATCAGGTTTAATATTTTCATTAAAATTCTCCATATCAAAGTTTTTCTCTATAAATTGTAACATATCATTGTCTAATGAGGCTGTGAAATACTGCGTTGTTTTCATCGTCGGATGCACAAAATATAATAAATAAGCATGAAGCAAGATATGTTCCGTCTTATCTTTCTTATCTTTTACTCCATAGAGATGATCACCTACGATATGTCTGTTGAGTTTTTCAAGGTGGACCCTTATCTGATGTGTTCTTCCTGTAAAAAGCTTACATGTAAGAAGCTCACAGCTCTCATCTTTGCTCAGAAGAGTCTTTTTAAACTCGGTTTTTGCATATTTCCCGTGAGACTGGATAGCCATCTTCAAGCGGTTGTGTGAGCTTCTTGCTATGGGTTCTTCGACGACAGTGATATCATCTTTTAGAGGAGGTGTGCTTATCGCAAGATAGTATCTTCCCATAGTCTTGTCTTGAAGCTGAAGAGAAAGTGCTTCATGGGCTTCGTTTGTCTTTGCTATGACCATAGCTCCGCTTGTCCCTTTGTCAAGTCTGTGGACGATACCGTGACGCTCTTCACCGCTTATAGTCGAGAGTCTGATCCCTCTTTTTTTCAGCCAGTCGACAAGTGTCGCTTCTTTTACGCTGGGAGCAGGGTGTACTGTCACACCTGAAGGTTTGTTAATGACAAGCAGGTCATCGTCTTCATAAAGTATCTCCACATCGAAATCCACTTTTAACGGTGCACTCTCTTTAGCTTCGGGAAATGTGACTTTGATCTCTTGTCCGGGCTTTAGTTTCACACCCGGTTTTGCGACTACTTTCCCGTCTACCGTTACGGCATTTTGTTTTATGAGTTGTACTATTTGCGATCTTGTCTGTCCAATTTCATCAGTTAAAAATGCATCTAACCTTTGTTGCTCTTGGATCGTGTATATTTTTTCATTCATTATTAAATAAGTACCTTTGTATGTTACAATCTCATAATTTTTTTTAGGAGTTGTGCAGTTTGTGGAGAATTGATAGGCGAATTTTAGCACAATTTGATTTTATTTCCATCATATTCATTATGCCTCTTATATTTATCTCACATTGGCTCATCGGCGAAGTCGTCCCGATGTTGGCACAAAAGCATACGGCTTATGTCTTTTTTGCTTTTTTGGCTTTTGCAGTAGTATTTTTTCTGCCGATAAGACGTATGAACTGGATGATCCCCATTATCTACTGGATCAACATCCTGCTTCTTGTCGCTGTGGAGTTTTTCGGTCACTCTCGTCTGGGTGCAAAACGCTGGATCGAGATACCTTTTGTCCATGCGACCATACAACCATCAGAGTTCGTAAAACCCGCACTTATCTTAATGCTCGCATATCTTATAAGTAAAGCTCCGCCTCCGCCAGACGGTTATAGAATCAAAGAGTTTTTAAAGATATCCGCATATATTTTACTCCCCTTCATACTTATAGCAAAAGAACCTGACTTAGGTACGGCTATGGTCTTGGTTATGATCGGTTTTGGAGTCCTTTTCTTTGTAGGAGTATATTGGAAGATCTGGGCTACTATCTTTGTAGCCGTCGTACTGATGTTTCCGATAGTCTATACTCAGTTGCTCCACGATTATCAAAAACAGAGGATATTGGATTTCGTAGCTGAAAAACCCTCTTACCACGTACAGCAGTCTATTATCGCCATCGGTTCGGGCGGTTGGAGCGGTAAAGACAAAGATGATGCAACACAGACACAGATGCGCTTTCTGCCCATTGCTACAAGCGACTTTATATTTGCATATGTAGTCGAAAGAACGGGTTTTCTAGGCTCTTTATTTATCATAACGATGTATATCCTTTTGATACTGCATCTCTTTGCCGTTAGTGTATATCATGATGATTATTACATCAAGGTCGTGGCCTCGGCCATCGCATTTATGATATTTATCTATATGAGTGTCAATATAGCCATGACCATGGGACTCGCACCCGTCGTAGGGGTGCCTCTGCCTATGTTTAGTTACGGGGGAAGCAGCTTTTTGAACTTTATAATCCTCTTTGCCGTGATGGAAAATCTTGTCTCATTCAGGTTCAAAGATTCATACGACTCACGCGGCACAAAAAGTTTTTTATAGATTCACAAAAATTTCAATTTTCTTTAATAAATATCTAGTATAATTTCGGTCTCAAATAAGTGTTCACTTACTTGACGTGGAGGGTTTTTAGCTCAGTTGGTTAGAGCTCTCGGCTCATAACCGAGCGGTCCGGAGTTCGAGTCTCCGAGAACCCACCACCTACAACTTCCTAAAATGTGAAATTCCAAAACTTTTAAAATGAAATTATTTTTTCTCTTAATAACTACGATCTCCTTATATGCAACAGATATATCTGATTATATCAATAAAAATAATTGCAGTCAGATCATAGATAAATCAATATTTACAATATGCTATGACTATAAACTAAAAGGCGCAAAATATGTGGCTTATAGATTAGACGGTTCTCTTGTGAACAGTACTAATATAAAGAAACGCCCTAGATTCTATACAGAAAAAAATCTACCTAAACAATACCGTTCAACTAGTAAAGACTATGTCAATAGTGGCTATGACAGAGGACACTTAGCAAATGATGCCGATTTTGATTATAGTGAAAAAGCTCTCCGTAAAACATATACGATGGCCAACATCATTCCTCAAGCTCCAAAAGTAAATCGTAAGACTTGGATTAAAGCAGAAAAATATGAAAGAACAGTTGCTTCGGATTTAGGTTCAGTTACTGTCATTAATGGAGTTATCTATTCTTCCGATCCAAAACGTATAGGTAAAAATGAAGTCGCTGTTCCGGATGCTTTTTGGAAGATGATCTATAATGATGAAAAGAAGTTTAAGAAGTGTTTTTACTATAAGAACGATTTAGATGTGCTCGTTAGGCAGGATCGATTAAAATCCCATCTGGTTGATTGTAATCAGCTTGAAAACAATTAACATCTATAGGCTCACTTTTCTTGATCAGTAGTCGTATTATTTTCTACTTGTGAGCAGTTAAGCCACTCCGAGTTTTTAAAAAATGTTGTATCGTAAGAGTTGTGATATACAGTTCCTTTATCCGAGTCTATAAACAGGGATCTACCGCCACGTAGGACTTGTTGTTTTCCATAAACCCATATATCTATACTGCCATTGGCATTTTTGGGATTACAATGATATTTTTCCATAGGTTCCCCAATAGCCTGAATCAGGTTCTGCTTTGACATACCTTCATAAACCAATCTGGCTTTCTCTTCATCTTCATTATTTTTGAGGGCATCTAGACCTGTCATTCTGAGAAAAGGAGCTGTGCCAATTGCTACGGGAATGAGTGGTGCATAGATCAGTGTCTCACCGACAGTATCTGCAGTAGTAGCCCCATTTTTATTGGAAGAGTCCGCAGGTACCGTACTTTTCCATATGCGTTGTATCTCTGTGATGTCGGAGATTTTTATTTTCACCTCTTTTTGATCCTTATCAGTTACGATGACATATTCCTGATTCACAAATCCTTTTACGATCCCTGTCCCGTCAAGTCCTCTAGCTTTGACAGCAATAGTTTCATTTGCAAAGCGAGACGATATGACTTTCTGCAGTGCAATGCTGGGGATTTGTTTTACTTCAGACTGTGTGAATTTCAAGGAATCAGTTGTTGTAGAACAGGCATTTATTAGTATAACGGTACTCAGAGCATATACGGCTAATAAATAAGTTTTTGACCTGAAAAACATTGTATCTGTCCTGATAATGATTTGATTAGAATCGATTATATAAAACTTTGTTCATTATTTGCAAATCTTTTTTTATTATTCCATTACAAAGAGAAGATTATGATTATTAATATTTTTAAGCGGACACATCCCTTTACAGCATCATAAAAATATGATGGACAAAAAAGGGAGTGTTATGAAGACTATTTTACTAAGTTGTTTAGCATAGTGATGATCTCATCCATTTTGCTGCTTACCGCATTAACATCATCTGAGATCTCATTTACTTCATCTGCATTTTTATTGAGTGCATCCGAACTGTCCGAGATAGACTGGATAAGCACATTCGTCGTTACAGCAGTCTCTGCAAGACTTTTCTGCGTGCGTTCTGCGAGTTTTCTGACTTCATCGGCAACAACGGCAAAACCGCGTCCGTGCTCACCTGCACGTGCCGCTTCGATGGCAGCATTGAGGGCTAGAAGATTCGTCTGTTCGGCTATATCGCCGATAGTCTGCAGTATGACTTTCGTATCATTTGCATTTTGTACCAATGCTTGAAGATTACTGACCATCTCATTCTCTTTTAGAGACACATCGTGAATACGCTGCACAATAGAGTTTATCATATCTTTAAAGTCTACGATCGTCGTGTTAGTGATGTTTTCTATCGTATGGTTCAGCGTGGTTGCCGATTCGATGATCTGTTTATTTGAGTCTTCATTTTGTTTTTGCATATCTTCAAGAGACTGGCCCAAAGAGTTTACATTTTCTAAAAGCTCAGCCATCTTTGCTTCGACATTGATCTTACTTCTGGCCTGAAAAGAGCCTTTTGAAAAACTTTTTAGGGTCTCTATCGCATTATCAAGATTCTTTTCAGATGAATCTATCATGTTGTTCATACTGTTTCTAAGTACATGGACATACGGTGTCTTTGTATCTGCATCAACTCTACATGTGTAATGACCTTTTGAGACTTTGTCCGCTAGAAGCACCATCTCTCCGGCGACTTTTGTATCGGCGAGTACCGTATTCTGGTAACTTGTGATAATCTTATTAAAGTTTTTTTCCGCTTCATCGGTCGGATTCTCGTTAAGATCGATCTTATTTCTTTTAAACTCTATCATCTCGACAAGTTCTAAGCTTTTTTGGTTTAGAGTTTTAGAACTGTTTGAACCGGTACGTGTATATACTGTAATGACTACAATCAATGCGGCAATCGCTAGTATTGCCTGTATAAGAGTTGAAGTCGTTAAAAACAATGACGCTATCAAGACGGCGAATGCTATGGTCGTGATTATGTTTTTTTGTAAATTATTCATTTAAATAGTACCCTCTAGCTTAATGTCGTATATAGATTTTGAGCTGCTTCGATCTCTTTTTGTGAAGCTTTTCTTCTACATGACATAAAGCGAGGTTCACGAGTTATAGGATCTTTCATCGGATAAACAGTTGCATATACCCAGTAATATCCGTTATCTTTTGTCTTATTTTTGACATAGCCTGTCCAGATCTTTCCTTCTCTTACTGTATTCCATAGGTCTTTGAACGCAGCTTTAGGCATATCCGAATGACGGACAATGTTGTGGTTTTGATTGACTAGTTCTTCTATTGTGTATCCTGCGATTTTACAAAAATCATCATTTGCAAATAAGATCCTTCCCTTGTCATCGGTCTGTGAAACTAAAAAGTCGTCATCTTTTAATATATATTCTTGCATTACTTATCCTACTTTCTTAAGTTTAAACCACATCATAGTATCGAGTCATGTGGTCTATCATCTTGATTCATATCAAGGTAATATATTCTATATGCATATAAAATACTAAGTGATAGTTTAGTTAATGCATATCATTCCAAAATCATGAAATAAGTTATTTAGAAGTATGGATGACTCGTGATATGAAAATGATATACTTTAGATACTATAAAAAAATAAATAAGAGAGGGCACTCTTGAAAAAGCTGACTGACAGGTTGAAATATTTAAATATTCTTTATGCAGAAGATGATGATGTCGTTAGAAAAAACACGGCAAAAATATTTGACCTGCTTTGCAACAAAGTCTTTCAAGCAGACAATGGTAAAGATGCTCTACAACTATTTAAAACCGAGCAGATCCATATTGTTATCCTTGACTACAGTATGCCCGTGCTTGACGGTGCAAAAGTTGCCAAAGAGATAAGAAAGATAGATAAGACCGTACCGATATTCATAACTAGCAGTCATACTGAAAAAGAGAAGCTTCTGAGTGTTATTGGCTTAAATCTTGTCTCGTATCTGGAAAAACCGATAGATTATAATGCTCTTATGGACTCACTAAAAAAGTCTGTGACAATTTTAGAAGAAAACTCTAGGATTACTCTTCCCTTATGTGAAGGGGTGACTTACAATTATTTAAATAAATCTCTCTTAATCGATGATCGGGTTGAACCTCTTAGTAAAAATGAAGTCGCTTTTTTAGAACTTTTGATCCAAAAAAAAGGAAGTATTGTAAGTAATGAAGAGATAGAAGATACCATTTTTGCAAAATTGACAGATCTCAATACTCTCAGAAACATGGTCTACCGTCTTAGAAAAAAGATAGGTACTGAAAATAATATTATTTTAACGATCAAAGATATAGGCTACCGCCTAGAGATACAATGAAACTTTTTATTATATGTTCGTTCATTATCTCAAATCTGCTTGCTCATGTCATACAGATCAATGATCGGTTTACATCTATCGATTCATCAAAATCGCAAATAACAATAGAAGACAGGAACGCTTCATTAAAAAAAGAAGATATCTTTCAACTGGATTCTAACTACAAAAAATCTACAGCTTCATATACAAAAAGTGTATTTTGGACAAAAGTGGACTTAATAAACACAACCGACAAAGACATCGCTTTGGTACTGAGAAACCCACGGGCAGGGATGGATAAGATAGATGTGTTTGTATATAAAGACAATAGACTTATGAGCTCATACCTGCTTGGAGACTTGAGAGAACAAAAGCATAGAGTGCTGTTATCGATACACAGTGCGTTTTATGTCACTTTACCGCCCCATGTACCCATTACGATAATCTCCAAAATGGAAAATCTAGGTCCCTTGAGTCTGAATTGGGAAATATTCAACACAAGTGTATATTCATATGACAACAGCATAGAACTATTGTTATACGGATTGTTCGGAGGAGTGATTTTTGCACTTTTGATATACAGTATTACGATGTTCTTTACGATCAAAGATCTGTCATTAGTCTTTTATACACTGCATTCATTCTCTTCTATCTGGTTTATCTATGCGATATCGGGTATCTTTTATATGTTGGACATCGGTTTAAATCTATACTTTTTGAATGTGAGTACTTGGAGTGCCGCTTATCTGTTAATAGCTATGCAGGGTTTTTTTGTAATCTATTTTTTTAAACTCAATAAGGATAAAAATATATTTTACACACTGCTCTTATTTTTGTCTTTTTTGAACACTGCTATCTCTATTGTAATGCTGTACCAAATGTTTGATCATAGTTGGATAGAAGATAACCTCTATTTTAATGCAGGGATATATTTAGAGATATTGTTAGTCTTTATCTTTTCTTTATATGCAGTTTATAAAAAAAAGAGTGGTTCAATCTGTTTCTTTGTAGGTACGAGCATCTACTTGGTCTCGATTATTTACACGGCAGTTTTGATGATGAGTGATGAGGGTATGTCGTATATATCCTCTTATGTGATGATGAGTGACGACGGTATGTCATATCTATCCTCTTATGCTTTGCTTTTCGGGCTTTTTTTCGACTCCATATTTATGTTCCTGGCTTTACTTAGAAGAATTAAGATCATAAAAGAAAATAATGAAGCAAGAGAGCTCATAATGATGGAGGAAGCAAGATTCACCTCTATCGGAAAAAACTTAGGAAATGTCGTACACCAATGGAAAGGTCCTATCTCTCAAATAGCTTCATATATGACCTATTTTGAAGCTGTACTGGCAAGAGAAAACAAAGAGTTGCTGTACAAGGAAGTAAAGGAGAATCTTCCGAGCATTAAAGACAATATCGAATACATGAACGGTGTGGTCTCTGAAGTCTATCAGTTCTATTCGCAAAACTCTAAAGTATCCGTATTTGATATCAAAGAACAGATAGAACTAGTGACAAGAATCTTAAAAGACAGGCTGATACTTTCCAATATACGTGTAGATATAGATTGTGACATCACTATAAAGATCACTAACTATAAACAATCATTTGCAAATATTCTTATGATATTTTTTGACAACAGTATATATGAACTGGAGACAAAAAAGATCAAAGACCCGTACATAAGGATTAAAATTTTTGTAGATGACGATCATGTAAATATCTTTTTCAGTGACAACGCGGGCGGAATAGAAGCAAAAGATATACATCATATCTTTGATCATTCATATTCATTAAAAGGCCAAGAAGGCTCTGGAATAGGTCTCTATTTGGCAAAAATGCTTGTAGTTGAGAAGATGGGCGGAAGACTCTCAGTCTCAAACAGTGAGGATGGAGCCATTTTTAAAGTAGAACTTCCGACAATGATAAAGTAAAATAGTTTCAACTCTTTATTTTATGAATTTTTTGTAAATCCGATCTTTTATACTATAATTTACAAAATCCTATCTATAGAGACGAGGCTATGACTACTTCACAAAAAGAGCAGATCAAAGAGAATATTGTCGAGCATATCGCGTCTCTTGAAAAAGAGATAGCGGAACTTCAGGAGAAGATAAGACCGATCTCTCCGGATTGCTCTTTGGGTGACCTGACACGCTTTGAGATGATGCACGAACAGGATGTGTTTCACAAAGCTCTGCATAATTCACAGATACGGCTGGGTAGATTAAGACATATACTCAGTACTATAGATGAAAATGATGAGTATGGCAGTTGTGCAGAATGTGGCGAGGATATACTTTTTGAAAGACTTCTGCTTCTTCCAGAATCTACTCACTGCAGGGACTGCGCTTCAAACAAGTGAGTCTTTAAAACTGACACTTACCTGACTGGGTTTTAAGATAAAACGGTAGTACAGATAGTACAGCGGAAGTCCAAAATAGGTCAGAAGTCCGAAAAATATGAAAAGCACTCCTAAGTTGAAATGCTTTTTCTCTACTATGATGGTGTCATCGGTCTTAAACACGATCTTATAGCCGTTTTGATAGTACATCTCGTCTATCATGTCCAGTTTCTCTTTTTGACTGAAATCACTTGCTCTTATCTTTGCTATATAGTCTTCATAATTGGCTTTGTTCGTTTTTTGAGTCTTTTTATCGATAAAGTAGAGTAAAACACCGAGTGGCAGGATAAAAAGCATAATGATCGTAGTCATCTTATATCCTTTTACTATGGAAGTAACTGCTAGATTATATTACAAAAAACTGTATGGATTTTTAATATAAACAACTATGACTGCAAGCTGCAGGATGACCACAGAAACGAATTTTATGAGAAACGACGTCTTTTTTATCTTATGACGAAAGAGAAACATTGCGATCAATGAACCGACAGAGCCGCCCAGCAGTGACGATAATAAAAGTCTGAACTCTGGAACTCTTCGGACATTCCTGTTGTTGCTCAGTGCTTTGATCTTATCGTAACCGTAGAGCATAAAAGCAAAGATATTTACTGTGATGAGGTATACCTCAAAGTATGTCAGAGTAAAACAGATGTTTAGCAATTTATTGCAGGCTGTCTATCGAGATCTCAAATATCTTACCGGCTTTATCCTCTACGATAGCGGTGTTTATATCTTTAAATATGGTGATGACCTGGACATCTTCACCTTGATATGTATAAGTGGTCTGCTCGTTGTTTATTTTATAGTCTGTATTAGAATCAAATTTTATTGTTTCAAGATAGCTCATTATCACTCCTGATAGCCTTATCTAAGTAGTTTACATAAGCATTTTTTATTCCATCTGACCTTTACCTAATGCTTTACCTATCGCTTCTATCTGTCTTCTGTGGATCAAAGTGTGTATGAACATAAATGCGCTCCATTCAAAGTTGTTAAACTCGATAAACCACGGATGCTTCTTAGTCATTATCGATTTTTTCTTTGGCAGAGAACTTATAAATGAGTCGTATTGTTGTGAAAAAGCCAGAAACTCTTTAATCGTATCGGCACTGTTTTCATAAGGTTTTACACCCTCTATCGTCACCTCTTTTGTAAACTCCTGTTCTTTTGAAAGCGCATAGATGATGCCCATGACACCCGTTCCTGCGATGACCAGATGCTCCATGACCATGTTGATAGAAAAGTCTCGGCTGTTGTCTTCGATGGCAAAGACTCTGTCAATGATCACTCGTTTTTGAAGATCCTCTTTTGAGATCTTACTTACGATATTCTCTATCTTTTTTACCTCTTTGTTTAAGAGTTTTAGAGCAGATTCCCAAGTAAATACAAATCGTACGCTCGGTACTAAAAAGTGTTTTATAAACAGCTGTTCCAATTTTGGCAGTCCGCCTCCGGGTAGTCCTAGTTTCATGCTATTTCCTCACTTGATTTAGAAAATTTTATTTGAATAAATATTTAATACAGCTTAAAAATAGAGTAATTACTCTAAAATAGTTAAAAAAGTTAGTGTTTATACTCTAAAGTGCTATAATGTCTTTATGAAAAAGAAGCTCTCACCTACAAAAGAAAAGATCAAAAAAGCCACTGTTTACCTGTGTAACGAGGGTGATTCATTGTCTGTGACAACGAACCATATTGCCAAAGAGCTCGGTATCTCTCCTGGCAATCTTTACTATCATTATAAAAACAAAGAGGAGATAATCAGAGATATTTATCAGGATATGTCCACAACATTTGAGTCGTTTAACAGTTTCGAGCAGATACTTAGCAGCGTAAATCCGTTAAAAGAGATGCACAGCATGTTTGACAGATACGGCGAACTGTTCTGGGAGTATAGATTTTTGATGCGGGATTCTGCTTTGCTTATGGCGATCGATCCTGAACTAAAAGCGATGTTCGCGGCAAATCAGGCAAAAAGAATACTCCAGATAGAATCATTGCTGAAGTTTTTGATCCATGAGGAGATACTTGAGAACATCCCAAAAGAGCAGATAGCAAAAAGAGCAAAACTGCACTGGTTCATATCTGCTTACTGGCAGGTGTTTACTTCGACTTATGATGTGATATCAAAAGAGTCTATTAACGAAGCTAAAGAGATGCTGTTCGAGCTGCAGATATATCCGTTTTTATCCCAAAAAGGTAAAAGACTTTTAAGTGAATAATCCAGTGTTTTTATGGTATATTTTCCAAAAATTTAATGCATCTTACATGTAAGGATCCTCTTATGATAAAAAAAGCAGTTACAGAGATAGCATCGGTCGAACAAAAAGCGGGAAAAGGTGTCTCTATGAAGATGCTTCTCTCACCCGATGAAGCTGAGAACTTTGCTATGAGACAGTTCACAATTAAAGTCGGTGGCCATATGCCCTTTCACACAAACAGCGTAGAACATGAACAGTTCGTGCTAAAAGGCAAAGCGAAAGTGACTGTTGGTGACGAGGTGTTTGAAGCAGTAAAAGGCGATATCTTGTATATCCCCGCAAATGTACCTCATATGTATGAGACGATCGGTGACGAGGACTACGAGTTTTTGTGTCTGGTACCTAAAAAAGAGGATGTCATCAGCATGGTCTCATGCTAGAAGACCGATAACCCGCTCTTTTGAGAAAAGAGTTCAAGCGCCTGCGTTCCTGCAAGTGAGTTCCCCCAGCTGTTAAGCCTCGGCGAGAAGACGGCTATGCTCATAAGCTTAGGGACGACGGCGACGATCCCGCCTCCCACACCGCTTTTTCCCGGAAGTCCGACGTGAAAAGCAAACTCCCCTGAAGCATCGTAATGTCCGCATGTCAGCATCACTGCATTGACACGTTTTGCCTGATTATCGGTAATGAACTTCTCGCCGGAGATAGGGTCTGTCCCGTGGTTTGCCAAAAAGAGCATCGCACGTGAGAGTTCCTGTGTACTCATCGTGATAGAACAGTGTTTAAAGTAGCTTCTTACTACATCTTCGACTTCATTTTCAAGATTGCCGAAACTCTTCATCAAGTTGGCAAGAGCTAAGTTTCTATAGCCATGGTTGTATTCTGAAAGATAGACCTCTTCATCATAGGTGATATCATCGTTATGCGCGACGTTTTTTATGAAATCAAGAATCTTCTCAAACGTATCGTTTGTCGTTTTGTAGTGCGAGAGCAGGGTGTCGGTGATTACGATAGCCCCTGCATTTATAAAAGGGTTACGAGGGATCCCTTTTTCATACTCTAACTGCACCAAAGAGTTAAAAGGATTTCCCGAGGGTTCTTTTCCTACACGTTTATAGAGGTCTTTACTGTAGATGTTCAGTGATTTTGTAAAGGTAAATACTTTTGAGATGCTTTGGATAGAGAACTTCGTATCAGAACAGCCGATGCTGTATGTCGTACCGTCAAACAAAGTCACGCTCATCGCGAACTGGTCCGGGTCTACATGAGCAAGAGCAGGGATGTAGTCTGCTACCTTGCCCTGCTGCAGAAACGGCTTTATCTCCTCTTCTATCTCACTCAGTATTTTGTTGATATCTATCATCTTTACACCTTTGCTGTCACTCATAGTTTTTAAGTCAAACTATTTTATCAAATTTATATTAATTTGATATAATCAAATTTATGAACGCACTTCTATTTGGGTTGATATTTTCAACCGTATTTGTCTTGTTAAATCTTTATATCCATAAGAGATTGATCGAAAAACTGGATCTCTCAAAGAGGATCAAACACTCTCTGAATATCTTTTTGGTCATCAATTTTCTCGGTATTATCGCTTATATCTCGGCAAGATACTACGTAAACATCCCAAGCTGGCTATATTATCTGCTTTCTCTTCCTATCGGCGTACTATTTTTACTCTTTTGTACGGCGATCGTCTATGATCTCTCTAGGATCATACTTTCACTTGTACCTATTTCAAAGAAGCGAAGAGATTTTTTTAAAAGATCACTTGATATCTCTTCACTGATCGTGGCAGTATCACTTAGTGCCAGAGCGATGTATGAGGCCAGAATCGTAGGGGTAGAGAAGGTCAAGGTCAAGATAAAAAGACTTGCACGTCCGTACAAGATAGCACAGATAAGCGACCTGCATATAGGCGGTCTGGTGGGTAAAGAGTTTATCCATGACATAGTAAGAAAAGTCAATGCTTTAAACCCTGATGTAGTGGTGATAACGGGTGATCTTATAGACGTCAAGGCCGAGTATGCAAAAGAGACATTAGAGGAGCTAAAAAAACTCCGCTCTGTGTACGGTACATATTTCATCGTAGGTAATCATGAGTACTTTCACGGCATAGGCGAGATCATTGCTGCCGTCAAGTCGCTTGGCATACGAGTGCTTGAAAACGAGAATGTTTACATAGGAGAAGCGGGTAGAGGGTTTAATCTTGCGGGTGTCTATGACGTGTTCGGGTACAGGACGAAGAGCTATATGCCGGATCTGCCCAAAGCTTTAAAAGGTATCCAAGACTCTCCGACCATTCTTTTGGCACACCAGCCTCGCTTTATAGAAGAGGTGAACGGTAAAGTAGACCTGATACTCAGCGGCCACACCCACGGCGGACAGATATATCCTTTTAAGTTCTTGATAAGACTAGTACAGCCCTACATCAGCGGACTGCACCAACATACGAAAGAGCTGCAGATATATGTAAATAAAGGAACTGGTTTCTGGGGCCCTCCGATGAGACTTGGAGCCTCTTCCGAGATAACTGAGATAATGCTTGAGCCCTCTATTTGATGTATAATACGCTAACAAAATAAAAGGACAGACGAATAGATGGCATCGGGAATTTTTATGCTTTTAGACGATATCGCGGCACTAGCCGATGATGTCGCAGTCGCAAGTAAGATAGCAACACAAAAAACAAGTGCGGTACTAGGCGACGACCTCGCAGTCAACGCGCAAAAAGCGACGGGATTCGATCAGTCGCGCGAACTTGCCATCATCTGGGCGATCACAAAAGGCTCTTTAAAAAACAAAGCGATCATTCTGCCTATAGCATTTATACTAAGCAGTGTGGCTCCGACTCTTATCATCTACATTCTTATGCTCGGCGGGCTTTATCTGCTTTATGAGGGCACTGAGAAGATAGAGGAGTACCTGTTTCATAAAGGTCATGAAGAAAAAGATGAAGAGCTTTTAAACTCTACAAAAGAGAACATCCTCGATATCGAAGAAAAGAAGATCAAGTCGGCGGTGTTTACAGACTTTATACTCTCGATAGAGATAGTTGTCATCGCACTCGGTACGGTCATCAACGAGCCTTTTATGGTTCAAGTCATCTCTACGGTATTTGTCGCGATACTGGCTACATTTGGAGTGTACGGATTTGTCGCACTTATTGTCAGAATGGACAATGTCGGTTTCTGGCTGATAGAAAAAAAGAGAACGAGAAGCGGGAACTTTCTGATAAATGCTATGCCAAAACTTATAAAAACGTTAGGATTTATCGGGACGTTTGCGATGATCTTGGTCGGCGGCGGGATACTCGCTCACCATGTGGAGTTTTTTCACCATTATTTCATAGAAGGTGTTCCAAGCCTGCTTAACGATCTGATAGTAGGGCTTGTTATTGGAGTGGTCGTTATAGTCGCTGTAAGACTATTCGAACTTGCTCTTATCAATACCAAAAAGCTCATCAAGCATAATTAGTATCTCATCTTTTGAGGAACCCGCAAAAGAGTTTTGTAAAAAAAGGTTGATCCCCTTCTCTTTGTGTTCAAAGATAGGGACTATCTTTATGCCGGTGATCTCAGACATAAAATGGGACTTATCTCCCTCTTCATAAGCATGAAGCAAGATGGAGCGGGAAAAGTTGTTTAGGATATGGTAGTAGATGTGCAGGAACTCGACTTCTAAGACTTCAAGAGCGTAAAGGTGGGTAGCTATCTTTCCGACATGTGTTGCTATCGGACGGACTTTTTCCGGTTTTACGGTGATACCGATCTCCTCCTTGACTTCGCGTACAAGAGCATCTAAAAGATCCTCCCCCTCATCGACAGTCCCGCCGGGAAAACCCATACGCCCGTCCCATCTGTCTATCATGATGAGTGCCGGACATATCATATGTTTGATGTCGTCGTTAAAGTATTTCCAAGGCGATATCTCATTGACATAGATAGCCAAAAATACGGCGTTCTTTCTATCTCTGTAATGGTCTCCAAACTCTACACGTTCCATAGTTCTCTTTTAAAGCGTTTTTATAATTTTACACTAAAGATAAAGATTTTACATGTAAGAGATATAATTACATCATGAATAACGAACCTATTACTTTAAAATATATATTTAAACTCATACTGCATAACAAGCCTGCTTTGATATACGGACAGATCATAACCGTCATCACTATCTTGCTGAGCGTGCCTATCCCGCTTATGCTTCCGGTGATGGTCGATGAGGTCCTGCTGCATAAACCGTCGCACTTTGTGGGTACGATCGATTATCTTTTTGGTTCTGGAAGTGCTTTTTACTACATAGCTATCGTCACCTTGGCAGTCATCTTTTTACGTTTTATCTACTTTGTCTTCGGTGTCATCATCACGAAGATATTTACAAAGATATCTAAATATGTGACATATATGATCAGACGCAGGCTGATAAAACATCTTAAGATCGCGTCAATGAACGAGTATGAGACTCTTGGAAGCGGAGCTATCACGGCAAATCTTATCACCGATGTCAACACGCTTGACAGCTTTATCATCACAAGTGTAAGCCGTTTTGTCTCTTCTGTGCTGACCCTGCTTGCCGTGGGCGTGGTGATGATAATGATAGACCCGCTTCTTGGGATCCTGATCCTTTTTATCCAGCCTCTTATCATGTTTGTCAGTAAAAAGATGGCAAAAAGAGTAGGGGTGCTCAAAAAAGAGGAGAACGAGTCTATCGAGAAGTTTCAAAGCGAGATCGGTGAGACTTTGGAACTTTACGGACAGATAAAAGCAAGCAACAAAGAGGACTACTTTTTCTCAAAAGCGATCGTTCAGGCGGCCGACATACAAAAGACTTCAAACGAGTATGGCTACAAAAGTGTAGCATTTGAGAAGCTTTCGTACACGATCTTTCTCATTGTGTTCGAACTTTTACGTGCAAGCGGACTTCTTCTTGTGGCATACAGTGACCTGAGTATCGGGATGATGTTCGCGATGTTCGGCTACATCTGGTTTATCATGACTCCCGTACAGGATATCCTCTCCATGCAATACTCCTACGCTTCTGCGATGGCAGCAATAAAACGCCTTAATAAGATACTCGCTCTTAAGACCGAAGCCAGCGGTGAGAAGGTTATCGACTCTGTACATGTAGATATCTCACTGAAAAATCTCAGCTTTTCATACAATGCCGACAAACAGATACTTCAAGATATCTCGTTTGATATCCCCTCAGGCTCTAAGATAGCACTTATCGGTGCAAGCGGTAGCGGGAAGACGACACTGGCTCAGGTGATATCGGGCTTTTATGAAAAGGATGGCGGAGTCATTACATGTAACGGCATAAACATAGAGGAACTCGATAAACACTCTTTAAGAGAGAAGATATTCTTGGTACTTCAGATGCCCATACTCTTTAACTCCACGCTTCGTTTTAACATAACGATGGGAGATGAGAGCATTAGTGACGATGAGATATTTAAAGCACTACATACAGCACAGCTGAGCGAGATGATCGACGCGATGCCGCAAGGTCTTGATACTATAGTCGGGCATCACGGTATCCGTCTTTCAGGCGGGCAGAGACAGCGCCTTAGCATAGCGAGGATGATCATCGCAGACCCGAGTATAGTGATCTTTGATGAGTCCACTTCCGCACTTGATGTGCAAACGGAGGCAAAACTCTACACGACCATTATGCCACTACTAAAAGAAAAGACCGTCATCACCATCGCACACCGTTTAAGTACCGTTAAAAATGCAGATATGATCTATGTCTTAGACAACGGCAAGATAGTGCAAAGCGGGACACATAAAGAGCTTGAAGAGCAAGAGGGACACTATATGGAGTTCATTAAAAATCAATTGATTTAGAGAGTTCTGCTATAATTTTCTCATATAAGGAACAGCAATGAAAAAAACAGTTTTATCTCTTTTTCTCCTCATCGGCATAAGTGCTAATGCAGACCTTTTTAAAGATGGTTCTTCAGCGTATGAGAAGGGCAATCTTGATGATGCCATAAGCATCTGGTCAAAGGCGTGCAGCGACGGTTTTATGGAAGCGTGCGATAAGCTAGGCTCTATGTACTACTTCGGATACGGCACGGAAAAAGATCAGTTAAGAGCAAAAGAACTGTTTTTGAAAGTGTGTATCTCGGGTAACGGCGAAGACTGTGCTAAAGTCGCGAAGATGTACAACTACGGGTATACTGTAAAGCAGGACAAGAAAAAAGCCACGGAGCTTTATAAAAAAGCATGTGATGCAGGATTTGAAGAGGGGTGTAAAAACTACTACGAGTTGAAGAGAAAAGGGTATTAGACCCCTTTTAAAGCCTCTTCTATCTGTGCAAGTGCCAGTTTCTTTCCGTTTTCCTCTTCGTCCGCACTCCACCAGTATTCGATTATCTGCTGTTCTATCGTTCCAAGCAGGTCGATAGGCAGGTTTGCAAATACCTCAAAAGAGCTGACCATATCTCTGTTCACGCCGTTTCTTTTTGCGATCTCGTCTATCAGTTCGCGTATCGACTTCTCGACACTTGTAGGTTCGGGAAGCGGCATTCCGTCATCTGTAGGCTGCTGCAGTTTTCTTGCAAAGTCTATCCAGGTCTTTATCTCATCTTCTAAGTAGTCATACCCGTGTATCTGATAACAAAGTATACGTGAGGGAGTATAGACGATCTCATCCCCTTCATCCAAGACATCCGATGTCTTTGCCACGCCGTCGTTAAGATAGACTTCAACCCTTTGGTTGTCATGTATTGTAGATGCCGTTTCAAAAGCGTTTCTCGCATGTTTTAAAAGGTCTTGTGTTAGTGTTTCTTTATCCATCTTATCTCCATTTTTTTAGTTCATATAGGGTATGTCTAAAACCGCATCACGGTCTTCGGCATCATATATGTAGGTCTCTTTACGCTTTATGCTCAGTATCGGTTTTGTCACGACTATCCGCTGCAGCGGATGCAGGTTCGATCTGTTAACCGCTTTTGTAATATTGTCGCACAGATAGTTGGTCACTATCGGGTGCCAGTCGCTATGGTTCTGCTCTACATGTAAAGCCAGTTTTGAAAGTTCTTCGACACTCATATCATCACACCTTGGAAGTTTACGTACGACGTTTCTTACAAACTGTTTTGAAAAGTGCTCTTCTCCAAGCACAAGGAGTTCAGAAGCCGCATCGATGTCCGCTTCGTTCTCGCTGTAACTATAGGCATATCTAAAATGCTCACATACCCACTCGGTATATATTGGATAATGTCTCAGAACATTTACAAGATCTCTCAGGTCTTGGTCGATGAGCACCTGAAAAAGCGTGATCGTGTTCTTACTGATACTTCTCCAATGAGGCTCATCTTTTTTAAAACTGTCTTTCTCCAAGATAGGCTTATACTGCTCTATATCGGATATTTCATCTATAAGTCTGGCTTTTTTCTTGTATGTCTCGCTCATAGACTACTTTGCATTATGATAATCCCATAACTTCTTATAGAAACTGTCAAGCTTGGACAGTGTCGCATCTATCAGTATGAGGTTTTTCATATTCGGATAGTGTAGTTTTGGATGTTCCTGATACCATAATTCCATTTCGGTCTTAAACGCATCGCGCTGTGTTACGGTATCGATTATCATAGCCTTGATCTGTTGCATCTCTGTCGTTAGTATCTCATTTGTTTTCATGTACACTCACAATTTTGGGATGATGTACCTGGATCAAGATATGTCGAAGCATTGTCGGCATCTACTTTTATAAACGAATCCTCCCCGATCTTTTTGACGATATCAGAGAGTCCCATAGGCTCTTTTCCTATGTAATAGACATCAATTTCGTCTTTGTTCAGTTCAGAGAAGGGACCGTTGCCCATATATGAATAGACTACGCTTTTTATGTCCCACTTCTTTAGTAGTTTGGCAGTGTTTATGCCGTTTCCGCTTTCCTTGTTTTGTATAAAAAAGAAAGCATCTTCTGTCGGTTTATAGATAGCAAACATTTTTACATTTCCAAAAAGTTTTGATGATTTTGCATCGATGGATGCAGAGTCAACCGGAATTGCAATCATTTTAGCTCCTTATATATCAGCTGTTAACCAGGTCTCGTACACTTAAGTGCAAAAACAGTTCTAGAACAATTGATGCATAATGAGTTTAAAATGTACATAGAAAAAGGAAAATAGTATGAGCGAAATATTTAATAAAGCGATACAAGAGTTTGAATCAAAAAATTATATAGGAGCTTATGGACTTTTCGAAGAGGCCGCACCCAATAATCCGGATGCGATGGTCAATCTTGCTATCATGCATATGCAGGGACGCGGATGTACTCAAAGCTATGAACTTGCAAAATCATGGTTTCTTAAGGCTGCAGAGCTGGGCAGCACTAAAGCACAGCACAGCCTCGGCATCTTTTATGAAAAAGGGATGTTAGGCAGTATAGACGAAGATGAAGCGCTGAAATACTACAAGATGGGTGCAGACAGCGGACATGTGGACTCTCAACTAAAAACCGGGATACTTTATAAACAAAAAGGGAACAATGCAGAGGCTATGCGTTATCTTATCACCGCTGCATACAATGACAACAAGCAGGCTCAAGAGATCATCACTTATGTGAGCAACTCATCTATAGCGACAGAAAAAAATGAAATATTTCATGCACTTGACGCCATCAAACAAAGAGCATTGGTCGAAAACCTTATTGAGACGAAGATCCGTCCGACACTTGCAATCGACGGCGGCGGGATCGAACTTGTAAACTATATACCGGGAGAGAAACCGCAGGTATGGCTAAACTATCAGGGAACGTGTTCAGGGTGTCATTTGGGTTCTACATCAACGGCAGATATGCTGTTGAATCATTTTGAAACAATGATCGACAAAAATGTCGTACTTTATCTAATGTAGGCAACAAATATGAATAAGTTAATAGCAACGGTAGAGGGTATCGAAGAGAGTGATGTCGTGACATATATACATGTCAATAGCGGTGACACAAAGATGCAGCTTATCAGATCGCAAAGACCGAAATGGTTAAAAGTGGGAGATAAGGTCTATTGTAATTTTCAAGAGGGTTCTGTCTGTGTGAGTAAGGATTGTCCGGGAAAAGTCTCCATAGAAAACACTTTACCCGTGACTCTGCAATGCGTCAGAAAAAATAACTCTTTATGTGAATTGACTTTAAAGAACAGCGACTTCGGAGAGATCATCTCGCTTATCACTTCAAGTGCTTACGACAAGCTTGAACTGCAAGAGGGTTGTAGTGCGACAATGCTCTTAAGAGGTACGGATATCAAGATAGAACCGGTCGAAGATCCGTTAAAAGTCGGTAACGCATAGTTCAGAATAAAAGTTGCATATTTATTTGTATAAAAAACAAGGAGAAAAACAATGGCTGTAATGATAACTGATGAGTGTATAAACTGTGATGCGTGTGCATCTGAATGTCCGGTAGCTGCGATACTACCTGATGACAATGAGAAAAACCCGTTTGAGGGTGAAAGATTTTATGTAAAACCTGAGACTTGTGTAGAGTGTGTAAGCCACGCTGACACACCTCGTTGTGCTGAAGCTTGTCCTACTGAAGGTTCTATCGTTTGGGATATGCCTTATACTGTAGAGTTCAACGACTACTATGCAGAAGGAAACGAAGCAGGAACATATAAGATCCGTGAACACAAATCAAAAGGTCTTATGCTTCCTACAGTAAAAGAACAAGCATTTATGGATATATCTATGGATGCTCGTACATCACACGCGAACGTTATGGATTCGTTTTAAGAATCATGAACGTAGCATTCGCATCGACTACAGGTGAAAAAATAGACCAGCATTTCGGCTGGTCAAAAAGTTTTTATATCTACAAAGTCGATAAAGAAAAAGTCGAGTTCTTAGAGGTAGTAGACAGCTCAGAGGAGCCTGAGGGTGAACAGGAGAAGTTAAACTACAAGATCAAGACGCTCGGAGACGCGGACATAATGTACTGTACGCAGATCGGACCGACTGCTTCAAAGATGGTTCAAGCCTCAGGTATCCACCCTGCACGTGTTACCGAAGGCGAGAGCATAGAAGAAGCTGCAAAAAAACTGCAAGAGATGTTAAATGATAATCCACCCTTATGGTTGCAAAGAATATTTCACAAAGCAGAGAGTAGGAGTGCATAATGGCTGTTCTTATCACCGATACATGTATAAACTGTGATGCTTGTATAGAGGAGTGTCCCGCGACTGCGATCGTAAGTGCCGACGAATCGCCTTTAACGGATGCCGAATATACCTATGTCAAGCCGGAAAAATGTATCGAGTGTGTAGACGCCGCCGTGCCTAAATGTGCCGATGTCTGCCCGACAGAAGGGTGTATAGTCTGGGATATGCCGTACATCGAAGAGTATAATGATCACTTTACACAGAGTGATGATTATGTTATTCGCGTGCATAAGAAGAAGGGCATACTCTCCCCCGCCGTTAATCCGCAAGCATACAGAGAAAACATCACAAAAGAGCAGAGGGAAAACCGTGTCAGTGTCGGAGAGACATTGAAACTTTATAATTAGATTCTAATTTCTCCTCTTACTCTTACTTACAAAAAATAAAATCCTTAAATTTCATATTAATTTTCTAAAAACCTACAATTTTGCAAATATTTTCCTTACATGTAGCTCTTCTAGAACGCATCTTGCAAATACTCAGATAAAGAATGATTGTAGCTACATGATGCAAGGTCATTACATATTAACTAATTATCAAGGAGATATTGATGTCAGTAATAATAAACGATACTTGTATAACTTGTGATGCTTGTCTGCAGAACTGTCCGGTAGAGGCGATAGTGGATGATTCGGATAATCCGACGGGAAACCCTCGCTACTACGTACAGCCTGATAAATGTGTCGAGTGTGTCGGCATATATGACGATCCTCAGTGTGCGGCGATCTGTCCGAGTATCGGATGTATCACATGGGATATGCCTTTTACTAAAGAGTTTGACGAGCATTTCTTAAATGACGAGATATACAAACTTGGAACAAGTAAAGAGGGACAGGTGAAATCTCCTGCATACAAAGAGAAAAAATTCCGTGAAGATATCCCTCTTACAAAACGCGGTGTAGGTGAAAAAGTCCAAGAAGAACCTGAAGAATCAGAAGTAGGCTAAGTTGTACGACTTAGGTAAAATTCCCTCAGTCGCAAACTCGCTTGATGCTTTCGAGCGGGACTGTGCCATCACCGTCGTACTCAAGATAACCGACGATACATGTAAGATGGACGACCTTGAAAAAAGCATTTTTATGATGCTTTATGACGCCATAGAGAACAAACAAAGCGACTACTTCGACAAAAGTGTATTTGAACTTATAGAAGAGGGCCGTAAAACTCCAACAGCACAGATCTACTCAAAGATAAAGACACTTCGTCAAGACGCCATGGAGATGATAACCAGGCCCAAAATGAAAGCATTTAAGGCCGGTGTCAGAGAACGGTTAGTCTAAAAAAGGACATTAAAACAGTTGTGTCCCTTTATATATTTGTAAGTAAGTCGGCAACCGTGTTTTTTCAGTATGGAGTCGGTTATATAAAGTCCTAGTCCAAGACCTGCAGATGAGTCTTCAAAGTCACGGTTAAAGGGCTTGGTAAAGTTTTGTTTCTCTATAGGTAACGGATCACCCGCACTGCATATCTCGATGGCATCTTTTTTTATTGTGACTATAGGCTTTGCTATTGAATATTTAAGTGCATTATCCAGGAGATTTTTTAAAGCAATGGTAAAAAGTTTAAAATCGACTTTGACGATAAGCTGATTTTCTTCACCGTGCACCGTTATACTCTCTTTATCGCAAAGAAGCATATCGCAGGAATGGTCGAGCAGATCGACAAATCTGTACTCCTGTAGTTCTAAATGCCATTCTCCACTGTTAAAGTTTTCCATTTTTGCAAATTCGTTTAGAAGATAATCCATACGAAAAAAAATACGTTTCAAGCGTTCTTGTTCAGTAGAGGTCTCAAGACACTCCGTTGTAAGAGACCCCTTCATTATAGGTGTTTTTAGTTCATGTAAGACATTTCTTAAAAAAAGGGAACGTGCTTCTCTCATCGCGGCGATCTTTTCTAAAGCAGAGTTGAATTCATAGGTTATCTGCGATATTTCATCATTTCCTTTGATCGGAAGATCAATGTTGGTGTCTCCATCTTTAAAAGCGATGATCGCATTTTTAAGACGGTGTAAAGGAAGCAGTTTGCGGATAAGATAAATAAAGAAAACCAAGATAAGAGAGTCAACCGCAGCTAGTATTGTCCAAAAGATCACGAGTGAATGTGGCTGTATATCTTCAAGGACATGAGTCCTAAACTCTCTCATATCCAGCGGCGGCGGAGGCATGAATCCCAGATGTTCAAAAGCAAACGGCGGCGGAGGGGGCGGTTTAATATTTGTAAAAAATGTGTGACCTCTATAGCTAATCATCTTCCCAAAGGGCAGTTCTATTAATGTCTTGCCTTTAGACAAGAGTTCTTTTGAAGATAGTTTGGAAGGTTTGATCATAAGTTGTGTTAACTCTACAGAAAAATCTTGTTGTTCATTATGGAGTAATCTGTCAGCAAGAAGAAAACGGCGTATCTGTTCACCCTCTTGTTGTTTAGTGAAATGTTGATGTGCTATCCAAAACAGTCCGTTGATAAGAGTGAATATAAGGATAAAAAATACACTGATAAGACGTATAATAGAATGTTTATTCATTTATAAACTTATATCCGATTCCTCGAACAGAGACTATATATCGGGGGTTTTTAGGATCATCACCTATTTTTTGGCGAATACGTCCCATAATAACATCTATACTTTTAAGACTGCTTTCATATTTGATAGAGCCTATATTTAAAAGTAATTCCTCACGTGCTATGACAAAACGGTCTTTGTTTATCATATATGAGACAATATCGTATTCTGCTTGTGTCAATTGTAGTGGAATGTTATGTTTTGAGATCTCATGACGGTGGTCATCTATCTCAAAAGGAGTGGACTTTTTAGCCATCATTGGATGGATACGACGCATAATGGCGTTGATGCGGAAGACTAGCTCCTGAGAGTCATAAGGTTTTGGTATGTAGTCATCTGCACCTCGTGAAAAGCCCATCATTTTATCTCTTATATCTGAACGGGCAGATGAGATGATGATAGGGATTTCACTTTCTTGACGGATCAAACGACATATCTCCATTCCGTCCATTTGCGGAAGCGAGAGATCCAAGACGAGCAGATCATACTTTCTTGCCTGAAAAAGACTCAAACCCTCAAGCGGTGTAGAAGCTACAGTTACTTCTATATCCTCTTTTTGTAGGCTCATTTTAAGTAGTTGTGCCAATTCACAGTCGTCTTCGATCATCAATACGTTTATCATTTTTCGATTATATCTTTAAGAAAGTAAATAAAAAGTAACATGCCCAAAGCAGGGCATGCGTATTAAGCACTTGTGTTAAGAAGTGATGTAGTGTCGGTAGTATTACTGCTGTTGTTTCCATAGTAAGAAAGGATCTTTTGCAGCCAGTCATTACTGATCTGTTTAGTCGTTGTCTCTGTTTGAGATGAGGATGAAGCTGTAGTACTTTCTTGATTCGTCGAATCGCTAAAAAGTGCTGATAGCTCATCTGAACTGATACTGCCGTCTTGATTCGTATCGAGCGCAGAAAATAGTTTGTCAAGACTCATACTTCCTGATGCATCAGATGTCGAATCGCTTGGTGGCGGTGGTGGCATTCCTCCTGGCGGCGGTGGCGGCATTTCGCCATTTTGATTTTGTCCATCACCTTGCGGTGGTTTAGGCGGTTTCATGTTCTTAAGCGCTGCCATAAGTTCATCAGTACTTAAACTTCCATCGCTGTTTGTATCAAGCGTGTTAAATATGTCTGATGTTGATGAACTGCTGTCTCCTGTGCTGGTACTGCTGTCTGTATTTGATGCAAGAGCCTGTGCTGCGGCACTAAACTCTGCTTTATCAATAGAACCGCTGTTGTCGCTGTCCATAGAGGTCAGTAGCTGCTGAGCCATCTTTTCAAAGTCTGGTTTTCTTCTATGTTCAGAAGACGAGACACCTGAAGAGCTGTAAGATGAATACGCATTGTAGTTAGAACTAACTGTCATGGTAGACTCCTAGTCTGGTGTAGCAAGAAAAAATTCTTACCCGATGACAATGATAAAGTCTATTTAGTAACTAATGGGTAACATTTTACAACGTCGGATAATCAGTATACCCTTTTGCATCTTGCGTGTAGAAGGTGGTGCTGTCCGGTTCGTTTAGCTTGCCGTTCTTTTTAAAACGCTCTGGCAGGTCGGGATTTGCAAGGAAGAGTCTCGCATAGGCTACGGCGTTTGCAAGATGGTTTTCAATGACCAGATTTCCTTTGACCTTATCATACTCTCCGCATACGATGAGAGTACCTTTGTAAGCATCTCTCAGTACTGAGAGCTCTACGACATTTGCGCCGTGTCTTATGTCGCCTTCAAGCGCATCGACGATATGCAGATATGCAAGGTCACAGTCGTTTAGTCTCTGGCAGACATAGGCGAAATGTTTTTGCGGATTTGAATCGCTCATATCGTTCATCGTTCCGCTTGGAGAGAGTCTGACACCTGTTTTGTCTGCTCCTACGGCATCAGTCACTGCTTTTATGACTTCCAAAAGGAAACGGCTTCTGTTTTCGATGCTTCCGCCGTACTCATCTTTTCTTTGGTTTGTACCGTCACGCAGGAACTGGTCGAGCAGGTAGCCGTTTGCACTGTGTATCTCTACACCGTCAAAACCTGCATCCATCGCATTTTTGGCAGCATTTGCATAGTCTTGGACAATGTCTTTTATCTCTTCGGCTTTAAGTGCTCTCGGTTTTTCATAATCTTTCATCCCCTCATAGGTGTATTTTTTACCTAAGAGTTTTATGGCTGAGGGTGCTACCGGAAGTTCTCCGCCTAAAAATGAGGAGTGCGATACTCTCCCCACATGCCACAGCTGTAAAAAGATCTTGCCCTCTTTTTCATGTACGGCTTTTGTGACTTTTCTCCAGCCTTGTACCTGAGCATCTGTATGGATCCCTGGAGTATAGGGGTAACCGATACCTTGAGGAGATATCTGCGTTCCTTCGGTTATGATAAGCCCGGCCGTTGCTCTTTGTGCGTAGTACTCGACCATCAGGTCGTTTGGTACATTGTCTTTGATGCTTCGGCATCGTGTCATAGGAGCCATAAAAATTCTATTTTTTAGATTGTAATTTCCAATTTTTATAGGCGAGAAAAGATTCATTATCGACTCCTTTGATCTAATAAGTAATTATTATCTCTCATTATATATTATAAGCATATAAAATATTTATGCTAATCTCAAAGAGAACTTACTTCTGCTGTTTATGTCCTCCGGCTGTTTGCCGAGGGACAAGCTCGTTCATCGCGTCTCCACCGATGAGATAGGCTTCGCCGAAACCAAAAGTGGCCTCGCCGGAGGTTACATGTAACTCATATAGGTTGAAGTCCATCATCTTTTTAAGCATCTCTACCATGGAACTCTCAAACTTTCTAGTGAAAAGATCAAGCACTTCGTCAAAGCGTTCACTCTGCCTTTGTATCTTTTGTGAAGAACACTGTAAAGAGATCCTCTTTCTTGCAAAGAGGTTTGACGACATACTCTCATCCTCTATAAAAAACAGAGAAGCATTCGGGTTTAGTTGTATGTTTTTTGCATGTGTCGCGATGTCCGAGATATAGATATAAAAACGGTTATCGTCATAGATAAAGGGCGCGTACGAAGAAAACGGCAGATTCCCTTTGTCGATTGTACCGATGACCGCTGTTCTAAAATTTGCTATAAACTCTTCCATGGACTCTCTTTTTTAACTGATGTTATCATAACGCATTTTAAACTCTCAAAGTTAAATGAAACTACATATTTTTGCTAAGTTCAAATAGTATATAATCCCGCCATGAAAAAATTTCTTCTTTTTGATAACGACGGAGTACTCGTCGAGACTGAAAAATGGTACTACGAAGCAAATAAAAAGTCTTTAAGAGAGATAGATGTGGACTTAGAGTTCGATGTCTATATGGAGATAATGGCCAGAGGCGGTACAGCTTGGGAAGTGGCACAAAAAAATGGACACTCAAAAGCGGTCATTGATGAACAAAGACGTAGACGAGACAGCTACTATCAAGAGTTTATCTCCTCTATGCATATAGAGATAGAGGGAGTGCTTGATGTCCTTGAAGAACTTTCACATGAGTACAAGATGGGTATCGTAACGACTTCAAGACGTGAGGATTTTGAACTTATTCACTCACAAAGAGAGATAGTGAAGTTTATGGACTTTACACTCTGCGTGGAGGAGTATCCAAGAGCGAAACCGTATGCCGATCCATACTTGGCAGGGATGAAAAAATTTGATGCATCGCAAAAAGAGTGTCTGGTCATAGAGGACTCGCAAAGAGGCTTAAGTGCTGCTGTAAATGCGGGGATAGAGTGTGCGGTAGTAGAAAACGAGTTTACCGCGACACATGACTTTAGCAGTGCTACCTATAGGATAAAAAAGCTCTGTGAACTTCCGACACTGCTAGAGTCGTTAAAAGGCTGAAAAAGGCTTATACAGCTCCGAAAATCGTTTTCCCTTTGCTTTCGTTTTTAAGAGCTTTGATCTCGTCGTAAGACTTAGCGCTCATACGTAAAGTAGTCCCTTTGATCTCATCATAAACGATATCTATCTTCTCTTCAGCACTTGCTTTTTTCAAATCGCCTTTTGAAAGGTCGGCGTGATCTAAAAGCTCATTCCATACTGAACTCTCATCAAGTGAAAATGCGTAGAATGTAAAACCTTCATATTCGAACTTGCCGTCACCGTCAAGGTCTGTTACGAAAAGAATATAAAGACCGTCAGTTGACAGAACATCTTTATAACGTTCTACAAATGGCTCGAAGAAATCTAAAGTTTCTAATTCACAAGCGATAAAATCGATCTTGTCGCTGTTACTTACTAAGATGACTTGTGTAGCTGTTGCTTTTGGCGGTAGTTGTTTGTCTGCTGAGAGCACTTTACCCGGAGTGATAACGAGGCTTCCTCTGTAGCCATACGCATATTTATCTGTTTTTGCACTGAATGATGCCTGCCATTGCAGGTTGTTGTCGTAAATGAACTCTTGTACTTTTGACATTGAACTATTCCTTTGATTTATTTATAACTCAAATAATGCAATTTTGATTCTATTATAATTAGAAGAGAGGAGGGGATGTTCATACATCATGTGGACTGAAGAAAGTTATTTATTCCTCTGTAAATATACCGTATGGATCGCTATCTACAAGACTTTTAGGATCGATTTTAATGCTGTCAATAATGAAGTTGTCTCTTTCATTTGGGGGAAGGCGAAGAGCCAAGCGCTCTTTGGCTTCCTCTTCATCTTTTGCATCAATAGGAAAAAGTCGCGGCTTTTTATCCGCAACGCGAACCTCTATAAGGTAACGCATTAGCCTACTTGCTTGCTGTTTGTGTAAGCGTAAGTAGATGAGATAGAGCGAAGTCTTTGTGCTGCTTTTGTAAATACCTCTATCGTATAGTCGATCTCTTCTTCGGTCGTAAAACGTGAAAGAGAAAGTCTCATCGCAGTGTGAGCAAGTTCCGGGTCTTCTCCGATAGCACTCATAACAGGATTCGCTTCAAGTGACTCGGATGCACAGGCACTTCCTGTCGATGCAGCGATGCCGGCACGGTTTAGATCCCACAGCATAGACTCGCCTTCGATACCTCTTAAAGAGATAAGTATGGTATTTGGAGTTCTTTTCTCACGCGGTCCGACTACGATTGTGTCGGGAATTGTACGTAGTGCGTCTTCAAGTTTGTCGCGGAGACGTCTTACGTCAGTGTTCATCTTTTCGACATGTCCGACGGCTTGTTTCATAGCCAGTCCCATGCCTACGATATATGCGACATTAAGTGTTCCCGCACGTTTACCGCCCATCTGCTCACCGCCGTGAAGAAGGTTTGGCAGAGATTTTCCTTTTTTGACGTAAAGTCCGCCTATCCCTTTAGGACCGTGGAACTTGTGAGCTGAAAATGTCAGGTAGTCAACGCTTACTTTTGTAAGGTCTACAGGGATCTTGCCTATAGCTTGAACAGCATCCGTATGAAAAAGTATTCCTTTCTCTTTTGCAAATGCACTTACCTCTTCAACAGGGAATATCATTCCCGTTTCGTTGTTCGCCCACATCATAGATATAAGGATGGTCTTGTCAGTAACTGCCGCTTTAACGGCTTCTGCTGATATACCGCCTTCATTGTCGACATCTACATAAGTCACATCTACGCCGTAATCACTTAAAAATGAGAGCGTATCAAGCATAGAAGGGTGTTCTACCGAAGTAGTGACGATATGGTTTTTCTCAGGGTTTTTCAAGATATACTTGTAAAAGATACCTTTTAATACACTATTGTTACTCTCCGTCGCACATGAAGTGATAAGGATGTCGTCTTCATCAGGAACATTAAGTGAATCATACATAGAACCGAGTGCTTCGTTCAGGTAAGGACGTACTTCCATACCGTACTGGTGAAGTGAGTTCGGATTTCCGTAAAGCTCCTCAAAAAACGGCTGCATCTTTACTTTTACTAACGGGTCAATCTTTGTCGTTGCGTTGTTGTCTAAATATACTCTCATCTTATGCTTCCTTTTCTGTCTTATAAGTAAATATTGGTTCTTTTGACGGGTCTTTTACGACCGCTTCGGTTATGGTACAAGTCTCTAAGTTGTCACGTGACGGACAAGAGTATTGAAGCGGCAGCATCACCTCTTCGATGATCCCTCTAAGCCCTCTGGCTCCTACACCTTTTTCTATCGCCTGTTCTGCGATCGCTTCAAGTGCTTTTTCCTCGAATTTGAGCGTTATGCCGTCCATCTCAAAGAGAGCTTGGAACTGTTTGATAAGTGCATTGTCAGGTTCTTTAAGTATCTGTACCATCTGATCAAGCGTAAGCTCTTTAAGCTGTGCGATAACAGGGATACGACCGATGAACTCGGGGATGATCCCGTAATGGACAAGTGCTTTTTGGTCGACTTTGAACTCTTTTGCCTCTTTCTCTTTGACAGAACCGAAACCGACTCTGTTGCTTTTTTTACTGTTAGTATCCGGGACAAGACCTACAAACGCCCCTCCACAGACAAAAAGGACATGAGACGTATCAAAAAGAACAGTCTCTGTCGTAGAGTTTTTACGGCTTCCTTTTACAGGAACGTAGACCTCTGCGCCTTCTAATATCTTCAGAAGTCCCTGCTGTACACCTTCACCTGAGACATCGCGTCCCATTGTAGATGATTCGCTTTTTCTTGCGATCTTGTCTATCTCATCTATGTAGATGATTCCGCGTTGTGCAAGTTCGATGTCATAGTTTGCAGCAGCAAGAAGACGTGAAAGGATACTTTCGACATCCTCACCGACATATCCCGCTTCAGTCAAAGCCGTTGCATCTGCTATGGCAAACGGTACGTTCATGATCTTCGCGAGTGATTTAGCAAGAAGAGTCTTACCGCTTCCCGTCGGTCCTAAAAGCAGGATGTTACTTTTTTCAAGTTCTACATTATTGTATATAGGGTTCTCTATACGTTTGTAGTGGTTGTAAAGTGCGACTGCCAATACTTTTTTTGCATCTTCCTGACCGATGATATGTTTGTCAAGATAGCTGACGATCTTCTCTGGTTTTGGAAGCTGTTCTTGCATCTGTGCGCGCTGTTCGTACTTTACCTCTTTTTGCAGGATGCTAGAACATGTAGCGACACACTCGTTACAGATATGTGTCTTCTCGGATGAGAACATCTTTTTGACTTCGCTCTGTTTACGTCCACAGAATGAACAAGTTTTTTCTTGGCTCATTATTTATCCTTTTTATCAGTGCTGCTTAGTATTGTGTCGGCCAATCCAAATGCAATTGCCTGCTCTGCTTCAAAATAGTTATCACGATCGCTTTCTTTTTCAATAGTCTTAACATGTTTTCCAGTCGCCTTTGAAAGAATTTTGTAAAGTCTTTTTTTAAGATTCATGATGTGTTTTGCCTGAATCTCGATGTCGCTTGCCTGACCTGATGTCCCGCCTAAAGGCTGATGTATCATGATCTCCGCGTTTGGCAGCATATATCTGTGACCCTTTTCGCCGCAAGTAAAAAGTACGGCTGCCATAGAAGCGACCATACCCATAGCGTATGTGTGAACAGGTGCGCTGATAAGCTGCATCGTATCCAAGATAGCAAGTCCTGCCATCACTGAACCGCCCGGTGAACTTATATACATATGGATAGGCTCAGTAGAGTCCTCAGCTTCAAGGTAAAGAAGCTGAGATACGATGACACCCATCATATGGTCGTCTACCTGTTCGGTAATGACGATGACACGGTCGTTTAAAAGTTTTGAAAAAAGGTCAAAATATCTTTCACCTCTTGGTGAACGGTCTTTTACTGTTGGAATCATTGGCATGTTCTTATCCTTTATATAAATTCTTTGATAAAGTCTTGAAGTGACATGTTGATGACCTCAAGGTTGTGTTTTTCAATAAATTTCTTCTCTTTTTTCCCTAACTCTTTGTCTGTTATGACGTAACCGCCTTCAAGATCGAGTGTCAGCTCGTTTGCGACCATTCTATCCGTATCACGGTCAAATGATGTTCCCATAAACAGATATTTTTTTGTCTTTCTGTATGTTTTGAGTATCGGAGGCAGTGCAAACCCGCCCATCGCTTCAGTCAGCCAGTCGACATAATCCGCATCTGAGATGATGAAGTTCGGCTCAGGAAGAGGCGAACCCATCGGCTTGAAAAGTATCTTTTCTGCGTTATCCAAGACTTCGTCTTCTACAAGAAAATATTTTTTATTCTCGACATCGTACTCATAGACTTCATATCTGTTTTTATCAGCCATGATCCTAGACTTACCGATGATAAGACAATGCGGTTCAAAAGCCAGCAGTTCTTGTATCTTCGTATCACGGTTCGTGTCTATGATATATCTTGGAGACATATCGATGATCGCTTTTTGTAAAGATGTAGGCTCAAAGCTTTTTGTGTATATATGGTTCATAAGCTGAGTGATGTACTCGACACCGCGGCGCTGTTCTAAGTGCATAGCCGCACGTGAGTACTCAAACATAAGTCTTTGGCTCATAGGTCTGCCGTTGTTCATCTTGAGTATCATCGAGTCTGAATCGTAAGGCATCTCTTCGCCCTCTTTAGTTGTTACGCCTTCAAATATCCCAAGACCGAAGTAGGGCACGGTAGTCTGGTTTCTAAGCTCTTTTTTTATCGTTTGTATTATTTCATTCATTAATGGCATCCTTTTCCTGTATAGCAGGTTTGTGCTGCGTATATTTTACGCATAAGTGTTTCCTGGTTGAATTTATCCTCTAGATCGTTTTTAAAATCATCATAAAAAACGGCTCCGTCTTTTGAGATAAGTATGATCGCCTTTGTCAGTTCACCGCCGTACGGTTCACCGCTGAGTTTCACACCGTAAAAATCACTAAACTCCTCTTTATCATCTATATAAAGTTTGATCTTCCCCATATTTAAATCATCCTTTAAATCATGGGCTAAGACCAAAGAGGCAGTCACTTCGTGCACACCGCCCTCAGGCAACTCTTTTTCTATACTTTGAAGCTCCTCCAGTAAACTTTCATCTATAAAAGGTGCAGTGATGATAAGCTGAGTCTTACCGTTTTGACCTCCTAATATATGAGAGTTGTTCTCTTTGTCTTTTACACTTACTTTCTCTGATGCATATCCTACGTCAATAGGCATATCATCAAGACTCATTGTGTATGTTTTGTACTTGATTTGCAAGTGAAGCTCCTATTAAAAAGTTTTTTATCGCCATATCTATCTTTTTGATGATGGGCGGTATCTTGTAGACGATGATGCCGCCTCTCTCCATCGTTCTGACTACGTTTTTACAGTAGTGGTTTGCCAAAAGATAGCTGCAGCCGCTTATGACATCTACTAAAGCGTAATGCTCATAGATATGTCGCAGACTGCTTGCACGCTCTTCATCACAGCTGCATGTCAGCTGATCGTCTTCAAAACTGTTGCATTTGAGTCTTTTTAAAGGGTTTTCGACAATGGCCTTTAGTGAGAAAAATATATCAGTAGTGCCCAATGTGATCGAATATATTGCGAATTTCGGCGCAGTATATGGGTTGTCGTGATAGATTGCATGTTGATCGTCAGTGGGAATCGCTATCTCCATAAACTACGCCTTTATATAATTTAGTGAGGTATTTGCATATAGCGTTCTAGATGGATGTTTACGAAGATAAGGAGAGTCTTACAAAAGGGGGACAAAAATGTCTTACATGTAAGATTTGGAATATTTATTGAAACTATATTCCAAATGGAAAAAAAGATATAATTTTGTGATAAAAAAGTGATTTTAGAAGTATTGATAGAGGATGATAATGAAAGAATTATTTGCATACGGTGAGAAAGTCCCCGGGTATGATGTCAGAGTTTTAAATGAGAGAGAAGCGAGAGCAGCTGCTGCCATACTCTTTGTCGGAGCATTTTTAGGACTGACAAACGGTGTTATGCTGGGGACTGCAGTATTTTCAGAGTACTTCGTGAGTTTCTTCGCACTTGATTTTACCATCCGTGTCATCAAGCCAAAATATGCTCCGAGTCTTCTCTTGGGCCGTTTCTTTGTTCAAAACCAGACACCTGAGTACGTGGGAGCTGAACAAAAACGTTTCGCTTGGCTTTTAGGGATGATACTAGCATGGCCGATGTTTTACTATCTTGTCATAGATTTTCAGCCGAATCCTATAAAAGTACTTGTCTGTCTTATCTGTATGGCACTGCTTTTTCTTGAGGCCGCTTTTTCGATCTGTCTGGGTTGTAAACTTTTCAACATTTTTAAAAAAGAGAAAGCTACAAACTGTCCCGGCGGTGTATGCGAGATGAGGGTAAAAGAGCCTATACAGAGATTTTCTCCTGTACAAAAAGCCATCGCTATCATCACCGCTTTAGTTATGACTTATGGTGCGTATGCCTATATGACAAAACTTCCTGACAGAACAAGTCTTACTAAAAAGATAAAAATCATGATGATGAGTGATGCAGAACTTAAAGCATTAGAGGAAGCAGAATATCAAAAGGAACTAGAAGCATTTGATAAAGAGGAGTAAGACCTCTTTATATATATGATTTTTTTATTCACCTACATTTATAATACTCCTCTTTACACGTAACTCTCCAAAAAATACAAAATTGTCACTCTTTTGTTGTATATCTCCAAGATAGTGCTAGAACATCAATTGCATAATCGTTTACAGTAAATGATTGTAGCTACATGAGGCGAGATCATTTGAATTCCTAAATAGATATAGATAAAGGAGCTAGAATGAGTTGTAGTTCAAGCAATCCAGCTGAAGCATTTATGCCTCAAGATATTCAAGACAAGATACACAACCACCCGTGTTACTCTGAGGGTGCTCACCATCATTATGCGAGAATACACGTGGCGGTTGCGCCGGCTTGTAATATCCAATGTAACTATTGTAATAGAAAATATGACTGTTCAAATGAGAGCCGTCCGGGAGTTACAAGTGAAAGACTGACACCTGAAGAGTCAGCGAAAAAAGTCATGTATGTAGGCGGTGAAGTTCAGCGTCTAAGCGTACTTGGGATCGCAGGTCCCGGTGATGCGCTTGCAAATCCTAAAAAGACTTTCGAGACATTTAGACTGGTACGTGAAAAAGCGCCGGATCTAAAACTTTGTCTCTCTACAAACGGTTTGGAGCTTCCAAAGTTCGTAGATGAGATGGTCAAGTACGACATCGACCACGTGACCGTTACTATAAACAGTGTGGATACGACTGGTGAGATAGGTTCTAAGATATATCCTTGGATCTTCTATAACAACAAACGTATCTACGGTAAAGAAGCGGCTCGTATTCTTTTAGAGCGTCAGCTTGAAGGTATGAAAAAGTGTGTTGAAAACGGGATCCTTATCAAAGCAAACTCTGTTTTGATCCCTGGTATCAACGACAAACACCTGCCTGAAGTCGCTAAAAAGCTAAAAGAGATAGGCGTGTTCTTACACAACATCATGCCGATCATCTCTGAACCTGAACACGGAACTGCGTTTGGACTCTCAGGCGTACCTAGTGCGACTGATCAACAACAGATGGAAGTTCAAGAAGCGTGCGGTATGGATATGAAACTTATGCAGCACTGCCGCCAATGTCGTGCGGATGCCGTAGGTCTTATCGGTGAAGACAGAGGTCAAGAGTTTACTAAAGATGTATTTAGCTCTATGAGTTTTGATGATCTTGAAGACCATTACAACATCAAAGCGCGTCAAGAGTCTCAAGCGAAGATCGAAGAGTTCAGATTTTTCTTAGATAAAGCAAATGAGCGTGTACGTAAAGAGAAAGAGGAACTAAGCTCTGACGGTCAGACTATCCTTGTAGCAGTTACGACTGCAGGCGAGGGGATGATCAACCAGCACTTCGGTTCTGTTAGAGAGTTCCTGATCTATGAAGCGGGTGACAAGGGTATCCGTTTTATCCATCACAGAAAACTTGATTATGAGTACTGTGCAGGACCGGACGGTGCAAACCCGATGGAACCGATCCTAGAAAAACTAAAAGACGTGAAGCTGATACTTACTGCTAAGATAGGCGGATGTCCTCAGGACGATCTGGCACGTGCGGGACTTATCGCAGATCAAAGTTATGCTTATGAGCCGATAGAAGTATCTGTTTTAAAAGCGACTAGAAAATACTTCAATCTGCCGGAAGAATTAGAAGGGAATTAACAAGATGTTAATCAATGACACTACGCTTCGTGACGGTGAACAAGCTCCGTACGTTGCATTTAACACAGAAGAGAAGCTTTCAATTGCACAAGGTCTAGTAGCTTGCGGTGCCGATGAACTAGAGATCGGTATCCCTGCTATGGGAAGTAAAGAGCAAGAGGATATAAAAGAGCTTCTTTCACTGGGATTGGATGCACGTATGATGACTTGGAACCGTGCGAAGATGAGCGATCTTGAAGCTTCGCTTGAGTGTGGTGTCAAAGCAGTAGATCTTTCTATCCCTATTTCGGATATCTTGATCGATGTAAAATTTGCAGGCGACAAGTCTGCGATGCTGCGCGAACTTGAATCTACGATAATCGCGGCAAAACAAGAGGGACTGTTTGTCTGTATCGGCGGTGAAGACAGTTCAAGAGGTTCCATAGAGTTTATGACGGAAGTCATGACTTTAGGACGCGAACTCGGAGCTGACCGTTTCCGCTATTGCGATACGGTCGGGATCATGACACCGACACAGATATACAGCGACATTAAAGCACTTACTTCTTTAGATATTCTGCCGATCGAGATGCATACTCATAACGATTTCGGTCTTGCAAATGCAAATGCGCTTAGCGGTTTGGACGCAGGTGCAGTCAGTGTCAATACGACAGTTATAGGTTTAGGTGAAAGAGCGGGTAACGCTTCATTTGAACAGATATCTATGGCACTTAAACACCTCTACGGTCAGACACGTCATATAGATTCACTCGGAATGCGCAATCTCGCCATGACCGTAGCAAATGCGGCTGGCATGACGCTATCGCCAAGCGCACCTATCATCGGAGAACATATCTTCTCTCACGAAAGTGGAGTCCATGCGGACGGTATGATGAAAAACGGCAGGGCATATGAGCCTTTTGATGCAGAAGAAGTAGGGTGCATAAGAGAGTTCCCTATCGGTAAACATTCGGGAACAGGTACGATTTTATACCATTTAAAACAGCTCGGTATAGTAGCAGAAAAGCATACTCTTGCTCATCTGCTTCCTCGCATCCGTGAGATTGTGACATCAAGAAAAAGAGTTCTTGATGATGCAGAGTTAGTCACTTTATACAGGGAAAGCCTATGTTTATAGGATGGCTTAAATTCGCTGATGTAAGCGACCTTGTAACTATCTCCGAGGATGTGGGCTGGTTGCTTGACGGCTACCATGTAAAACTTATGATGATGCACTCTCCGCACCTTTGTTACGGTGCTTATGATAATGGAGAGCTTGTGGGTGCCATTATGGCCATTGAATTTGAGCACTCATGCATGATCAAGTATTTTATGATCAAGCCAAGCCACCAAAAACAGGGCATCGGCCGTCGTCTTTTTGAGACGCTTCTAGGTGCAGTCAGTAGTGAATATAACAGTTTGTATCTTCATGCAAATCCTGACATGGTACCGTTTTTTGAAAGATACGGTTTCGAGTCTAAGATGGATGTAGGAAGATATATCAACGTCGGAAAAGTACCGCCTTTTAATTTTACCAACGCTCACGCAAAAGAGCTTGACGGCAGTAATTTCGAGTCAATTATCGCAACGATAGACAAAGAGACATTTCATGAAAACAGAATGGATTTTCTTTTGGATGAGATGGAGAGAAACAGCTCTTTAAAACTTACACTTCCAAACGGGTTTCAACACTCAAGTATCGTCAATGCCCGCAATGTCTACTTAGGGCCTTGGCAGGTTCGTGCTGGTCACGATGACGAAGCAGAAAAGATGATGCGCGGAGTGTTGTATTTTAGAGGACTGAAAAAAGTTGTCGCAGACGTTCCATTAGGTGTCAAACATGTGGTTGACTTGTATGAGAAGTATCATTTTCAATGTAAACAGCGTTTTGTCCATATGTCAAGAGGCACGACGACTGATATCAACTTTGAGAATATCTACGCATTTTCTTTATAAGGAGTTTATATGTGTTTATTAGAGATGAAAAGAGGAGAGATGGCAGTCATCGATACTGTCAATGTAAGCGGTGAACTGAAAAAGCGTCTTGTAGCACTCGGACTGATACGCAATGCGAATATAAGCATTAAAAACTTCGGATGGTTTAAAAGTACGGTTCAAGTTATGATAAATCGTTCGTTCATAGCGCTTCGCAAAGATGAAGCTGCACAGATAATGGTTCACAAAATCTAAATTCCGCCAAGATAACGGCAAATTAAATAAACACAAGGAGAACAAAAATGTCTGAAGAGATAAAAGAAAAAAAGAAAGAGTTGGCAAAGTTTAAAAGAATGGCGGTAGAGATCGCTTCTGAGATACACGATATTGTAGAAGATACGCTATGGACGGATTATGATAGAATGCCGGAACTAAGTAAAAGACTTGTTGATGCTGTAAAAGAAGCAAACGAGTTTAAAGAAGCAAACGGTCTATAATAGCCTTTTTGGCTGTTGCCGTATGATAGTTCTAAAAATGGTGTTGTCACACTATTTTTAGAATTATTAGGAGAGGAGTGTCGCATGCAGGATAAGCAAAAGATTCTAGAGATGGAAGTTTGCGAATGCGGTCAAAAAAATGTCGCAGAAGCTATCGATATATTCCAAAATACGGCACTCCCTTTTAAAAAAGCTAAAAAACTGGTGACAGAGTGTAATAAAAGCTGCTGCCGTGCAGTTTTGATGAAACTCTACGATATGAATCAATACGGCCGATATGATTATGACGAGATCGCTTACTTGATAGAGCAGCGGCTAGAGAGAATTAAGAGATTATGCGAAGGGGTCGGCGATGATGAGTAGCAGCGAACAAAGACTGAAAAACTGGTTGGTGACTCACGGTGCCGTTGATGAGAAGATCGAATCGCTTCAAGAGATCATCAGACTTGATCTCAGCGGTCGTAAGATCGAAGAGCTTCCGCAAGAGTTCGGACTGCTTACAAACTTGATCGCTTTAAACCTCTCGAACAACAAGCTGAGTTCTCTGCCTGATTCGATGGAAAAACTCAATAAGCTTTCAAATCTCGATCTGCGAAGAAACAGTTTTAAAGTCCTGCCTCAGGTACTAAAACATATGGAACTGCGTTCGATCAATGCAAGTTCAAACACTCTTGCCGATGTAAGTGTGCTCAAAGAGTGCTTACATGTAAGAGTCCTTGACCTAAGCAGTAATGTACTCAAAAGTATAGACGGTTCCATCGGTTTAGAGAACGAACTTCGTACACTGAACCTATCATCGAACCTCCTGCATGATCTGAGCAGTGTCTTTTCTCTACTGAAAAAAGTCCAGAGATTAAATATAAACGATAACATCATAAAAGAGATCCCTTCGACTGTCAAAGAGTTGTTGTCGATAGAGGAGTTTGAAGCAGCGTACAACCATATAGAAAAGATCGATGATGCATTTTTTGAGTTGGATGTCGAGCGTGTCGATTTGAGTGCGAACCTTCTTATTTCGCTGCATCTGCATTCACTTATCGAACTTGAAGTGCTTGTCCTTGATGAAAATCCTTTTAGAAAACTGGATATGGATTTTAGTTTTGCACCGTACTTAAAAGAGTTTTCATGCGACAGTTGCGGATTAGATGAGTTTTTACTGCCGCAGTCGGAGAGTCTGGAACTTTTATGTTACTCTTCAAACGAGATAGAAACAGTTCCAAAAGAGATAGGCAGGTATACACAGCTGCAAGAGCTGGATATCGACGGCAATAAGATAAAAGAACTGCCCGATACTTTGGCAAATCTCTCCTATTTGGAGACGCTGTATATAAATGGAAACCCTCTGAGCGAAGAGGCAAAGAAAGTAATAACTATACTAGACCCGGAGATTTGTGACTTGAATATGAAAACAGGAATAACCATAGAAAAAGCAATAGAAGCCGATCTGCCTGAAATGGCGGAACTACTCAGCGTGCTCTTTACGATAGAGACAGATTTTACGATCGACTATAACAAACAGCTGGCAGGGATCACACGTCTTTTTGAACATGATACGAGTGACCTGCTTGTAGCAAAGTATGAGGGAAAGGTCATCGGTATGATAACGATGCAGCGTCTTATCTCGAGTGCCGAGGGTGACTATGTAGGACAGATAGAAGACCTTGTCGTGTATGAGGAGTATAGAAAGATGGGCGTCGGAAGCCGTCTTATCAACAAGATGAGAAGTATGGCAGTCGAGTACGGATACAAACGTATTCAACTTGCAGCCGATGTAGATAATAAAAATGCTCTACAGTTTTACAGCCGCCGCGGTTTTAAAAAGACGCATCTCAACATCTATCACTACATAGTATAAGCGGTTATATAAAAAGCTTAGCTTTCTATATACTCTTTGATCGATTTGTTTACGGTATCCATAGTTTTATAAAACGGTTGGACATAATCACCCAGCATATCAAACTTTTTAAAGATAAGCTGGTGATGAATATCCATCATAAGGTTATGAAGTTCCGTCGCCCCGATAAGACCGGACAACCCTTTGATATCAAGACACTGCATACGAACCTGTTCATAACGAAAATCATGGATAAGCTTTTCAAAAAGTTTAGCACTGTCTTGGTAGGTCGCTAAAAACTCTAAAAGTATCTCTTTATAGAACTCTTCGTTGTTACTCGCTTGTGCAATACCGCGCTTGATATCGAGTCCTTCGTAGTGTGTCGCTTTTTCATCTTTAGGTCTTGGGAACTCTATCTCTTCATTCGTAGATGTTAAAAACATATCAAATGCTGTAAAGAGCTTCTCTTTGTAAAAAGGTTTAGCCAGATGTGCATTCATTCCCAGATTGAACATCTTGTTGATCTCATCAGGTGAGATAAGAGCAGTGAGCGAGATAATAGGGATAGAATCGTACTCACTGTTGCGGCGTATCTCACGCGTTGCCGTGTATCCGTCCATTGTCGGCATATTGATATCCATAAGGATCACGTCATAATGTTTTTTCTCTTTGAGCAGTGCAAGACACTCTTCACCGTTATTTGCAATATCTATCTCCATGCCTGAACGCTTGAGGACACCCTGAAGCACTCTTTGATTGATGATATCATCTTCGACGATAAGAAGTTTCTGCCCTTTAAACAGAGCAAATGTATCTATGGATACATCAGGAGTTTTTGCAAAGTCCTCTGTATAGACTTTTAGTTTTGTAGCTCTTCTATCTTGTGCATTAGTCGCTTCTTGTTCCTCTTTAGGAAGATAGATCGTTTCCAAGAGGCGTCGCAGAGTTCCCCGTATAGTCGGTTTTAAGACTTTGTACTGGGCTACTTTAGTGTAGTACTGCGCATTCATAGGATTAAAGAAGTTAGAAAGAGCGATGACTTTGTTTTGTTCTTTGTCCAGTTTCTCAAGAGATTTTATAACAGAAGCGTTAAAGAGTTTCTCATCGAGGATGATAAGATCGAACTCATGTAAAATATGTTGTTTTTCAAAAAACTGTTCAGGTGTCAGTATTGTGACCTTGTGTTCATAAACCGCCAACATCTCTTTAAGCGCATCTGCATAGTGTGCATTGCTTTCTACTATAAGTGTCTTTTTGTGACGTAATCGATCGTCATATACTCTTTTTGGCAGATCGGCAGGGGAATGAAAAGTCATAGAAAACAGAAACTCTACTTCTCCGTTTTCACTATTGCGTGTTATCAGTTCTCCCTGCATAAGAGATGCAAGCTCTTTTGCGACGAAAAGTCCGAGTGAATCATATTTACCGTTTTCTTCATCATATTGAGTCTTAAAGAAAAAGGCATTGTTCTCTACGTCGATCTCCATGTTTGTATGGATTAAAAAAGTAAGTTCGTTTTTGCTTTGAAATCCGGGTGCTTTGTAGACATGTAAGAGCAGGTCTGAAGCTCCGTTGCGGATAGAATAGTCTAATAGGTTATAGAGTACTTTACTTATCTTAAGAGTGTCTCCTATAAGTTCATTAGGTATATCTTTATCTATTTTATATGTAAGGTGAAGTGATTTGATATTAAAGTTTTTGCTTATGAAACCTGTTATGTCATTAAGAAGGTTATCAAGTTTATAGCGTTTATTGCTTATCTTGACCTTTTTAGCTTTAAGATGTAAAAACTCGATAAGATCGTTGGCGGTATCAAGAAGCTGGTTCTCTGCCTGTAAGACATCATTTAAGTCTTGGTTGATCTCATTTGATTTCATCTTATTGGCTATAGCAGTTGTACTTCCGATGGCTTGCTTGACCATTTTATGAATATTGGCACTCATACTTGAAAGCAGTTCGTTTTGTTTCTCTTCAAGCTCTTTACTGCTTTGCTCGATCTTTTTATACTCTTTTTTTACTTTTGAGATCCGAAACGAAGAGATGATAAGCGTGATGATCCCAATCCCTCCTAAAAGGAATGTCGCAATAAGAAGGCCGTAGTCTCCTTGTTCTTTAACATCTCCTTGTCCGCCAAACAGTTCTGCACCCGTGATTGTCAATATGATTAATAATGCTGGTAAATACTTCAAGATATTCCTTTATTAAATCTTTTCTTAGACGTGAATATTAATTGTATCAAAAAAGTTACTATTATAAAACAAAAATGAACGATTTTGTAAATTTATGTAGATAAGTGTGTGAGAGTATGTCAAATAGATAGATTAGACACAAAAAGTCGACAAAAAACGGCTTCTGCATAAACTGTTCTTACAAATTTGTCCACATTTACATACTTTGTCGCTTAAAAGTGCTTTTTGGTAGTTTCTTTTGTTCTAAAAATCGAGAATGATGGATGCATTAACCTAAGTGAAGTACATGGATACCTCTACAAAACCATTCATTGGTTGAAGAGAATGTATTTAAATAAAGGAGATAAAAATGGCTGCACTTCGTCAGATAGCATTTTACGGAAAAGGTGGGATTGGTAAATCTACTACATCTCAAAACACATTGGCTTCTATGGCTTATTATTTTGATAAAAACATATTAATAGTTGGTTGTGATCCAAAAGCGGATTCTACTCGTCTTATTCTACATGAAAAAGCTCAAAATACTATTCTTCAGCTTGCTGCTGAAATGGGTACTGTTGAGGATCTTGAACTAGAAGATGCATGTAAACCGGGTGCAGGAATATTTTCTCCTGATTCACCACATGGTTGGATCAACTGTACTGAGTCTGGTGGACCAGAGCCAGGAGTTGGTTGTGCAGGTCGTGGTGTTATTACAGCGATTAACTTTCTTGAAGAAGAGGGTGCATATGAAGAAGAAGGTTTAGATTTCGTTTCTTATGACGTTCTTGGTGACGTTGTTTGTGGTGGATTCGCTATGCCGATTCGTGAAGGTAAAGCTCAAGAGATCTATATCGTTATGTCTGGTGAGATGATGGCAATGTATGCTGCTAACAATATCTCTAAAGGTATTTTGAAATACGCTAACACTGGTGGGGTTCGTCTTGCTGGTCTTATCTGTAACGCTCGTATGACTGACCGTGAGTATGACCTTGCATGGGCACTTGCTCGTGAACTTGGTACACAAATGATTCACTTCGTACCACGTAACAACATCGTTCAACATGCTGAATTACGTCGTATGACAGTTGTTGAGTATAGCCCAATGTCAGATCAAGCGATCGAGTACAAAGAACTTGCTCGTAAAATCATCGCTAACGACATGAAAATCATTCCTACTCCATTAGAAATGGATGATCTTGAAGACCTTCTAATGAAATACGGTCTTGAAGAAGAAGTAGATGAAGAAAACGTTGGTAAATCAGAAGCTGAACTGTAATTAGTAAAACTAAATACAAAATTTATCTCCCTAAGATAGAGGGGAGATACACATTCTCGTAATGAAAAGAAAATAATAGACAAAGAAGGAGAATTATTATGTTTATTTTAGGATTTCACTTCCCGGCAGATATGGGAAATAACATTCCAGATGAAAAAGTTATTGAAAAATTAGACAACGCTGGTGTTGATATTAGCGGTGTTAAAGAGATCAAATTGATCAGTGAAAGTCGTGAAGGTCAAAAAGAAGAGACTTCATACACTAACAAAGATACATTCATGTTCAAAGCACTTGTACATTATGCAAAAACGGCTGCTACAGACTATATGATCTATACAAACCGTTACCAAATTTCTGAACTTTCTAAAAGATTAGATAGCGATGATGAGACTATGGCTCTTTGTAAAAAATTCGACTCTATGGCTCAGTTTAAAATCACTGTAGCGTAATTGAGCAACTAATTAAAAAAAATCATAGAGGAGAACAAGATGGGTCCAGAATCATTGGAAGCTAAACAAAAAGCGGCCGTAGAAGAAGTCTTAAAAGCTTATCCTGCGAAAGCTGCTAAAAACCGTGCTAAACACTTAGGTGTTGGTAGCCCGGAAGATGAAAGTCAAAAAACTTGTGGTAACGTTCGTTCAAACAAGAAAACTGTTCCTGGTGTTATGAGTCAACGTGGTTGTGCATACGCAGGTTCAAAAGGGGTTGTTTGGGGTCCTGTTAAAGATATGGTTCATATCTCTCACGGTCCTATCGGTTGTGGTCAATATAGCCGTGCCGGTCGTCGTAACTACTATATCGGTACAACTGGTGTAGATACATTCGTTACAATGAACTTCAGTTCTGATTTCCAAGAAAAAGACATCGTTTTCGGTGGAGATAAAAAACTTGAAGTATGTTTTAGTGAGATCGATGAGTTATTCCCGTTAAACAACGGTATAACAGTTCAATCTGAGTGTCCGATCGGTCTTATCGGTGACGATATCAACGCGACATCTAAAATGTATGCTAAAAAAACTGGTAACACTATTGTTCCTGTAAACTGTGAAGGTTTCCGTGGGGTTTCTCAATCACTTGGTCACCACATCGCAAATGATACAGTTCGTGACTATGTATTTGACGGAAACATCCAATCACTTGGTGAACCGATCAAAGAAACAGAGTACGACGTAGCTATCATCGGGGATTATAATATCGGTGGTGATGCATGGTCAAGCCGTATTTTACTTGAAGAGATGGGTTTACGTGTTGTTGCTCAATGGTCAGGTGATGCAACTCTTAAAGAGATGGCAGCAACTACTAAAGTAAAACTGAACCTACTTCACTGTTACCGTTCAATGAACTACATTTCTCGTCACATGGAGAAAGAGTACGGGATTCCTTGGATAGAGTATAACTTCTTTGGCCCAAGCCAAACGATTAAATCTCTACGCAAGATCGCAGCATTCTTTGATGAGAGTATTCAGAAAAAATGTGAAGAAGTTATCGCTAAATATCAACCACTTGTTGATGCGGTTGTTAACAAATATCGTCCTCGTCTAGAAGGCAAACAAGTAATGTTATTCGTCGGTGGTCTACGCCCACGTCACGTTATCGGTGCTTATGAAGATCTAGGTATGGAAGTTATCGGTACTGGTTATGAGTTCGCTCATGATGATGATTACAAAAGAACTAAAGATGAGATCTTCCGTTCTACTGTTATCTATGATGATGTTAATGAATATGAACTTGAAGCGTTTGTTAAAGCACTTCAACCGGATTTAGTTGCATCTGGTATTAAAGAGAAATATGTGTTCCAAAAAATGGGTCTGCCATACCGTCAGATGCACTCTTGGGATTATAGTGGTCCTTACCATGGATACGACGGTTTTGCAATCTTTGCACAAGACATGGATTTAGCGATCAACTCTCCAGTATGGGCTCACACTAAAGCACCATGGGAAAAAGAAGGAGAAGCGTAATGCAAGAAATAGAAAATATTGTAAATGGTCAAAAACTATTTCAACGTCCTGAGTATCAAGAAGTTTTAAAAAATAAAAAAGAGTTCGAAGGCGGCATGGGCGCAGTCGATACTGAAAAAGTTAAAGAGATAGCTGAGTGGACTAAATCATGGGATTACCGTGAGAAAAATCTTGCTCGTGAAGCTATCACTGTAAACCCGGCTAAAGCATGTCAACCTCTAGGGGCTGTCATGGTTGCACTAGGTTTTGAAAACACTATGCCTTACGTTCATGGTTCTCATGGATGTGTTGCGTATTTCCGTTCATATTTCACGAAACACTTTAAAGAGCCAACTCCTTGTGTTTCTGATTCAATGACAGAAGATGCAGCGGTTTTCGGTGGTCTTACAAATATGAAAGACGGTCTTAAAAACTGTGCGGCACTTTATAAACCTGAAATGATCGCAGTATCGACTACATGTATGGCAGAAGTTATCGGTGATGACTTGAATGCGTTTGCAACAGCGGCTAAAGATGAAGACGGTGGAGAATTCTTACCGGCTGATTTCCCGATCCCTTATGCACATACACCGTCGTTTACTGGTAGCCATATCACTGGTTACGATAACATGATGCACGGTATTATGTCTCAATTGACTGAAGGTGTTGAAACTAACAAAAATGAAAAGATCAATATCATTCCAGGTTTTGAAACATATATCGGTTCAATCCGTTCTATAAAAGCTATAGTAGAATCTTTCGGTGCTGAGTATACAATGCTTGGTGACCACTCTGATCAGTGGGATATGCCGGCTGGTGAGTACAGCATGTTCGCTGGTGGTACGACTATAGCTGATGCTAAAGATTGTAAAAACTCTAAAGCAACTATATCTTTACAAAAATATGCAACTGTTAAAACTATGAAAATGGTTGAAAAACGTTGGAAACATAAAGGCGGATTCTCTAACCCGATCGGTCTTAAAGGTACAGATGAGTTCGTTATGAAATTAGCTGAACTTACAGGTAAAGATGTTCCTGAAAAACTAAAAGTCGAGCGTGGTCGTCTTGTAGATGCTATGCAAGATTCTTATCCGTATATGCACGGTAAAAAATTCGCTATATGGGGAGATCCAGACTTCTTGGTAGGTATGGTTTCATTCCTTTTAGAGATGGGTGCTGAACCTACTCACGTATTATGTAACAATCCTGGCCGTGGTTGGGAAGAAGAGATCAGAGCAATGCTTGATACTTCACCTGCTGCAGCTGATTGTCATGTATGGGCTGGTAAAGATCTATGGCATATGCGTTCATTACTATTTACAGAGCCGGTTGATTTCATGATCGGTAACAGTTATGGTAAAGAGCTTATGCGTGATACTGGTACTCCGCTAATCTATATCGGATTCCCAATATTCGACCGTCACCACCTACATAGATATTCTATCAGTGGATATGATGGAGCGTTAAACTTATTAACTTGGATTACAAATAAAGTTCTAGATCAGTTAGACGAAGAGACTAAAAACATCGCTTCTACTGACTACTTCTTCGACTTGGTTCGTTAATCTATTTTTTGTTCATTCTCCGTGCCGATCCTCTTGGATCGGTACACCTATTTATCCAAATGAATCTATCTCTTTTTTAATTCTTTCAAAATACACAACCATATCTTTATCACTGGCATACAATTTATTATAGAGATCCGACAAAGCTACTTTAAGATCATACGGATTGCATAAAAATATCTCTCTTTTCATCATAAAGACAGCCTGTTGTATCTCTGCCAGATTGAAATGGATACTTTTTTTTGATTTTTCTATTCTGTTTAGGACCTTTGTCAAACGAAGGATGATCTTGTCAATGTGCGGATTAGGCTTTTTCTTTACGACAGTTTCTTCCTCTTCGTATTTATTGTTACTAAAGAGGGTAAGATCACTATTACGCGGTTCTAGATTTAAACGATATTTTGAATTGAGTGCTGCAAAGCAGTCAAAGTAGCAGCCGTAGTGCTCGACTGTACCGTTTGTGTAGGATATTCTTATTTTTCTGTTTGGTGTCCATTCATATTTTGCTATGGCTTTTTTTTGCAGTTTCAACAACGTTTTTTCATTAACCAAATCAACTAATTCTGCAATAGATATTTTCATTATTAATCTTGTGTTTCTTTCTAGAAATTGATTGTTATTTTTTACTTTGCAATTATAGTTGAAATTTAATGGATTTGTATAAAAAATCTCATCTACAATAACTTATTTAAACTAGTTCAATATTTTTTGCAAATCATTATTTTTTTTCAGTTACGATGACAGTAGAAACTTAGCAAGTAAGGAGTGTAAAATGAAGTTTGAACTGATGTCATTGCCCTTTGATAAAGCGGCATTAGAACCACATATTTCCTCTGAAACAATAAGTTACCATTACGGTAAACACCATGCGGGTTACGTCAATAAACTCAATGCTCTAATAGAGGGCAGCGAGTACGCGGACAAGCCTTTAGAATTTATAGTTAAAAATGCAGGCGGCGGTATCTTCAACAATGCGGCACAGGTGTTTAATCACGATTTTTACTGGAACGGACTTACAAATAGTTCAACCACATGTTCCGTGGAGCTTTCAGATATGATAAACACTGTTTTTGGTTCGCAGGAGGATTTTAAAAAGCTCTTTTTAGATAAAGCAGCGACCCTTTTTGGTTCGGGATGGGTATGGCTGGTCTTGACTAAAGGCGGTGCTCTTGGTATAGAACAGTATTCAAATGCAGACAATCCGCTGCGTCATGATAAGATACCGTTACTTACCTGCGATGTCTGGGAACATGCATATTACATAGACTATCGTAACGGCAGAGCTGATTATCTTGAAAACTGGTGGAAACTGATAAACTGGAAATTTGTCTCAGACAATCTTGCAGATGCTAAAAACGATCCGATGTCTGGGTATGCACAGCCGTGTAACGATAACAATGAAGTGTGTGACTATGTCGATGTCATGCAGGAAAACGAGCGTACACCGTCATAATAAAGTACTGATGTTTTAAAGGACGTTGCTGATGACAATAGATGAACTCAAGCGCTATGACGGCCGCAACAACACACGCGCATATGTCGCTTACAAAAATGTAGTCTATGATGTGACAGACAGCCCATTTTGGAAGAATGGGGAACATCAAGGTGCTCACAGTGCAGGACAAGACTTGACTTCAGAACTTCTAGGCGCTCCCCACGGCGACGAAGTTTTTAAAGAGTTTCCTGTTGTGGCTACCATTGACGAGATACCTCATAAAGAGCAAACTCCTCCTATCGAACTTGTAAAATCATCCCTTAGAACTTTGTATAAAAAGTACCATCCACATCCGATGCTTGTACATTTTCCCATAGCGCTTCATATCTTTGCAGCAGGCTTGGATATACTTTTTTTGAATGTTCCAAAAGAGGCGTATGCCGTCGGAGTCTTTTACTCATTTTTTGTTGCCACGGTTATGGGATTTGCCGCGATGATACCGGGGATGCTCAGTTGGTGGATTAATTACAACCTCTCGACACACCGTGCCTTTATGGTAAAGATAGTAGTCGCGACATTGACGCTTGGACTGGGAGTCGTAAATATCGGACTCTATTTTGAAAATCCGAATATCGTGTATGAATATTCCTCTTGGGGGATCATCTATCATGCGATAGTCCTATTTACAGGTGCGACTGTCATTATACTCGGCTATTACGGCGGAAAGATAAGCTGGGGAGAGTTAGGAGAAGATAATATGCAGACAGTTTCTTTAGATATGAATGAAGTCGAGCTTATGATGAGTAAAGGCGGGGTACAAGAGATGGATTATGGATTTTCAACACCGACGTCATCTGTAAAGATATCGCCTGATGAAAGAAGTAACGTAGGTAGTGATCATCAAGTCAGTATCTCTGTCCTAATAGGAGGTGCTGCAGGTCTTGGAATAGATACACTAGAAAAGATACTCAGTGATGCATTTAAACGAAGCGGATACTATGTATATTCGACAAAAGAGTTTATGTCCCGTGTACGCGGCGGAAGCAATACGACACTGCTGCGCATTTCGGATGCACCTGTCCTGGCTCCCTGCTGGGAGGTCGATATTGCTGTAGCACTTGACGGACCCGCTTTAGAGCACATGAAAGAGCGATACAAAAAGAGTACAGTCGTCTTCGCGGATGAAAGTGTGAATGAAAAAGGTTCGGATATCATCGCTGTCGAGATGAAAGAGAGTGCTAAAAAGTTCGGCGATGTGCGATATGCAAACACCTATATGACGGGTCTGCTTTTTGGAGTACTTAAAATCGATGAGACTCCTTTGCTAAAAACCATACAGGAACATTTCAAAGGTGAAGGATCAAACAAAGAGGCAGCCGAGACAGGTTATAAAACGGGAAGTGACATGAAATACCTGCCGCTTCCGGAGCTGCCAAAAGCAGATATCGAAACTGTAAAAGACCTGCATCTTATGGACGGTACTTCAGCGTGTGGATTCGGCTTTCTGGCAGGCGGATGCAATATGATAACAGCATACCCGATGTCTCCTTCAACGGGAGTACTAAACTTTATGGCATCTATGTCTAAAGAGTTTGACATAGCCGTAGAGCAGAGTGAAGATGAGATAGCCTCTTTGACCATGGTGCTTGGCGGATGGTACGGAGGTGCACGTGCTATGACCTCTACTTCTGGCGGAGGTTTCGCTCTTATGGGCGAGGCACTGAGTCTCAGCGGTATGACGGAGACACCCGCCGTCATCTACCTCGCACAGCGCCCGGGACCTGCGACAGGACTGCCCACACGAAGCGAGCAGGGAGACTTGAACATGGCGCTTTACTCTGGACACGGACCGTTTCCCCGCGTAGTGCTTGCCCCCGGTTCGCTAGAGGAGTGCATCAACTACGGTTATCTGGCTTTTGAACTGGCGGACAAATACCAGATACCGGTTATCCTACTGAGTGATCAGTATCTGGCAGATTCCATCTGTATGATAGGCGACGTAGACTTTTCATCTTACGAACAGCGCAGATACATCGAAAAAAGCACAAAAGAATATCTGCGTTATGCAGATACAAAAAGCGGTATAAGTCCAAGAGCCGTTCCCGGTTTTGGCGAAGGTCTTATCTGCGCGGTCGGCGATGAACATGACGAGCGGGGGCAGATAACGGAGGATCATAAAGTAAGAGATCAGATGGTTGCAAAACGTGCGAGAAAAGCAGATGCTCTTACACTAGAGGCACTCGCTCCTACATGTAAGGGTGAGGGAGAGATCGCTATCATCGGGTGGGGATCAAGCAAAGGCGCCATAGCCGAAGCGTTGGAGCGTCTGGACGATCCTCGTCTTGTTCATGTGCATTTTGCGTGGGTGCATCCGCTTAGTGCAGAGCAGTTAAGCAATTTAAACGACTATAAGTATAAGATCGTCGTAGAAAACAATGCCGACGGGGCGTTTGCAGATCAGCTGAAACTTCACGACATAGAAGTAGATGAGAAGATCTTACAATCCAACGGGTTTAGCTTCTTTGCCGACCAGTTGGCAGGGATGATAGAAAAAGCTGTAAAGGAGTTGTCATGAGCCATCTGTTTGACAGGGAAAATGTCGATGTTGCATGGTGTCCGGGATGCGGAAACTTCGGTATCTTAAAACTTATAAAAGAGGTTCTTGAAGAGCTGCAGGCAGATAAAAACAATACCGTCATAGTATCGGGCATCGGACAGGCCGCAAAAGCTCCCTACTATGTCGATACGAATATGTTCGGAGTCCTGCACGGTAGGGCAGTACCCGTGGCAACTGCTCTAAAGGTCGCAAATCCTCAGCTAAATGTCATCGCCGAAGGGGGTGACGGAGATATGTACGGAGAGGGCGGAAACCACTTTATCCATGCCATCAGACGCAATGTCAACATTGTCCATATCGTGCATAACAACATGGTCTACGGACTGACAAAAGGACAGGCGTCGCCCACAAGCCAAAAGGGTTTTGAGACAAAAGTGCAGGTAAACGGCGTGTCAAACGAGCCTTTCAACCCTCTGGCCGTAGCGCTTTCATTAAGAGCAGGATTTGTTTCAAGGGTGAGCATCGCCGATGCCCTCCACGCAAAAGAGGTGCTAAAAGCCGCATTCTTACATCACGGATACGCACTTGTAGACATCTTCCAGCCATGTGTCACTTTCAACAAGACAAACACCTACCACTGGTTTAGAGAGAACACCTATTTTTTAAACGGCAACTACAATAACAGTGATTTTAATGCGGCACTCGGTAAAGCTTTTGAATCGATGCCGATGCCATTAGGTGTCATCTATCAGAACAAAAACAGCGATGCGACTCTTGAAGAGAACATACGAAAAAGTGACAAGCCACTGTATGAAGCAAAGCATAATATTCAAAAAATTCAAGAATTATTTAATGCTTATTAGTATAAAGTAGGAGAGAAAAGAATGCTTGCGCCGAACTGGCTGCAAGCAAAGAAGATCTTTATAATGCTTTTAACACTGCATCATAGTCAGGAGCTTGTGTGATCTCAGGAACAAGCTGTTTGTAAGTCACTTTGCCGTTTTTAACGATGAAGATCGTTCTAGTCTCTATCCCTTTTAAAACACTGTCTTTAATAAGAGTACCGTACGCTTTTCCGAATGCTTTTGACTGGAAGTCACTTGCAACGGTGATGTTTTTGATCCCGTGAGCTGCACAGTAACGGCTTCCTGCAAAAGGTAAGTCCATAGAGATCACTACGATCTGAACATTTGCAAGAGCTGCTGCTTTTTCATTAAATGTACGAGCTTCAAGATCACAAACAGGCGTATCGATACTTGGAACTACGACCAATATCTGTGTTTTGTCGCTTTTTCCACCTACTTTGATCTCTTTTAGGTCACTTGTGACTAATTGAACCACAGGGGCTTTGTCGCCGACACTGATCTTATTTCCGCTTAAGTGAACCGGTTTTCCGCTTAACGTGACTGTTTCGTTTGTAGATGCATTAGCTAGAGTGAAGCCAAGCATTGTAGTAATGACAATAGAGATGAGTTTCATAGAATTATTTTCCTTAATGTGAGATATTTTCGGTAGGGATTATATTATAGTTGATGGGTATGCAATATAATTTAAAAAAATTAGTTTTAATGAGTAAGATTATCTTTGGAAAGCAGTATAGCAGGCACTTTAAACTCTTATGCTGTAAGCTGCTTTAGAGCGTAAAATCTGCAATGGAGTCGATGACCATGTCTGCTTTGATGCCCGTTTGCAGGTCTTGGGGCCTGAACTTTCCTGTCTTTACAAGTACCGTTTTCAGTCCTGCGTCCTGCGCTCCGCCTATGTCGCTTTCTATGTCGTCTCCTATCATGATGCACTCTTCTGGTTTGTAAGCAAGCATCTGGCAGGCAAGATGGTAAAACTCCATGCTGGGCTTGCCGATGATCTTGGCTTCTTTTTGCACTGCATACTCTAACGCCTGTACAAAACCTCCTGCGTCCATGCTTAACTCTCCGTCGGCATCTTTGAAGTAGCGGTTCTTTGCTGCGGCAAGAAGAGTCGCCCCCGAGTGAAGATGGCGAAAAGCAGTGTTGAGACTCCCGTAGCTAAAGTTCTCCTGCGCATCACCTACGACGACATAGTCGATGTTCTCAAACGTAAGGTCGGTAAACTGTTTTTTGGCTTCGTCGGTAAGGAGATAATAGGCATTTGATCTATGTTCTTGAAGATACATCTTTGTCACATCCAGCGCGGTGATGATCTCATATGGCTCTATATCAAACCCCATTTTTTGTAAAAGTTCGGCAAGCTGCTCGCCTCGCGTCTGGGTCGTGTTAGTCAAAAAACGTACGGAAAAATGCTCTTTGATGCGTGCAACGGCTTCTACGGCACCTTCGATGGGGGTATCACCTACATAAAGCACACCGCCGATATCGCACAAGACAGCTTTGATCTCGGACATGACGACTCCTTAAAAGAGGATGAGGACTATCTGCATTATAGTCACTGACACTTTAGGGCAGGATGAAAGTTTTTAATTAATGATCAGTTTTGTGATAGAAATATTTCAATTGATTTTGTTGTTTTAAATTATTTAGAAGTTTTTAATAGATACTATAGATGATTAAAATCAATGGAATTGAAAACAAGGAATTTTGATGAGAAATGTAGGTATTGTCATAGCAGTAATTTTGATTGCTCTTTTAGTTGTAATGATTCCGAGTATAAATAATATACCGAAGTATGATGAGGCGGTCAAAGCATCATGGAGTCAGGTCCTAAATCAGTATAAGAGACGTTCAGACCTTGTCCCAAATCTAGTCAGTACTGTTAAAGGTTATGCGGCACATGAGGAAAAAGTACTTGTAGAAGTAACAAAAGCCCGTAGTGCTGTTGCTCAGATGACGATATCAAAAGATATCTTAAATGATAAAGCAGCTTTTGCACAGTTTCAAAGCAAACAAAATGAACTTTCTTCCGCACTGTCTCGTTTGTTAGTGACTGTTGAGAAGTATCCAGATCTCAAAGCAAATCAAAATTTTGTCATGTTACAGTCCCAGTTGGAGGGAACAGAAAATCGTATCTCTGTAGCTAGACGAGATTATATTCAAGCTGTACAGATCTACAATACGGAGTTAAGGACATTTCCGGGACGCTTATGGCACATGATGCTTTATAGTGATATGAAACTTTATGAGACATTTAGTGTAGATGAAGCAACGCAACGCGTGCCAGAGGTCAATTTCTGATGCGACTGCTTTCACGCTTAGGGATTCTTTTAGTCTTAATCGGATTTTTAAACCTAAATGCGCAAGAGATCCATTTTCCCTCTTTAAGCGGTCGTGTTGTCGATGAAGCAAATATACTCACAGGTGCTCAAAAAAAACAGTTGACAGATCAGCTTCAAACACTTGAAAAACAAACCAGTGATCAAGTGGTAGTCGTAACACTAAAGTCACTTCAAGGCAATACGATAGAAGTTTTTGGCTTTAGACTTGGACGACATTGGCAGATAGGTCAAAAAGAGAAAAATAATGGAGTCTTACTGATAGTCGCGCCAAAAGAGCGTAAGGTACGCATCGAAGTCGGGTACGGTCTTGAAGGGATTTTGACAGACGGGCTGAGTAAGATGATAATCGATAACGATATCGTCCCCTCTTTTAAAAAAGGCAATATGCAAGAGGGGATTATGAAGGGTACCAAGTCCATCTTAGAGGTTTTACAGGGACAGTATGTTCCTCCTAAAAAAAATAACGTATCGCGAACAGATAAAGGTGCAGTATCATTTGGAGTAGGTGTAGCAGTTTTTTTCGGACTTCTTTTTGCCGCACCTCTGTTTAATTCGATCATAAATAATATGTTATTGATCAGCATCGTCAATAGTATTATCGTATTTTTTACTTTTGTTGGTGTAGGACCGCTAGGGGAAGCTTTTGCAATGGGAGTATTTATGTTTTTCGGTTCGATCGTCACGATGATGAGTAAATATCAAGTCGGCAGTGATAGCTGGTATAGTCCAAATGGCAGTTTTTCAAGTGGCAGCAGTTCTTTTGGCTCAAGTGGTTTTTCAGGCGGTGGCGGAAGTTTTGGGGGCGGCGGCGCTTCAGGGAGTTGGTAATGAAGAAATTTATAACAAAAGAAACGCAAAGAAGAGTTGAACAAGCCATACAAGAGGTTGAATGCAAAACAGATGCTGAACTTGTAGTCGTTGTTGCAAAAAGAGCAGATGATTACTATTATATCCCTACTATGTGGGCTGCATTTGTGACACTGTTGTGGCCGGGTGTCAGTCATCTGTTAGGGGCTCCAAAAGAGCTTAATGAAAGCTATGTGGTACTGGCTTTAGTCTTTATTGTAAGTATGGTCTTGCTGCGCATCCCTTTTTTGATGTATGCCCTTATACCCCGTGATGTGAAGCAAAGACGTGCTCGGTCATTGGCTTATGAACAGTTTCTTGTGCAGAATCTTCATGCGACAAAAGCACGTACCGGTGTACTCATATTTGTCAGTATTGCCGAGCGGTATGTGAAGATCATTGCAGATAAAGGGATCAACGACAAGATAACAGATCCAGTTTGGCAAAACGCTGTGATTGCACTGACTGAGCAGATAAAAAAAGGTAATCCAGAAGAAGGATTTTTAGAGGCGATACGATTATGTTCACAGCCGCTAATCGAGCATTTCCCTGCAAGTGAGCCTAAAAATGAACTATCAAATCATCTTGTGATTTTATAAAAAATTGCAAAAATTTAATCAAAACTATCTTTACATGTAAAGTGTAAAAAATTAAATCTCTCTTCTAGCACATATAATGCAACTCTTTACAATAAAAGAGGAATATTTATGAGCAGTGTAGAAGAGAAGATAAAAGAGAACCTATTAAAAGAGATGTATACAAATATAGACAAGCTGTATGATTTTATGGAGCAGCACTACGTCTTGGATGAACACCACCACTCTCTTATTATCAAACAACTCAACAAACTAAAAGACCAGTTTTACCTTATCTCTCAAAACAGTAGGTTGTCCTGATGTACCATGTCGTCGTTGAAAAGCTTTGCAGCTGTGCCAAGAAAAAAGGGTTGGAACAGATCCGCAGTTTTGACACGAAAGAGGAAGCTCAAGAGCATGCTTACGAATGGGCTGACCATCTGAACAATACCTACTGCGGCAAACATGGATTTGACGTGGTAGAGGTCGAAGAGAACTTTGTCATATCGGTCGAAGAGGGCGGATTTGTCGAGGCTTGCGAGCTATAGAACAGTTAACAAGAACACTTAATGCAATTATCAAATAAAAAAAGGCAAGATAATGGAATATCATATAGTAGTTGAGAAGATGTGCGGATGTGCACGTCGCAAAAATATGCCGCAGATTAAAACGTTTGATGACAAAGAAAATGCTCATAGAGTAGCAAGAGCTTGGGCACAGGAATTAAACGAGACATTTTGCGGACAGCATGAATTTAGTGTAGTCGAAGTTGATGACAACTTTGTAATATCCGTACAAGAGGGAAGCTACTAAAGGCCTCTTGGTAAAGCGGCGTTGTGCCGCTAGAAGGAGTCAAAATGATTATCGGTGTGCCAAAAGAGATCAAAACGGATGAATATCGTGTCTCTATCACGCCTGCAGGTGTGGCAGAACTTGTAAAAGAGGGACATACGGTATATGTCCAAAACAGTGCCGGTGAGGGAAGCGGTTTTAGCGATACTGAGTATGAAAAAGCGGGAGCGGCACTTTTAACAGATGTTGCAAAGCTTTTTAAACTTTCGGATATGATCGTAAAAGTCAAAGAACCTATTCCTCTGGAGTATGAACTTTTTAAACAAAAACAGATGCTTTTTACCTATCTGCATCTAGCAGCGGATAAGGTTCAAACAGAGTTCTTACTTGAAAAAGGGATACGCGCTTTTTCATACGAGACATTAGAGGTAAACGGCCGTCTGCCTCTGCTTGAACCGATGAGTGAAGTCGCAGGTAAGATGGCAGCCCTGATGGGAAGCGTGCATCTTGGAAAATATCACGGTGGAAGCGGTCTGCTTGCAGGCGGAGTGACAGGGACACACAGAGCAAAAGTGATGGTGCTCGGAGGCGGAGTCGCAGGTAAAGCTGCCGCTGAGGTCGCAGCAGGGCTTGGTGCCGATGTGACAATACTTGATATAAATATGGAACGCCTGCACTATCTAAACGATGTGACACCGGCAAACGTAGCAACGCTTTACAGTTCACATGACACGATCAAAGATCTGCTGCCCGAATGTGACATAGTCGTAGGGACTGTACTTATACACGGTGCAAAAGCTCCGAAACTCATAACAAAAGAGATGCTTGGGCTTATGAAAAAGGGAAGTGTCCTAGTCGATGTCTCGATAGACCAGGGCGGATGTTTTGAAACATCACATCCCACAACGCATACGCATCCTACATTCATAGAAGATGGGATCGTGCACTACTGTGTGGCTAATATGCCCGGAGCTTATCCGCGTACGTCGACATATGCACTTACAAATGCGACATTAAAGTATGTCAAAGCCCTGGCAAAACATGGAGCGGAAAATATATGTCAAGAGCTTCCTGTCATGGTGAGTTCGTTAAATACATACGACGGAGTCCTTTACAATAAAGCTGTAGGCGAAGCCCATGATATTAAAAGTAAGGTATGGTAATGGAAGAGATATTGTTTTATTGTCAAGACTGTGATGCAAAGGTAAGCAGTGAGCAGCTTGGCATGTTAGATGAGGGTAAATGCCCGACATGCGGTTCAAACTATGGTTTTTCAACATCTCCTAAAGGAGAGAGTGACCAGTTTGAAGAAGCAGTCGTTTTAAACGATACTGACTTTTTGAAGTAGTTTTTACAGGCGAGAGCTCGCAACTTTTTCTATCTCTTTTAAGAGGTCCGGTTTTGTTTTTATAACATTTTGAAAGTCTTCTGCTCTCAACTTAAATACTTTACAATCTTTCAAAGCTGTGACAGTAGCCGTTCTTGGAGTGTTCTTAAGGAGGGCTATTTCACCAAAGAAATCTCCCTCTTTTAACTGAACTTGTATGTTTTGATTGTGTACAAGAACATTGCCGTCGACAATAAAGAACATTGAATCCCCGTCTGAACCTTCATGAACGATGACATCATCTTTGTTATAGTTTTTAAGATGTAAAAGCTGAACAATGTTAGCTACATCGGTAAATTCTAAATGAGAGAGAAGAGGAATATTGGCATTATCTATCATGATCTTTTTGATAAGAGCATTGGTAATATCTATGAATCTCACAACGGTATATTTTTCGCTATGTTGAGTAATTGTCACTAAAAATGCATGTGGTTCAAAATTAGTAGTTATAAGACTGACGATCCTATCTTTTTCATCAAGCTGAGATATTGCATCCATCCAAGTCATACCGGCAGGAATTTTTTCTTTGTTGAAATAGTGCGGATGTTGAACAAAACAATCGGCAAAATCTTTAAAAGAATCATTAAAATCATCAACAGAGGCTGCGCTGAAAAATTTAAAAAAAGATCTATTGGCCAATATGATTTTTGCATCTTCGAACAATAAGATAAAGTCATCTTCAGAATCTATTATATTTTGCATGATCGATAAGCTTAATGTTTTATCCATGGTAATGAACCTTCAAGTTTTTATCTATATTATACTAGAATGTCCCCGATTTTCTGTAAGAATGCGAAGAGTAATATAAATTAGGAGAGTATGATCTTCTCCGCTTTTATCTTTTGCATCTCTTCGTCATTTAACCCGCCGTACGCATAGACAAAACACATATTCTCAGGTTTGATCCTTTTTGTAGTCGACCAAAAACTCTCTAGATCTTTTATGATAGTGACATTTTCGGCTCTTAAAACTTTTAAGGGAAAGCCTATAGCACCGTGTGAAGTTGTAACCGGGTAAAGTTCCATAAGCTCGTTGTTTATAGATATAGGCCCATAGCCGTTTAGTAAAATAATTTTTGGATCTGTTTTCATTTTTTAAACCTTTGTGTTGTTAATTGTCTCTAAAAATAACGAGCGGTCTTCCAAAAGGGACTTTCGCTTTTCTTGAGAGTGCCCAGAGAACTTCGTAGTTCGGAGGGTATTTTGGAAACCAGCCGTCTCCGTCTGTAAAATACAGAAGCATCGTATTCATAGGCAGATTTGCCTCGATATAGTCAAATACGGGACGATAGTCCGTTCCACCTCCGCCTTTTAGTGCAAAATCCAGCTTCTCTCCGCCTTGAAACGTATAATGTGCATGTACCTTCGCATCGGCGATGATAAGTTCTATCTTCACCGAGGGAAAGTTCTGCATGATGGACTTGAACTCCTCCATAAACGCACCTAGGAGTTCATCGTTTATAGAGCCAGATGTATCGATGGCGACACAAAGACTGAGTGTGTCGCTCGCAAGACTCGGCAGGGCAAATCCTCGGTATATATGTTTTTTATTCGGAGGCATAAAAGCGTAGTTGTTTCTCATGTGTCTGTTGACCGCATTGTAAAGTTCAAACCTCCAGTCGACGTCGTTTGCCTTTACTTTTTTTGCCAGTCTTTCCATGCCTGAAGGCATCGCACTTTTTTTGTTCGCTACCTCTTGTGCTACGGATGAAGCGTACTGCCACTGCGACTCTGTCTGCGGATCCAGCTCATCGTCGATGTTTTCAATATTTGAAAAAGCACCACTGTCTTCGCTTTGGTTTTCACCTGTTTGAGGCGGATTGTCGCTATTTGTCTCATTTTGGTTGCCATAAGCATCATCGAGACCATTAAAATGTTCCTCTTTTAATACCTCGTAGATCTCTTCGGCATACATATCTTTGAACTCTTCGTTATAGTTCGCACCCTGAGGGATGATGACACCGTTTTTATGCAGAAGGTTATTTATGGCAAAGTCGGTGGCGAGTTGCCAGAGAGAACCTTTTCGGTTAAGACGTCTTTGCTGATGTGCAAGTATATGATGCATAACACAGTTTGTTAGGATAAAGATCATCTCGTCTTCGCTTCGGCGCTCTATAAACTCCGGGTTGTATAAAAAGCGCACACCGTTACTGGCGTAGGCTCTTACAGACTCGCTTGGTTCATGTTTAAGCCGCGAAGCAAGCATACCGAAGTAGGGATGTTTTAGTGTCAGTTGACTTTTTGATCTGGTTAAGATTTTTTCGGCAGACATTAGTGTAGCAATGTGTTGAATTTTTTCATCCAAAGAGTCCAGCTGTCTACATGATCCAGCTCTATCTTGCGTTCTCTGAGGTCTTGGACTATCATGACCGCAAACTCGGCAGGCATATTCAGCGTGTAGCTTACGAGATTGTTCAGTTTTTTACTGCTTGTAGTATCATCTACACGCATGGTAAGTGCCGCACTGAGTATGTGAAGTGCAGAGGGCTCGCTTGGGACATCTTTACATGTACCCTCCATGATCATATCAAGGTCAGGCAAGTCGCCTGCTACGGATCTAAATCCTAAGAATGCTGCTGCAAGCTCTTCGCCGATAGCTCCGCTTACCATCGGCATGATGAGATCGGCTTCAGGCTCGGATGAGATGATATGATTGACATACTCCCATGTACGAGGTGTTGCAAATGCACGGCTGTCAGTCTGAGCAAAAGTAAAAAGTGCATCAGGGCGATGTGAGATAAAAGCGATGATGGATGCATCGATGCCTACACCAACCGCCCAAGTACGCCAGTCATCGACATTTACATCCATTTCTAAGTGGACAAAACGGTTTGCAAGAGGTGCAGCCATACGAAAGACGACACCGCGGTCGCTCTCACGGTTTCCTGCAGCTACGATAGCCCAGCCGTCAGGCAAAGTGTACTCTCCTATCTTTCTATCCAGGATAAGCTGATAAGCCGAAGCCTGAACCATAGGTGCTGCGGTGTTTAACTCATCTAAAAACAGTATCCCTTTTTCTTGACTTCCGTCTGGTAAAAATGACGGCGGTGCCCAGATGGCTGTTTCCTCTTTTGTACTAAAAAACGGTATCCCTCTTAAGTCTGTGGGATCAAGCAAAGAGAGACGAAGATCTATATAGCTTATATTTTCCTCTTTTGCTATCTGCGCGACGATGGAAGATTTTCCTATGCCGGGAGGTCCCCATAAAAACACGGGTACCTTTTTCTTACATAGATGGGTAAGTGATCTTTTTACGCTTTGGGGATTCATACTCTTCCTTATTATATATATACTTAGTAAGTGCAATTATGGTGCGATGGAAAATGCTACAATAGCGTTTATGATGACAAAATTGATTGAGATAGTAAAAGAGTGTAAAGAACTTTTTTTAGAAGGCTACCACAGCCATACAAATGTTAACTATAAAGGAACCGTTGATCTTGTAACAGAATATGACGTAGCAATCGAAAAACGTCTTACGGAGGCATTGCAAAAAGAGTTTGGAGATTTTACGATAGTCGGTGAAGAGAGTACGAAAGAGATAACGCATCCAAAAAAAGCCATCTATATCGATCCCATAGACGGCACTACAAATTTTGTACACGGTCTGCCGTTTTGTGCAATATCGGTCGGTGTCTGGGAAGATGGAAAACCCATAGCAGGCATCGTGTACAATCCGGTACTTGACGAGTGCTTTTATGCTAAGCGAGGAGAAGGTGCATACCTTAACGGAAAAAAGATAGATGTATCTAAACAGAAAGATTTTCAGCAGAGTCTTGTTTCGACTGGATTTCCTTACACAAAGGTACAAAAAGGCAAGGATTACGAGTGGGTGCTGCGCTCGATGGCCAACATTCTTCCCATCACCAGAGATATCCGCCGTTTCGGTTCCGCTGCAATCGATATGTGCTATGTGGCATGCGGAAAGTTCGAGGCGTATTATGAATGCAACCTCAAGCCTTGGGATGTCGCAGCGGCAATATTGATAATAGAGGAAGCCGGTGGCAGGATCACCGATGAAAAAGGCAACTCATACAGCTTGGGCGACCATATAATCTTATGCAGTAATACTCTAGTACATGACGACTTGGTCAAAAATCTAGAGTAAAAAAGGAGTCTTTTTCTCCTCTTTCATACAAAAAACACCTCTATTTTTATAAAACACTACAAAATTGTCGTACTTTTGTCTATTTAGCATGAAAATTGCATATTTTTGCAAATTTTTTAGGGAATGCATTATGTAATTATATCTGTGAAATCAGGGCAAGAGCCCAAAAAAGGATACAAGATGTACGAAAGCGATATTATAGAGTTCGAGGATTTTAGTTTCAATCATTACATGCACCACTTTGATGAGTGTGACGGAGAGCATTTGAAATATAATGATGAGTATGATTGTTTAGAGATGGCGACAGAGCTTATCGAAGAAATACTTTGGAGTTGAGTTTGGCGAATAAGAAAGATGGTTTAAACTAGATACAAGTAGATAAAAACTTACCTGATATTTAGTTATAAACCATATGAAAGTGAGCTTTTAAAGTTCAGGAATTTTCTCATTTAGATCATATCGTATCAATTCAGCGATAATACCACTCTCTTTAAATATATCCAACCCTTTGATCTCATCTTCCGTGATAACGGTATATTTTTTAAAAAGCAAAATAAAATCATCTCCATGATATCTGAATATCATACTATCAGGAAAAGTTTCCGTTAGTCTTTCAGCGATCTGTTTTAAGAATTTATCTCCCTCTTTCCAACCATGTTTTTTATTGTAATCTGAAAAGTTTTTCAGATCTACCTGATAAAGGTACCTCTGTTTCTCTATTATTTTATTCAAGATGATTTGAAGGTATGTCTCATTATACACTTCAGTTAAAGAATCACGGAAAAAATATGCAAAACGGCGCTCTTCCAGTTCATTTTTCGGCATCTGTGAGGTCGTACTTATATCTATGTTTTTTAAAACTTTAAGGGCTGCTTCTGCCACATCCGGATGAAACTGTTTTCCGCTAAAGAGCTTGATCTCTTCAAGTGCTTCCTCTATAGACTTTCTCGGTTTATATATACGATTTGTCGTCATAGCGTCAAATGCATCGGCTACCATCATAATATATGAAAGCAGAGGAATAGCTTCAGGATGTTTAGGATCAGTTACAGGGTAGCCCGTTCCGTCATAGCGGGCATGATGATACCTGATAATATCAGCGAGGTCTTTATACATCTTTATCTTGGAGAGCATCTTGTAACCGGCATTGGCATGTTCTTTGATCAGTTCATATTCAAGCTGGGTCAGATTTCCGGGTTTGAGTAAAATAGAGTCCGGCGTGACTACTTTTCCTATGTCGTGCAGTATGGCAGCTTTTTCCAGTTTTAAGATATCGTCGTTATCTACACCCATGCCCTCAGCAAGTAAACGGCAGTAACGAGCCACTCTGATGGTGTGACCTGCTGTATAACTGTCTCTTTGTTCTATGATATTTACAAAAGCAAGGATCGTCTCTTCGTAGTTTGATATCTTTTCAAGTTCCATGTACTGAAGCTTACTGCTTTGATAAATGGAGTTGAGTGCCAGTCCTATATCCGTCGAAAGATTTTCAAGCATCTTGACCTCTTGAGGTTCAAAGCCATCTTCATTGTCACTAAATACAGATAGTGTCCCGAGTATGGTGTCCTCGTTAGTTACCGTGATAGGGATGGATATAAGCCAACAGGAATCGCAATGATAATGGTTGTTCCCAAGTTCAAAAGCATAGTCATCGGGAAGTCTTTCTATAACAGTCTCATTATATTTCACAGCTTTTTGAACGAGTTTAAAAGCCAGGGTCTCATCTGCACTTTCCAAACCGTATGTAGATTTTTCGATCGGTTTGTCTTTGCACTGCATACTCATCTCTAAAGTGTTGTTTTTCTCTATGCCCATCCATACATAACAATAATGTTCGTTTTTAACAAGTCTGTCGATACTGTTGTCAACGACACTTCCTGTTGAAAGAGATGTGATTAAAAGTTCGTTTATATCTGCTATCGTCTCTAAGATATTTTTTAAATACTTTTCATGTAGATACATTTTTTCGATCTCGGACGTACGTTCTTGGACTTTTATCTCAAGACCGGCATTTAAAGCTTCTATGTATTGATTGCTCTCTTTTAATCTTGAATTGAGTTTATAGATATATAAAAGCACACTGATAACCAGAATAAAAATCGTAATGAGGCTATAAAAGATAAGGCGGTATTTTTCAAAAAATCTACTAAATGTCAGTTTTCCAAGTTCCTCATACGGCCCAAGTTGCATATCTTGAAGTAACTGATGGACAGCTGTGTAATCAAGCGGTATAGTCCATCCTGCAACATTGGAATCTTTTGCGGCTTGTGAATCCGGAGACATCTTTAACAGAGCTATCGAGACTTTGTTTGAAAGTTTTTCCGAAGTAGTCGAGAGTTTAGCAAAAGGCCATTCCGGGTACAGTCTGGTACTTACGGCAAAAGGAAAGTCTTTGTAGTGTTTGGGTTCGATCACCTTATAACATTTTGAAGTGATGATCCCCTCGTTTTTCATTCGCTCTAAAGTATCGCTTCGGACAGTCCCTGCATCGATCTCCCCGTTGCAGACAGCTTGTACGACTTTGTCGTGACTGCCAAAAAATTTAAAACTTGAAAAATCATTGACATCGATATGATTGTCTTTAAATTCTTTAAGCGCCATTACCCAGCCGCCAAGAGAAAGCGGATCGACGGCACCGAATCTTTTCCCTTTCAAATCTTTAAAGTTGTTTATGTTGCTACCTTGTCTGGCTATGATGACACCACCGAAGCTGGTTGTTTCTTTGCCGTCTGAACTGATGTTTTTGAGTGTAGCGATCCTGCTGATACCGTAGTGATACTCAAGCTCTACATAGTACATGGTATTTGTAAGTACAAAATCTATCTCTTTGTTTTTTACACTCTCTTTCAGCTGTTCAAAACTAAGCGGCACGATTTTAAATTGGTAGCCCTTGATCTCTTTACTGAGATATGCGGCAGTCGATGAATACTTTTCTAGCGTAATCTGGTGGCTTCTTTTTGCAAGGACGCCAATTTTAACTATTTGATCGGCAAAAACAATTGTAAATGAAAAAATTATCATTAAAAAAAGATGTTTCAACATTCATATGCCTCTAAATAAAATATAACAGGTTTAACATATTGTATCATATATAAATATGAAAAAAACGATAAGAATTTAAAAATAGGATTAACAATATTAAATAAAAAATCTTAAAAAAAACAAAGAAAATAGGAGTATAATGTGTTCTTATCTCAAATTAATAGAGGTTATGTATGTTACGAATACCCTTATTAATGCTTCTCTTCATCTCCTACTTATTTTCAGCGGATATCGCTATTGTCAAAAAGTTAGACGGTGAAGTCTTCGCTAAAAGAAAGAGTGAAATGGTCAAACTAAAAGTCGGTGATCAGCTTCATGAAGGTGATACTCTTATTACACAACTACATAGTAGTATAGGGATCATATTTCATGACGGAACTATTGTGTCATTAGGCGAAAAAAGTATTCTTTCAATAGACCAATACCTTTTTAAACCTGTTGATAAAGATTTCAAGTTCGATATAGATCTGCACAAAGGGATAGCATCCTTTGAATCCGGTAAGATCAGTGAACTTTCTCCAGAATCCGTCAAATTTAAAGTCCCCGAAGGAACAATCGGGATACGAGGTACGAAGTTTTATGTGGAGGTCAAGTGATGGAACCATTAGTAGTAATAGCTTGGCTTGGTATATTAATTGCCGGAATACTAAGCAATCAAACGACTACAGTTGTACTTGCAGATAATGGAAAAACAGAAAATGCTATCGTCGTAAAGACAAAAAAAGGTTCAGTCGTTCTTGATAAACCTGGCACATATGTAAGCCTTACATCACAAGAGAGCCCCCCGAGCAGCGTAAAAGTCATGACACAAGAGGAGATGAACACTAAGTTCAAAAGTGCGATCGCAAGTACGCCTTTAAAACCTATAAGTGTCCTGTTATATTTTAAAAGCAATTCCAATGAGTTGACAGATGAGTCTAAAGCGAAACTGCCGCAGATACTCAAAGATATTAAAGACCGGATGCCTTGTGAGGTAAATATTATCGGTCATACCGATACGAAGGGTTCACAAGAGCATAATGTCGAGTTGTCGTTAGAGAGAGCCAACAGTGTCAAAGAGTGGATTCAGTCGGAATGCGTAGATACTCTTAAGTTAAAAGTGGAGTCTTACGGTGAGTCAAACCTGTTGGTACCGACTGCCGATGATGTCTCGGAAGAGAAAAACCGCAGAGTCGAACTGCTGATAAGATGACTAGATGAAAAAGTCGACGCTTCTTTTAGGTTTTCTCTTTACTTTTGTCATATATGCAGCGGTATTTTACAGCGGTGTTATAGAATATTACGATCTTAAGGTATATGACTATACATACAAAGTCGCTGATCTATATAAGAAAGAGACTAAGGCTCCTGTTGTGATCATCGATATCGATGAGAAGAGTTTGGCTGCTTTAGGACAGTGGCCGTGGTCACGCGTAGTTCTGGCAAATCTTGTCAAGTCGATAGGTGATCAGAAGCCGGCCAGCATAGGTTTTGATATTATATTTCCTGAGTATGATAAGACCTCTCCAAAAGAGATGTTATCGTTTTATGACAGATATTTTTCGACAAAGATCAAAATAGACGGGCTTCCAAATGAACTTATGGATAATGACAAACTTTTTGCTCAAATATTAAAAGAGACAAGAACTGTTCTCGCGGTTTATCTGAGTAATAAGATACATCCAAACGGACACTGCTTCATCCCTGAAAACAACATACTTTCTTCGTCAGATTCACAAAAGTATCATGAAGCAAGCTATATGTTGTGTAATATACAAGAGCTCCAGAAAGAGGCTTCGGGTATAGGTTTTATAAACTCTCAAAGAGATGCCGACGGTCTGTTTAGAAGAACATCGCTGTTTATTAAATATCATGATAAAGTCATACCGTCTCTGGGACTTGCGACTCTTTCAAGCGTTGACAAGTTGAATGTCGCTGATGACAAGATATCTGTGCTGGGGCAAAGTTTTCATACGGGAGAAAATGCTGAGGTCCTGCTTGATTTTCATAACACAAAAGATTATCAGGTACTTTCAGCAGTGGATGTCCTTACCGGCAATACCGATCTGACAAAATTAAGAGGGAAGTTTGTCCTTATAGGTACATCTGCAGTCGGTCTGCATGACAGATATATGATCTCTCCTTCAAAGACGATCCCGGGTGTATTTGTTCATGCGGCATTGATCGACAATATTATGAATGATAATCTAAAGTATCAGCCTGAAAACCTTAAAAAAGTCAGCTTCTTTATTTCGATGTTTTTGTCGCTTCTGTTGGTGTATCTGTTAATTAAAAGGGATTATTTAAAACTTTTTATTCTCTTTACATCGGCTATATTGATCGAATGTTTTCTGGGAGTTTACTACTTAGACCGTAATATCTACATCTCATCGGGATATTTTCTGATCCCATTTATTATCTACTTCTTTATCATAAACCTTATCGTTATCATTATCGACTATAAGGACAGACAAAAGTTTATACAGGATCTTGTCAAAGCACATTCTGCGACTTTAGACAGTATGGCACTGGTTGCTGAGACAAGAGATACAGATACGGGTGCGCATATTGTAAGGACAAAGAACTACGTTGCACTTTTAGTAGATCATATGCATACAAACAAGATGTGTAAAGACAGGCTGACGAAGAACTATAGAGATCTTATATTCAGGGCTGCACCTTTGCATGATATCGGTAAAGTAGGGATCCCTGATAAGATACTGCAAAAACCGGGGAAATTGACAGAAGAGGAGTTTGAGATCATGAAGACTCATACGACACTCGGAAAAAATATCATTGAACATGCTATAGAGGGCAATGAAGAAAACGAGTTCTTACAGATCGCATACAACATCGCATACTATCATCATGAAAAGTGGAACGGAAGCGGTTATCCTGTCGGTTTAAAGAAAGAGGAGATCCCTCTTGAAGCACGTTTGATGGCGATCTCTGATGTATATGATGCGCTTATAAGCAGACGGTGTTACAAAGAGGGATTTACTTATGAAGAGGCTGAGCAGATCATAATCGAAGGAAGAGGGACGCATTTTGATCCCGTGCTTGTAGATATCTTTATTGAGATAAAAGAGAAGTTCAAAGAGGTAGCGGAGCGTATAATAGAGTAGTCTTACTTGCCACGCAGCATCTTTAGGATCTTCGGTGTCACGGCAAGATCAAGTGCCGTGAAATCATCTGGATTTTTTATCTTTACATCTGCACCTGCGTCAAGAAGCATCTTGACCATACTCTCTTTACCGCTTGAAGCCGCATACATGAGAGGTGTCACCCCGTTTACGTTTAAAGTATCTATCTCTATGCCCGCATCTATAAGCAGTTTTACGACTTCTGGATTCTCTCCAAAACAGGAAAGCCAGAGTGCCGTGTTGCCGTCAACGTTTTTTATACCAATATCGGCTCCGGCTTTTAGCAACTCTGAACTTATCTCAAAATTTCCTTCACGTGAAGCTTTCATCAAAGCTGTGTTGCCGTAATTTCCTTGAAGGTTTAGGTTATTTATATCGTAGCTGTTTTCTTTCATCCATGCCAATGTCGTTTCATTCATATTATATCTCCTTGGTATTCTCTTCTCTTTTTAATAGGTTTAATGTCTTAAAAAAACAGCCTTTATCAAAATAGTATATATCCTCTGCAAAAGTGATAGAGTCTTTTTTATGATCCAGCATATAAGTGATCTCATCGATCTTGACCTCATACTCTTTATCGCACTGATAACAAAAAAGTTTTTTTTTCATCTTTTTATTAGTTCTTTATATCCATCAATTCGTTTAACATATAACTTTCCCCCATTTTTTCTACGTCATTTTTGTAGGTTACTGTCTTAGAATCACTGAGATTTGTCTCATTGTCTACGACTTTGGCATGAATTGTTTCGAATTTTTTGCCGATAAGTGTAGCCGTATCTGAACTCTCGGTCATCGATTCGACTCCGTCAAGCCCGTTTAAAGGCATCGGAAGGTCACAATAGTAATCGCCCACACTGTTTACTCCCCAATATGTAAATCCCATAGAGAGATAAAAATCGAGAGAGTTTGAAATAGAAGTGAGTTTAAAACGCTTCACATTCTCAGTTATCGCAAAATCAAAGACCATCTTTAAAAGTTCATGCGCATACCCGTTTCTCCGCATTGAATACTGAGTGAAGATATTGTGCACGGTTATATACTCTTTATACCGGTCGATCTTAAAAAAGATATAACTTAGATGGGTGTTTTCTTCATCAGTCAATGCGATACATCCTTGTGTATACCAGCCAAACTGTTTATCCCACCAGGTAAGCGACATATTTGCAAACCTCAATGTTCTTGGATCTTCGATCGTTTCAAGTGAACTGATATAGTTCTCACGACTGAGACGCTCTAAATGGTAATTAGGCATAGCTCTTCCTTTTTTACATCTATACAAAGTAAAAAAGTTCTGATGCGAACCTGATTAGTTAAATATAATGCGTCTGTTTTAACTCTATTAACAGCAGTCGAATTCTGTTGTCTTTAGAGACTCCAACCCTTTTTCAAACTCATAGGTTTCAAAAAGCTCTTCTATATAAAAGACATTTGAACATACCTGATAGAGTGTATCACGTCCTAGATCATCGACGGGTGTGGTCGCATAGTCATCAGGCAGCTTCGTCTCAAAACGTTCCCAAAACTCGTTTTTTGATTCCGGTTTGATAGAAAAAAGCTCGTACATAGCATCCAAAACTGCTTTTGCATCGTTATAGCAGTCGATGTTTTCAAAAGTGATATACCTGTCTTTTGTAGTCAAAGAGATTCCTTTTATATAGTTTATAAAAGTGGAGATGCAATTTTTGAACTAGGGTAAATGGAGGTAAGCATCGTCATGATGCTTACATGTAAGCAGGGTTGAAAAGATCTATTGTGCTTTTTGCAGGATCTCTTTGATGACCTCTTTTGAATAGCTTTCGCCCATGCCCCAGACTTTAGCCAGTCCGCTTGCATTTTCTGAGAGTTCCTCAATCGCATCATTTGGAATCCCTGCCTCGTTTAAAGTCACGGGAGCACCTATTTTAGAGAACCAGCTTTCAAGTCTTTTGATCCCTTCATCTGCATTGTCTACATCAAATATTTCTTTTGCAAATCTTGTAAACTGCGGCAGGTTTTGTTCTTTGTACCATTTCATCCATGCAGGTATGACAACAGCAAGTCCTGCTCCGTGTGCTACATTGTATAAAGCAGAAAGAGAGTGCTCTATCATATGGTTTGGAAAGTTTCCGCCGCCTGTTCCCGATGGAGTAAGTCCGTTTAGTGCTTGGATCGCCACCCATGCAAACTCACCGCGTGCATCGTAATCGTTTGGATCTTTTATAAGAGCTTCTGTTGTCTCCATAATGCTTTTAATGATCGACTCTACGATTCTTGAATTGAACTTCGGATGGTCTGTCGCCGTAAAATAGACCTCAATACTGTGGGCTATGACATCCACCGCGGAGTATGCAAGATACTCTTGACTCACAGTCGCCATAAGTTCAGGATTGATGACCGAGACTACAGGGTTTAGCAATACTGAACCGACAGAATATTTTTGTCTCGTCTCATCATTTGTCACTACGGAGTTACCGTTCATCTCGCTTGCCGCTGCAGAGAGTGTCATTACTGTAAATACGGGCAGTGCTTCAGATATCTGCACTTTGCCGACGTAAAAGTCCCAGACATCGCCGTTATATTTTGCACCGGCGGCTATCGCTTTTGCACTGTCTACGACAGAACCGCCGCCGACGCCTAAGACGGCGTCAAGCTTATACTCATCGACAAGTTCGATCCCTTCATTGACCTTACTTAAAAGAGGGTTGCTGACAACGCCTGCAAGCTCTTGGAATTTGATACCGTTTTTGTTTAATGAGGCTATAACCTTTTCGTACAGACCGCTCTGTTTTATGCTGCCTGTCCCGTAGACCAGCAGTACGCTTTGTACACCGGAATCTTTTATATACTCGCCTATCTTATTCTCTTTATCTTTACCAAATTCTATTTTTGTGGGATTGTAATATGTAAAATCGTTCATTGTTTAACCTTTCATCATCTGTCTGAAAAGTATATCAAGAGCGGACTTAAAGTGTTTGAAGGAAAATATATGAATCTATTTTATAAAGATATTTTTCTCTTTTAAAAACATCGCAAGCTGAGAGTCTATGTTGACGATATGGCGTTTGAACTTATCGTAAGCGTAGTCGTTTATATATGACTTCCCAAACATAGGCAGCTTCTGCGCTTTTTCATAAAAATACTCCATCTCTCCAAGCAGAGTCTTATGTTCGTCAAAATGTTCCTGTTTTGCATAAAACTCATGTTTGTTCATCAACTCCTCTTCAAAAGCAAAGTGCTCTTTTGTATGTTCTATCATCTCTTTAAAAAGAGGTAGAAATTCGTTTTTTTCACAAGACTGAATATTTTTTAGGAGTGTTAAAAACTCGTCATGCTTCTCATCCATGACCGGTATCTTTACATGTAAATCTTCGTTCATCATTATTCTCTTTTTAATCTTTTAATGCATTTTACATACTAAATACCTTCATCTCGAACAGAAGTTGCACAAAGAGAAGTAGATTAACTCCAAAGGAGTATTTTATGGTAAACCGTGCGAAGATAAAAGAGCTGATGAACGAGAGTGCCTGCTCGCACAATAAAGATAAAAAAAAGGGTGAAGGTTGTGATAAACCTAAACCGGGACTTGCTGCGGGAGGATGTGCATTCGACGGTGCGCAGATCTCACTTTTTCCTTACGCAGATGCCGTCCACTTAGTTCACGGACCGCAGACCTGTCTGGGTGCATCTTGGGAGACAAGAGAGACACTTACCTCTTATAAAGGGCGGGACCATACCGTGATGGGTTTTACCACCGGTATCACGACAAATGACGTCATATTCGGCGGAGATAAACGTCTTGCTGACTCTATAGACTACATCATGCAAAACTACAAACCCGAAGCGATCTTCGTCTACTCTACTTGTGTGACCGCACTTGTGGGAGATGATATAGATATGACATGTTCCATCGCAAGTGAAAAACACGGAGTCCCAGTCGTGCCTGTTCATGCACCGGGATTTGTCGGCGGGAAAAACCTCGGTTCCCGTCTTGCCGGCGAAGCGGTTTTAGAAAACCTTATAGGCACGAAAGAACCTGAAACAACGACTCCGTACGACATAAACCTCATAGGTGACTATAACGTAACGGGCGATATGTGGCAGTATCTTCCTATCTTTGAAAAGATAGGGATCAGAGTACTAAGCTCGATGAGCGGTGACGGACGTGTCGGCGACATAAGATGTGCCCACCGTGCAAAACTCAATGTCATCGTGTGTGCAAAATCACTTATAACACTTTGTAGAAAGATGCAGGAAAACTATGGTATTCCTTGGATATCTGTCTCGTTTTACGGAAAACGTGATACGACTTTTGCGATCATGGAGATAGTAAAAGCTCTGGGTGACGAAGCACTTATCAAAAAAGCCGAGGCTGTCATAGCTGAGGAAGAGGCAAAACTTGAAGAAGCACTGAAAGAGTACAAGGTGCTTTTTGCAGGTAAAAAAGCGGTTCTCAACACCGGAGGGAACAAGGCTTGGTCTATCGCTTCGGGACTTCAAGACCTGGGTATAGAAGTCGTCGCTACTTCTATCCGTAAATCGACAGAAGACGATATCGCAAAGGCAAGAGAGTATCTCGGAGAAAACGGTCTTCTTATGAAAGCACCTGCAAGCGAGCAGGCAAAAGCGATAGATGAAAGAGGTGCTCACATCCTTCTTGCAGGCGGGAGAAGCCTTTATACCGCTATCAAGAAAAAGATATCTTTTATCGACGTAAATCAAGAGAAAAAAGTAAGTTACGGCGGTTACAACGGACTGCTTAACCTCGCAGAGGACCTCAAACATGCATTTGCAAACCCGGTCTTTGCAAACGTGTCTAAAAAAGCACCGTGGGAGGCTGAATGATGGAAGCGCAAAAAATAATAGAACTAAGTAAACATGAACACAAACCGCTTCAGGTAAACCCTATAAAACACTCACAGCCTATGGGCGCGGCACTTGCATTTATGGGGATTAAAAACTGTCTTCCGTTGATGCATGCATCTCAAGGGTGTGCGTCATATACAAAGGTATTTTATACACGCCACTTCAATGAGCCTATCGCTATGTACAATACTTCAGTAGGTGATATCACGGCGATCTTGGACGGCGGGGATTACTCGATACTTATGTCGATAGAGAACATCACTAAGAAAAATAAGAGCTTACAACCTGAACTTATAGGTCTTCATACGACTGGTCTTACTGAGACAAAGGGTGATGATGTCAGAAGCGTAGGCACGCACATCGAGATACCTTACTGTTATGTCAATACACCGGATTTCGAGGGCGGTATGGAAACAGGTTGGGCACTTACTGCAAAAGCATTGATAAAACAGCATACCGAGGTAAGGAATGAAATAAAGCCAAATAAGCTGCTTATTCTGCCTCATGTAAGTACACAGCCCGTAGAGGTAGAAAAAATAAAAGAGTGTTGTGAGAGTTTTGGATTTGAGACTTTGGCTCTGCCTGATCTTTCCACTTCTCTTGACGGCTATCTCAGTGAAGGGCAGGGAAAACTGGGAACTGGAGCGATAAGCATAGATGATATCAAAGCTTTGGGTGACTGCGCAACAGTCATCACTGTCGGTGCATCTATGAAGATCGCAGCGGAAGCTCTTTTAGAAAAAAATCCAAAGATCACACATCTGCATTTTGATCATCTTATGGGTCTTGAAATGAACGACAATTTTGTCGCATCTTTGATGAAAATAAGACAAATCGAACCTACACCGCTACTGAAACGTTGGAGAGGAAGACTTCAAGATGCGATGCTTGACAGCCATTTTCTTATCGGTTCGTCAAGTTTTGTCATAACGGGTGAACCTGATATGTGTGTGGGCATGTGTGAGATGCTGCAAAGTGTCGGAGGCACTGTAAATGCGGTAATAGCGACTACTTACAGTCCTGTTTTAGAGAGTATCACGGCAAAAAATGTTTTTGTCGGCGACCTTGAGGATGCAGAGATCCATTTTAATAGTGCGGATCTGGTCATCAGCAACTTTCATGCAGAACGATTATTGCACTTACAAGAGAAACATACAGGTTTAGTTCTTAGAGGGTTTCCAAATTACGAAGAGTTAGGCAATCAGCTTAAAAATGATCAGCTTTACGAGGGAAGTACATATTTTCTTTTTGAAGTAGCAAATGCACTTAGACATGTTAAGCATGGCGAATAATAATTCTGACTCGAAAGAGTCAAGCTTTAGTGCCTTAGCGGCAAGCGAAAGCAAACTGGGCTTTTGCTCAGATTGCGATTAAATTAAATGGAGAGGAATCAAACATCATGGGTGAATCAACAAAAATTACAGTCGAGAGTAACAGTTCATTGGAAAATGCTATGAAAGTGGCTTTTGCTACAAAAGATATGCAGACGATCAATGCACACTTTGGCGGTGCAAAAGAGTTTGTCGTCTACAAAGTCTCTAAAGATGGCTTTGAGCTGAGCGAAGTCGTAAAAACAGATACGTCTGAGATGGTGGGCGATGATAAGACAGATTTTAAAGTCAAAGCTTTAAAAGGGATAAATATCATGTACTGCGAATCTATCGGCGGAACAGCTGCTGCAAAAGTGATCCGCGGCGGCATTAATCCTATGAAAGTGCAAGAACCTCGTAAAATAGAGGATGTCTTAAAAGAGTTGATCAGCATGCTGAATGATAATCCTCCGCCTTGGGTTAAAAAAGTTATGAATATTCAAACAGAAAACGATCCACGCCTAGAGCGTTGGTCAGTAGAGTAAGCGACAAGTTGCGCGAGCTTTGTGCTGAACAAAACATAGCGTTAGCGTAAGTATCGGAATTACTTCCGACACTGTATTAAAAAAATGGAGGGTTCCTTCATTTTGTGAAACAAAATTAAGGAGAAAGTATGAGCGAAGTAGCAACATTTAATGCGTTTACAGAGGAGTTGATCCGTCAGTTAAGAGCAACAGACCAATTCGGTAACTGGGCAAAGATGAGTGATGAAGAGTTGTTGATAAAGAAATATGTCAAGACTAAAGAGGACTTAAAACAGATCCCTATTATTGCTGATATCGATGAGATGCTTATCGGAGAGATCAAGATGATCTTTAAAGCTGTAGCACTACAGTTTGAACGCAAAACAGGTGTAATGTGTAATGTCGTAATGGAGATGAGCCACGAGGGATTCGGACGCTGTATCGTCATTGCTGACAGAATAGTGTTAGTGGATAAGTATTTCAAAGATGCTCACCGTTTCGGTTTTAGAACAATAGAAAAACTCTATGAAGAGGGCGAGAAATATTTAAACAGCTCATTTGAGATTTACAATAAATTTAAACCATGCATGTAAGCTAAAGGTAAAACTTACGTGACTAATATTATATGGACTTTGTTCAAATAATATGAAAATTTAAAATAAATAAGGAGTTAGAAGATGGCAAAAGTAGGTATATTTGTAGGTAGTAGCGGTGGAGTGACACTAAGTGCGGCTGAGAAGTTAGAGGAGCTATTTGAAGGTGCTGAACTTATCAACATGGAAGAAGATTTTGATGATCTTGAGCAGTTTGATGAGTTTGATGTTTTACTTATAGGTTCATCGACTTGGGGGCAAGGCGATCCTCAGCGTGACTGGGTAGATCCATTGTATGAGATGCAAAATGAAGAGCCTGACTTTAGCGGTAAAAAAGTAGCATTTTTCGGTGCCGGTGACCAAGAAAGTCATCCGGAAGAGTTTGTGACTGCTTTAGGAAAGATGAAAGATATCTTCTCAAAACTGGGCGCTGAAACTGAGTTTGGATATACATCGACTGATGGGTATTCATACAAATATTCATACGCTGAAAAAGACGGAAAGTTCTGTGGACTTGCAATCGATGATATAAATCAAGAAGATCTGACTGATGAGAGAGTTAGTAGCTGGGCAGCTCAGATAAAACAAGAGATGGGACTCTAGTCGTTGTAAAAAGCGACATAAATGTAGTGATTTGTACATTTGAACAAGAGTAGAAATTGCATCTATATATGTAAATGAATAATAGGGGTTGATTATGAGTAGATTAGAAGAATTTGAATCATTGACCGATACAGAAGATTTTTTTGACTTTTTTGATCTTGAATACGATGAGCGTTTAGTTTACGTAAAGAGATTTCATATAATGAAAAAGTACGGTGAAATGATAAGTAAAGCAAAAGATCATGATCTTGGAAGCGAAGAGAAGCTTCTGGATTATTATAAATTTGCATTGATCAGTGTGTATAAAAACTTTGAAAACGGCTACTCCCCTTCTGCCGCAGAGATCTGGGATACTTTTGGAAAACCGAGTGCATGTAGTACCTGTTCTACATCAACAAGCTGTAATGATATTGAGGAGGTAAGCAATGGAGTTCACGCATGCACAAGCCAACCAAATCTCAGCTTCAACTAAAGATGAGATCCTTCCGGTTTTTCATCTAGGACAGCGTGTCCGTATAAAAAAACCTATAAGAAATGACGGTTCAAACCCGTTTGAAGCGCCGGATGCTATTTTAGTCCAACCGGGTGCGGAAGGGTATGTAAAGCATATCGGAGACTGGCTTCAGGTTATCCGTATATACGAGGTTCATTTTATAGAAGAGGGTCACACTTACGGTTGTCGTGAAGCTGAATTGGAAGCTATTAGCGACCTTGACGGATATGATGAAATTGAAGAAGAGTTAAAATGGCTTCGCGAACATAGAGCAAGCAAAGCAAAAGCCAAAGAAGATTTATCTGCGCAATCTCAAAAAGAAGGAGAACCGAGCTGACTTTTTGTGAATTGACGATCGTTAAAGTATAGGCCATAAATACTTTGCGAGATAAACGGAAAAAGATGATGGTCTTAATCATTATCTTGGGATTTGGCGGTGAAACGGATGAGAGAGATATTGTTTCAGAACGGTAGACTCTCGATAACGTTTTAGTATATGAAAGAAAAAAAGGAAAAAGCAATGACAACTCGTGTAGAAATTATAAATGACTTCTTAGCAATCAACGTTAAGCCAGGTAAAACTATTCAAGATATCGTAGAAGCATCTGGAAGTGCACTTCCATTTGGATGTCGTGACGGTGAATGTGGTACTTGTATCGTTACTATCGAATCAGGTATGGAATTTTTAAGTGATGTAACAGAAAAAGAAAAATCTGTTATGAAAATGTTAAATGAAACAAATCCAAAAGCACGTCTTGCATGTCAAATGAAAATCGTTGAGCCAAACGGTTTAGTACGCGTTAAGTACTAAAAATCTGCATTGCCTCTCTTTGAGGCAATCTTCAGATCGCGGTTTTGCTTTGAGACTGCCTTATCATTTCATCTATTTTAGATTGAAGATAAGCGGGAAGCCCCGGGATCTTTAGATCAAGAAACCCCTCAATAACAAGATTTCTAGCATCATCTTCACTTATTCCCGATGCCATAAGATAGGCAAGAGTCTCTTCTGATATCATACCGACACTTGCTTCATGGGAAAGTTCAATATCCGGATTATTTGCTACAAGCTCAGGGATAGCATGAATCTGAGAGTCGTTACTCAGCATAAGCCCGTTGCATGCCATACTCCCTTTTGCACCTGCAACATCTCCCGTTATCTTTCCTCTTATTATTATATTCCCTCCGTCTGATACAGAACGGCTCACGATATTAGATATTGCTCCTTTGCCTTGTAAAAATGCTTCAGAACCCAGATCAAGAGTAGAACCTTTTGGTGCATAGACCACCGAATAAAACTCTGCCAGACCACCTTCATCAATGTACGCACTAGGGTTCATCTGTATTTTTTTTACCTTAGTCAGAGCGATATAGTTAGATATAAACTTCGCATTTTTTCCAACTTTGGCAGAACTTCTGGGATAGACTTCGACTTCGCTCCCCCAGCTGTGTATCATTGTCGTGGTCAGCAGGGCACCGTCATCTAAAAAGTACTCTGTTACGCCAAGGTGCATCCCGTTTATAATGTGGGCATTTGAGGTACATCCGCTTATAAGATGCAGTTGTGAGTTTTTTTCGCATATTACAATGTTGTGTGTCATCTGCACAAAATCGTTGTTGTTTATCAGATAGCAGGTCTCTATAGGCAGCGAGATATTTCTTCCCTCTTTTACATGTATGAAGTAGCCCAGTCTGTTTTTATTTTCTGAGACCATTTTTACATACTCGTCTTTATCTTTTGAGACAAGAGAAAAAAGCTTCTCTTGCAGCCATCCATACTTTTGCAGTGCTATGTTTAAAGGGAGTATCTCCATCCCTTCACTTGAGTTTGAACTCTCGATTATCTCTTCGTTTGTCGCTAAAAACGATCCAGCGACCTCCTCACTTTCTCCAAAGCCTACGTTTTTCAGGGCATCACGTATTCCACCGTATATTCTTTGAATATCCATTAAGTCCCCTTTTTGGCACTCAGACGCCTCATGATCCCGCTGAATCCCTCTTTTTTTATCTCTTCCATCATCTCTATAGGGTTGCCGGAACTTATGATCTTTCCATCTATGATCATATGCCCGACATCAGCATTTATATAGTCTAATACATGCCCGGTATGCGTGATGATAAGGGCGGATTTTTTTCTGCTGCTTGAGCTCTCATCATATTGCAGTATCCTGTTTATGGCTTTGGCGATAATAGTGATGTTCTCCAAATCGACGCCGGATTCCGGCTCGTCTATTAAAGCGAGCTGAGGATTTTGGGCGTAGAGTTTTAATATCTCAGCTCTTTTGAGTTCACCGCCTGAAAAGCCCGTATTGATATCCCTGTCCAGAAAATCCTCGAGGTCAAGCTCTTTTATCTCCTCTTCGAGATTTTCTGATCTGTTTATCTTATGAAGAAATTTCGACAAGGTCACACCGTGGATCGCGGGAGGATGCTGAAAGGAGAGGGCGACACCGTTTCTGGCGATCTCATCGGTCTTTTTGGTGTTTATAGACTCTCCCATGAACTCGATACTCCCTTTGGTTATGTTAAACCCCGGAAGCTGCATAATGGTAGAAAGAAGTGTGGATTTCCCTGAACCGTTTGGACCGAACAGGACATGGACTTCCCCCTCTTTAATATGCAGATCTACCCCTTTTAGTATCTGTTTGGCTTCGACATCAACAAATAAGGATGATATATCAAGAACTGATCTCTTCATGATCAAAGCCTTTTTGATTTATTGTAACTACATATTCTTTGATCAAAACTTTTTTATTTTGTCTAAAACCAAAGTGCAATGAAAAATAAATATAGCATAGCTCAAGAGTAGAGGGAAAATGTCTAAAATCCTTCATTTTTGTAATATATAGAATAAAACTTGCATATTGTATAAAAAAAGAACAATTATTTGTATATTAAATACAACAGAAGAGTATAATTTACATAGATTATAGCTTATGAAGAAGATGAGATGAAACAAGAATTTTCCTTAAAACAAAAACAACTGCCAAGGCTGTCTATGCAGACTTGGCTGCCACTTTTACAATGCTCTTTAAGTGATCTGGATAAGCATATTCAGGTGATCACAAACGAGAACCCGTGTCTTGAAGTCCAATCCGGATTTGAAGTATCTGAAAGCAGTACAGATAAATCGCACGTAGCATTTATGGAATACCAAAATAACGTCTCAAATACAGCAAGTGACGAGATAGAGTGGATGAGTGTGGCGACTGAATCCCTTTATGAAAAACTTGACAATCAGATAAGCGCTCCGCTCTTTCCGACACCGATCTCACAAAAGATAGCGAAACAGATCATCTACTACATAAACGATGAAGGATATTTTGAGGGAGATGTCAAAGAGATAGCACAGCAGTGCGGAGTCGATGCATATAAAGTAGAACAGGTACGTCAGCGTTTTGCATACTTAGAACCTATCGGTGTGGGTGCAGTCGACTATAAAGAGTCGTTTTTATTTCAGCTAAACGAGTATGAACTTGATGATGAACTGAGTATCCTGCTTAGTGCGATGATCATGCAGTTTGATAAGATAGAAAAGTTTATGAACCATCCGAGGATACATGATGCCAAAGAGATGATGAAAAAACTAAACAATCCGCCTGCGATCGCATACATGGAACCTGAAGAAAATATTTTACCGGACATGTTTATAGAGTCAAAAGAGGATCAGTTTACAATCCGCATCAATCATGCATTCTATCCTGATCTTATTGTCAATCAGATAGACAAGTATGATAATTTTGCAAAACAGAAGTTCAAAGAAGCCCGTGAGCTTGTCAAACTCCTCGATTTGAGAAAAGCTACGCTGTATAACATCGCATTAGTGCTTATTGAAAAACAGTATAGTTTTTTTATGGGCGGAAAACTGATGCCGCTTCGCCTGCAGGATGTCGCAGATGAACTTGGGTTTAATGAGTCGACCATCTCACGTGCTATCAGCGACAAATATCTTGAGTGTGACAGAGGAGTGTTCGCGTTTAAAGATTTCTTTTCAAATGCTATCGACAATGTCTCTACTTCAGAGATAAAAGAGTTCCTAAAAAGACTTGTCGAATGTGAAGACAAAGAGAAACCGCTTAGTGACAAACACCTGCATGAAGAGATCGAAAAAAGATTTAGTATCACAATGGTAAGACGTTCGATCGCTAAATATCGTCAGGAGCTCGATATTCCTGCTTTTAAAGAGAGATTGTTTCTCTATAAACTTGCAACGATATAATCGTTAAAACGAGAGGGTATAGTTAAAATAATAGGTATCGGGGTATTTTTGAGCCCCGGAACTATCATATAGCATCGCTCCAAGAGTAAAACTATTATAGTCATTAAGAGTGTAGGTCACTTTTGGAGAGAAGAATCTTGAGTTCGATCCATTTAAACTTCCTATATATGTAGCGGAGCCGGATAGAAAGATATTAAAGTCGTATGAGACGGATGCCCCTGCATACAAATTGGAATCAGTTAGATTCGTTAAGACTTCAGAGTTATAGTTTAAAGATATTTGGGAATAATCGAACTTCTTTGAACTATACAGTGCTTCAGCGGTAAGGGTAATGCCGTTAACAAATCCGTAATCTGCACCAAGAGTAATTTGGTAAAATCTTTGTTTCTCAGTTCGGTTTTCATCTGCATATAAAGAACTGTCTATGTACGCGCCTTCACTTTGCAGTTCGATCCCTGTAGAACCTACATTTCCCTGCAGTTCATAACCCAGCATGGTCGTATCGTCTGATTTGACAACATCAAATGCAAAGTCTGCAAACTTTATGAAATTTTTGTATCTAAGGGCATATTTAAAGCTGCTGTCCTCTTTTTGGCTGGCTACTACATTTATGCTGCTTAAAGTGCCGAGGCTTCTGGTATAGCTTAATGCCATAACACCAAACACTTCGTCGGGTTCGAGTGCGTAGATGTTTTGGGGATTGAATATATTTGTAGGATTCCAAAACTTTCCGACTCCCATGGGGATGTTTTGCAATCCTGCGACGACATTGTTCTTTTCATCTTGGTAACCGCCGTAAAGTCGGTACACTTTAGTAGTTACGGCACCTTCGCCGTAATCATGAAAGCCGCTTTGTGTCTCGTAAGCTGTGTCAGACTTTTGTGTCTTTACAAAGGTGAAGTCTTGGCTGTTTATATAGCTGCCGCCGTAGTAGTTGACAACATCGCCGATGAAAGTTGCGTAGTAACTGCCGTTTGTGTAGTCGTTTCTCAAGCGCAGACGGTCGTAGTTGTAGGTCGTGTCGTTTTGATTTATAGTGTAGTTGGTATTGTTGACGTTGTACTGAAGATCCGCAAAAAGGGGAGTTGCCGTCAGTAGAACAAGAACAATGATCTTACATGTAAACCTTTTATTCAACCAGTTCTCCGTCGTTTAGCTTAATGATGCGATGAACACGTTGTTTGACGTATATATCATGCGAGGCAAAGATGATGCTTACCTTCTCTTTCTCATTTAAAGTATGCATCATGTCCATCAGTTTTTTGGAGTTCACTGAGTCGAGATTTGCCGTGGGTTCGTCTGCGAGTATGATCTTTGGTTTTGCAGCTACCGCTCTAGCGACAGCGACACGCTGCTGTTGCCCGCCGCTAAGCTCATTTGGAAGAGCGTGCAGCTTATCTTGGATCTCCAAAAGTGATGCCACTTCTAAAACACGCTCCTTTATCTCCATGTTGGAAAAACCTCTTAATCTCATAATGAAACCGATGTTGTCTTCGACGTTTAAGACCGGTACGAGATTGTAGGCTTGAAATACAAAGCCCAGTTTATTGAGCCGTAAATGTGTCCTTTGTGTCTCATCAAGGTCCGATATGTTCTCTTCATCAAGATATATCTTTCCGCTGTCGATGCTGTCTAGTGCGCCTATGGCGTTGAGAAGCGTCGTCTTTCCGCAGCCTGAGGGTCCGTTTATAAGTGTGAACTCCCCCTCTTGTATGGTGAGCGATATATCTTTAAGAGCATGTACTTCTCTTGGTTCATCTTTGTAAAAGTATTTGTTCACTTTCTCTAATCTGATCATGTTTTAGCCTTTATGACATCTATTGGTCTGAGATGTTTGATCTTTCGAAGCGGTAAAAAGACACTTAGAATTGATGCGCTGATAATCGCGCCAAAGGTCGTAGTAAAGTAGCTGAGCTCTATATGGGCATAGATAACAGAGCTGTAGCCGAATTTCTCCAGTCCTTCGGCATAGGCACTGAGATCAAGCCCGTACACTTGCAGGTAGTACAGGGCAAGATAGCCCAAAACTGCACCGCCGATATAACCGACTAAGCCTACAAAAACTGCTTCTAAAAAGATCTGCAAACGGATATATCGGTAATCCATACCGATCGCACGTAAAATACCGAACTCTCGTATCCTGTCTAAGATAGAGACATACATCACTCCCAAAATACCGATAAAGACCACCAGCATGACGATCGCAAAAGTTATGGAATTGAAAATATAGGTCATATCTTCCATCTGTTTTAGTATAGGGTAGAGTTCAAGAAGACTCTCTACGTCGAGGTTCTTATACTCCTGCTTTAACGTTTGGACAAGCAGTGTGTCGTCTGTTCTTATGGCTATCTGCGTCGCACTCTCAGCGGGAACTCCCAAAAATGTATAGACTCTTTGTATCGGGACATATATCGCGAAGTTGTCGATATTGATATTGGTTGTCTGAATGATCCCTTTGACCCGGAGATAGAGGCCGTTTATCTCTCCTTTTGAGTTCTGAGTCGTAAATATCACTTTTGAGCCTATATGGACTTTGAGTTTATCTGCCAAAGCACTTCCGATGACCGCTCCGTATTCTTTAAAGCTTACTTCTCCCTCTTTTAAAAAACGGCTGAACTTTCCGAACTTCTCTTCATCGTCGATATTTACCCCGATGATATTGGCAAACGAGGATTTTCTGGCCGTTGAACTAAGCCCCTCTACGCTAAAACGTTTAATCGCTATCTTGACCTTAGGATCACGGTTCAGTCTTTGTACGATCCTGTCGGCATCTTGGATATTGTTGCTAAAAAGTTTGTTCAGTCGGTACTGTTTTTGGTAGATGCTTACTTCGCCGCAATCGCTTCGAAGCGTCTTGTCCAGCATGTTTTTGGTCATACCGTCGTAAATGCCCTGTATGGAGAGCATCAATGCCATACTGACGGCGATCATGCTCACCAGCAGCAATGTTCTCGATCTCCGTAAAAACGCATTGCTCCATGCGAGCTTGGCTATGATCTTAAACATGGCGGATCGCCTCTGTCGGAGTAAACTTGTTGATGTAATACACAGGGTACAAGATGCTCAGAAAACTCAAAATGTAGATGACTGCGATATTCCAGGAGATCGTAAATAGATTAAAATCAAAAGGTATCTGGTCGGAAATGACACCGTACTGTTTGTAGGTCTCGCTAATCCCCTCGATGACAATAGGGTGGATGGAATAATAGTACGCGATATAAGCGCCGATCGGAGCGGCAAAGATGACGGCAAGAGTAGAGATAATGAATATCTCGTAAAACTGCAAAAGAAATACGTTCTTTTTAGACAGCCCGATGCAGCGGAGCGTTCCCAGTTCATTGACTCTTGAACTTATGTTTATGAAGCCGAAGATCATTACGACAAAAAAGATGACGATGAAAAAGAGCGCCAGACTGATATAACCGAAAACACTGTCCACCTCCATGGCTTGAACCATCGGTTTCATCAGAGTCTTCCATGTCAGAGTCTCTATCTCTTGAGGCATTTTCACAGCTATCTCTTTTTGGATGGCATCGACATTTTTGAGATCTTTTACATTGACAGAGATGTATGAGGCTTTGTTGTGCGAATACATAAGCTCGTCAAAATATCTTCTCGGGACAAAGGATGCCATGGAATCAAAATCAAAAGAACCTGTCTTAAATATTCCCTGAAGTATCAATATATCCGCAGCAAACGAACCATCAGAAGCTTGACCGATAAAAGCTATCTTATCGCCTACCTTGGCATGGAGTTTTTTTACAAGGTCTGCACCGGCGTAGAGGTGGTTATCCGAACCATTTTCAAGATATTTTCCCTGTATCAAAGCGGTCTTGAGTTCGCTCATCACCTCTTCTTTTTTTGGGTCTATGCCCGCTACTAAAGCAGCGGATGAGAAGTTTTTAAAAGAGAGAAGTCCGTAGGTCTCGTATCTGGAAGTAAAATCTTTGATCCCTTTTACAGCAGAGAGTTTTTCTTCTATACTTTTTACGTCGGTTATGAGATATTGATTCCCTCCGATATCCCGGTAACCCTTTTGATATATCTCTATGGCACCCGTATAGACTTTGAGCGCGTTTTTGAGCATCGATTCATGAGAGCCGTCCATCATTGAGACATAGACTATAAACAGCAGGGTGCTAAAAAAGATCAAGACAAAGCTTGTGATGCTTCTGCCTTTGTAAAATAGGATATTCTTGAGTGCCAGAGTAAACATCAGCGGGAGAACCTTTTAAGAGCACTTTGTCTAAAGTATTCATCCGATATCGCCTGGTCGTATCTGGCATTTTGTATCTCAAGCGTCGTAAAAGAGTCTTGCTTGTCCATCGGTATCACTTTCCATAAAGTGGGCAGATAGTATCCGTCTATCTTTTTGACATTTTTGAAAGTAAAATATCTGACCGCTTGAGACGTTTCGTCATAAAATGTCTCTTTTTTCATGGTATAAGTCTTTGTGTCTACATCAAGAATGATCTTTCCCCATACCACCGCAGCAGTTTTTTTAGGTATGAGCTGCAGGGTCGCTGTATCGCCGTTCTCTTGGAGAAGCGTGGTATCATAGTCATCTATTAAAGAACTCTCTCTTACGACGTCGTCATTCGTTATATCCGATCCCATCCAGCTTTGAAGCATCATAGAAGGCGGTATCTTGATGGTTCTTTCGATCTTTGGGATGTATTGCCACATCTGCCCGTCAAGACTTAAAAAGGTTATTCCTTTGTCTCTTGGAGGGTAGGTTATCTTTACAAAACTTCTGTTTTTGCCCTCTGACCAGCTTTGAAGTTTCATCGTCCTTGTATAAGTTTGATTTTTTACACTCATCACAAGTTCCATATACACACTTTTTCCCCGCATGTTACGGTCGACTTTTTGTATGATCTCTTGAGCATTTTGTGCATAGAGCGTTACAGATGAGATCAATAATATGAGGATGATCTTTTGAAACTCTAAGGTCGCTGATCCCATATCTCTACTCCGCTCTTTTAACTTTATGGACTTATTCTATTATAAATATATTTAACTTACAAGAGTGGAAGAGATCTGAACTCATTTGTCGTGTCGTTGGGGTGGAGTATTTTTTGTTCTTTCTCAGCGGTATTGTAAGTGATGATATCTTCCATGCAGGAGATCATCACTTGACTTTATAAAGAAGACAACAGGGTATGTGTTTGTATATTTGCTGTCTTTTTAGCTAACCGGTGTATCGATCGCCGTAAAGTAGTTGTCTTGAAGATTTTTCTTTTTCGGTGCTGTCGGGTGTGCCAAAGCAGATTCGTTTATCTCGCCTGTTCTTATTCTTTCTACTTCAAGTACCGGAGTCACCCACATCTTTCCTGAACCTGTTTCGATCTCACGAGTATTTGCTCTTATTGCTTCTTTTGCTGATTCTTTGAATGTATCATTTGAGATGACAATATCAAGTCTAATGTTTTTATCGAGTTCAGTCTCTCCGCTCTCTTTTATAAATCCAAGTCCGCCTTTTCCGACTACGTGGCTTATAGTGACTCCCTCGATTCCTCTATCTTTTAAATCCGTTAAAACATCTTTTAGACAACTTTGGTTAAATATCGCAGTTAGCAAATACATTGTGAATCCTTTTTGTGTAATTAAATATGTATATGCAAGAGCTATTCTAGAAAACATAAAATAGTACATTTTTGTCGTAATATTTTAAATTTAACAAAATTGTAATTGTTTTTTTAAAAAAAGAGTATTTATGTCCTGTATTGCATAAAAGTGCAAGAATATAAATTGCATCTACCTCAGTAATGATTTACAAGGAGAAGTAATGGCTAGAGATGACTTAATTGGCGGGGCATTATGGGAAGAGTACTCAACTGAAGTACAACGCCGTATGAACGATCCGATAAATATGGGTGAGATTACTGAAGCAGAAGCGGGTGAAGATCAATTAGTTATTGCTGATTTTGGAGCTGAGAGCTGTGGTGATGCTGTAAGACTTTACTGGTTGATCGATCCAAAAACAGATACGATAAAAAATAGTAAATTTAAAAGTTTTGGTTGTGGTACTGCGATAGCTTCATCAGATATGATGGCAGAACTATGTATGAATAAAACAGTAGATGATGCACTTAAAATAACAAATATAGATGTTGAAAAAGCTTTACGTGACGATCCGGATATTCCTGCAGTTCCGGGACAGAAGATGCACTGTTCTGTTATGGCGTACGATGTTATCAAAAAAGCGGCTTCTATCTATAAAAACGTAGATATGGAAAGCTTTGAGACTGAGTTTATCATCTGTGAATGTGCTCGTGTTTCTCAAGACACTTTAAAACAAGTTATCAAATTAAATAAACTTACATCTATAGAAGAGATCACAGACTATACAAAAGCGGGTGGTTTTTGTAAGTCTTGTATCAAACCGGGCGGTCACGAAGCAAAAGATGTCTATCTTGTAAACATCTTAGAAGAGGTGATGAGTGAACTTGAAGCTGAAGATAAATCTCGTAAGATCATCGAAGCAAAAGGTGACGGTACATTTGAGTCTATGGGTCTTGTTCAAAAGATCAAATCTGTCGAAGCGATCCTGGAAGAGTATATCCGTCCTACGTTAAAAGCTGACGGCGGTAATGTCGAGCTTATCGACATCAAAGAGGAAGACGGAGTATTTAACGTACTTATCAAATATCAAGGTGAGTGTATGAGCTGTTCAATGAATACGACTACGACTCTAGCGGGTATTGAGGATATGCTCAAGTTCAAACTCAAAGCAAATATTAAAGTCATAGTTACTTAAGATGCAATACGCAACAAAAGAGGGTACTTTTTCATACCTAAAACAATATCCGAAGTATAGTAAAGATTTTTACAGTTTCAACGGAGATTTTTTTATATCTTCGCTTGGTCTGGGAACGTTTAGAAAAGAGCCGTACCGTGAGGAGAACTATGTAGTAAGCTACAAGGACTCTGTCAAGATGGCTGTTTTAAACGGTATAAATCATATAGATACGGCTATTAACTATAGGTATCAGACGAGTGAACGTGAGATCGGTGAAGCGCTTAAAGAGCTTTTTGCCGACGGCAAAGCCTCAAGAGAGCAGTTAGTCATCACTTCCAAAGCTGGATTTTTACCGCTTGATTTCCCTTTTCCGGAAAATCCATATACATGGATAGAGGAAGAGGTAGTCGATAAAGGTCTGGCTACACAAGATGAGATCATTATAGATCAGCACTGTATGTCACCGAAATATTTGAGATGGAGTGTAGAAAAATCACTTGAAAACCTTGGATTGGAGACCTTAGATATCTTATACCTTCACAACCCCGAGACACAGCTGGGTTACATCGATTATGAGACTTTCTTAAAAAGAGTCGAGGATGCGTTCGTGTTGTTCGAAGAGTTGGTGAAAGAGGGCAAGATAAGAGCTTACGGCATCGCTGCATGGAACGGTTTCTTGTATGAAGATACGCATAAAGAGTACATCAGTCTTATAGATATCGTAAATATTGCGCAAAAGGTAGGCGGAAAAGAACACCATTTCAAATATATCCAATCACCTTATAATCTGGCAAAATCCGAGGCATACAGTTTTACAAATCAAAAAGGGCCTGACGGTCGTTACTATACTCTTATGCAGGCAGTGGGTGGATTCGGGTTGCAGCTTATTGCATCATCGTCTTTGCTGCAGTTAAACCTCTTTAAGTCAAAATTCGCACCGAAGATCGGCGAGGCTTTAGGGACGTCGGAGTTTAACGATGTGCTCAGCGCATTACAGTTCGCACGCAGCGGAAATGTCGTGAGTGCACTTTTTGGAGCGGTCGATCCGCAGCATGTGGAAGACAATCTTACACTGGCATACTTGCCAAGGGCTGAAAACGAGCAGATCAAAACGTTACTGGGGAGTAGTTAATGCTATATGATGTCATAGTAGTAGGAAGCGGGATCTCGGGACTATTCGCCGCTCTATATGCAAAAAGAGCGGGATGCAGTGTCGTAGTGATCACCAAGAGTAATCCTTTCCGTTCGAACTCTGCTGTCGCATCAGGCGGTATAAATGCCGTTATCAACTTAAATGAACAAGACTCCATCTACAAGCATATAAAAGATACTGTAAACGGATCTGACGGTCTTGCAAACGAGATCAATATCAATGATATGTGTAAAGAAGCACCAAACATCATCTCAGAACTCTCAGAGATGGGTGTAAAGTTCGATTCTGATGAATCGGGCAATATAAAACAGCGTCCTTTCGGCGGAGCAAGTGCGAACAGGACATGTTACATCGCTGACAGAACAGGAAGCGCGATAGTCCAAAACCTGCTTATGCAGTGCCGTAAAGAGGGCGTAGAGATACTCAGCAATCATCAGCTTTTAAGTATCACGAAGTTTGACGGCAAGCTTTCAGGCATTACGCTTTTGCACCGTGCAGATTCGCATGTAACGGCGTTTGCATGTAAATCACTGGTACTTGCCGGCGGAGGATTTGCAGGGATATACAGAGGACACTCTACAAATCCTCAAGAGAGTTCAGGCGATGTCATAGCTGCGGCTTTACAGGCGGGAATGAAACTTTCAAATCTGGAGTTCGTACAGTTTCATCCGACGACTCTGAAAAACGGTGCACTGATAAGCGAAGCGGCCCGCGGCGAGGGTGCGTATATCGTAGATGAGGCCGGAAAGCGCTTTACAGATGAACTACAGACCAGAGATAAGCTTTCACGCGCAATTTTGGAGCATATACAGGAGGGACATAAAGTCTATCTTGACTTTAGACATCTCTCCGCTGAGACGATCGAGACAAAACTGCCGTCAACTCAGAAGATGGCGCTTAACAGTGCAGGTATAGACATCAAGACCGAGCTTTTAGAGATAGCACCATCGGCTCACTATACTATAGGCGGCATCTGGACAAGAGGAGATACATCGACTGACGTCCCGGGTGTCTATGCATGTGGTGAATGTGCAGCGACAGGAGTTCATGGAGCGAACAGACTTGGCGGAAACTCTTTACTTGAAGGTGCATATTTTGGTCGTATAGCCGGGATAGAAGCAGCACGCAGAGCAAAAAGACAGGATTTCCTGCCTATAGACTTTTCTCAGGTCAACAAAGAGTATAGACGTGTAAACCTGATACTTGAGGGTGAGAGCCATTTCAACATCAATGCGATGAGAAAAAATCTGGGAGAATCACTGTTTAAAAATGTAGGCGTCTACCGTAATGAAGGATCACTGATAGATGCTTTTGAGTATGTCCACTATCTTATGAAACATCAGTACGGTCTGCATTGTGTCAACAAAGAGAGACACAATAATGTAGAACTTTCTTCGATCTTAGAGTTTAGAAACGCACTTTATATTGCAGAGGCGATGATACTTTCTGCAATGAAAAGAGAGGAGAGTAGAGGTGTCCACTATCGTACCGATTTTCCGGATCGGGATGATAAGCATTATGGTGTATCTTCATACATTAGGAATTTAGGAGATGGATTTTTAAAGATCTCCTTTGAAAACGATATGATAAGTAACATTTTTTACAAGATCAAAAGTTACTTTAAAAAACTAAAAGGATAAACAATGGCAAAAGTTATGTTGAGAGAAAACGATGAGGGAAAAGTTCTTTTCTACGTTGCAAAGAAAGATATGGAAGAGATCATAGAGACTTTAGAGTTTGACACTGATGAAAAATGGGGCGGCGAAGTAAACCTTACTAACGGTGACGTATGGTTCATCGAGCCTGAAGCAAAAAAACTTCCTAACGAAGTAAATGCGAAAATCATCAGCCGTGGTGACGACTAAAATATATAAGAAGAACCCTTTTAAGGGTCTTTTCTGTTAGCGTAATATCTTTTCTTTTCATAGTCTTATATCTTCATCATAAACTTCAAAAAAAATAATGACAGTCTTTACATGTAAGAGTTTCTTCTTCCAATTAAACGACAAAATGTTCAAATAACGGTAAAAATATTTTTAAATGTATATTGATATTCTAAGGGTTTGAATGGATTTGATAAAAAAAGAGTCAAAATATTGCACTTTGCAATGATTTATTCATTTAAATAAACAGATTTTGTGTCAATTAATTTTGAATTATCGGGTTGTTTTATATATAATGTTCGTTGAATAAATAGTTATGTATAAGGAATAGTAAACATGGATAAAGGTTTAGCAACATTTATTGGGGCAATTATTGGAGCAGGAATTGCAATATATGTTGCACATAGAAACTCTAAACAACAAATTGGATTGTTAAAAGAACAATTAGATTATCAACGTGAACTTTTTGAAAAAGAACAAAAAGAGAAATATAGATTATTAGAAATTGAATATAAACAAAACTATAACAACCAAAAGCTTAAGCACTTAGAGGAAGTGTATCATTTACTATCAAAAATTAAGTCTAAGTGTTCATCTACAACAAGCTATATATCAACAGTATCAAAGGACTTAAAAAGTTTTAATAAACTTTACACAGAAGAAATTGTAAACTATATTAATAAAATACAAATGAGTGTTGGTCTATATTTTCCTGATTTACTTAATGATATAAATACAATTCACAGTCAAGCAAATCTTTTTTGGGGAAACCAACAACAATATATGTCTCAAAATACAAGTGATGAAGCTAATCAACAAACTTTATCAAAAGTTTTTGAATCTATTAATCAAATATCATCTTTAGCAAGTAAAATGCAAAGTAATTTAAAAAGTGAATTTGACAAAATAAATACATAACAAAATATAGGAGCTAATAAGTTACCTAGTGGTCACTTATTAGCTCTATTTAAACGTTAGGCAATCAGGAAGTATATGAATAAATCTGAAGATGGAGTATGGAATTTGGCTTTCGTTGTTGGAGAGCTAAAAGAAGGCGAAACTGAGCCAAGCACAAGTATTAATATTCTTAAACCTATTTGCTATGAGTCTTTCAAGGCGGATCGATTGGCAATATTTGAGTATCACAATAGCCTAAGGTTAATAAAGAGCGTCCAGCTTAATATACAAGAATTCTTGCAGTCTGTAGTAAATTATGCGTCTGACTTCTTGGATTCAAAAGATATGAATGAAGAAAAATTTGACTTAATAAGTTTAAATTTTTCAAGACAATTACTGAACATTTTAAGTATGTTTCGCTCATTGCTAGATCATTCAGATTTTTCGTTATCAAGAGAATTTGGGAAGAACTCGGAACAGCTTGAAAAATGGAAATCTATACAATCTAAGCAATATGATTCTTTCTTTGAATATAGGCTATTCTATAAACTCAGGAACTACTGCCAGCATATAGGCGTGCCGCCAATGCAAATCGGATACACTGATAGTGCAGGTCAGGAAGGAATAAGTTTCCGGTTAGACCTTCAGCGAGATCAACTTTTGGAAGAGAGGTCCATCTGGAATAAACAGCTAATTCAAGACTTAGAATCTTCTCCTGAAAAAATTCCAGTTATAGACAGCCTTAATAATTGGTCTGAATGCTTTCGAACCATATCCAAAACATTACTCGAAATAAAGAAAGAGATGGCTACAGAAGCTGCTAAAAGAGTTTTATCTCATAGAAAAGAACACAATTTACCATCTAATGTTGGCCAGCTATGTGCAGTTTTTTTGCCCACTGTAAATAAGAAACCGGAACAGCTTAATTTAACTTTAAGCTGGATGCCTGAAGGTAAGGCAAATGAATTGTTGAATAATAACCCTTTCGAAAAAGTGGAATAAAATGCCTAAAACTACATTCCAGTGAATGAATCTCCACTCTTAAAAATACCGCCCGACCTCACTAGAGGTCGATCTCATACTTTTTGATCTTATAGCCGATCTGTCTTGCTGTCATCCCTAGCTGCGTAGCGGCTTTGGTCTGGATACCGCGGTTGTCTATGAGCGCTTGGAGAATTGCTTCTTTTTCAAGCTCCTGCAGGTTGACCTTAGTCACGGTGATCGGTTTGTTTACTTCTACCGGATGCTGTTCGACAGCTTTTTCTTCTTGAACGATTTGTGTCGGCGTTGTTGTTTGAGCTTCCGGCTGCATATACAGTTTTTGATAGTTAAACGGCAGTACATGGTTTAGCATCTCCGGCATGATCACACCCTCAGGACAGATAAGGACGATCCTCTCCATCGTGTTTTGTAGCTCACGGATATTCCCCGGCCATGGATAGTCAAGCAGGATCTCCAGCGCCTGTTTACTAAAGCTCATGTTCTTTCTGTGCTCTTTCATAAACTTGTGCAGATAGTGCTCTATAAGAAGTTTGACATCCTCATATCTCTCGCGTAGTGGCGGAAGGTTGACAGGGATGACATTCAGACGGTAGAAAAGGTCCTCTCTGAACTCTCCTTTTGCGACCATGCTTTCAAGGTCTCTGTTTGTCGCAGCGACAAGACGTACATTTGTCTTGATGGTCTTTGTCCCACCCACACGCTCGAACTCCTGCTCTTGAAGGATACGAAGCAGTTTTACCTGTAATGAAGGGGTGATATCACCTATCTCGTCAAGGAAAAGCGTACCGCCGTCGGCAAGTTCAAAACGACCTTTACGCATCTCTTTTGCATCTGTAAAGGCACCTTTTTCATGTCCGAAAAGTTCACTCTCTAAAAGTGTCTCGCTGATAGCAGCACAGTTGAGTTTGATGTACGGGCCGTTTTTTCTTTTACTGAGGTTATGCACCGCAGTCGCGATAAGCTCTTTACCCGTTCCGGTCTCACCGCGCACTAAGATGGTCGCATCCGATGGCGCGACAGTTTCAAGCAGGCTGAAGATATGCTGCATCTTTGTACTGTTACCGACGATGTTCTCAAATTTGTATTCGCTTAAAGCCTGCTCTTTATAGTATGTCTTTAGGTCAGTAAGGTTCTCTTTCTCCTGTACAAATCTTTTTTGGATCGCAAGTGTCCCGCAGAAGAGGGTACCGACGATCGTAAGCATTCTGACGATATCATCAAAACCAAGAACGGTAGATTTGTTTATATTTGCGGAGATGACACCAAAAAGAGCCTCGTCCTGCATGATAGGCACGGCAACGTAAGAGATCGACTTTGTATCTACGATACCCATTTTGTTTAGATAGTTTATATTATTGTGGATATTTTCGATAACAACAGGTTCTGCACTTTGAGCAGCAAGTCCCGTTGCTCCTTCTCCTAGTTTATAAGTGGCCATTTTACGTTGTTGTGCAGTGATGTCGATAGAAGAGTGAAGTTCTACAGAAGATCCGTCATCTGAGAGTAGAAAAAGGCTGCAGCGCTCCAGATAAGAGTTACGTTTTAAAAGGCGCATCCCTTTTTCAATACTTTCGTTGACATCGGTACTGCTTGATAACATAACTGCAATATCGTAAAGAATACTGATCTCATTGTATGCAAATGTAAGAGCACATGTCTGACACTCTTCGTTATTTGGTATATTTATTTGGTTATACATAATGTCCAACTATTTAAATGATTTACTAAAATTATATAGCTAAACTAAAGCAATTCTACAAAAATGTTGTATAAAAAATAACCATTTTGTTGTATAACGAATAGAATGCATATTGCATACATATTAGCAATATCATGAAAAAAATGAGGTAATTATGCAGATAACAGTCCACGGAACACCGACAGAATTGTCGGGAAGAGAACTATTTCTAGGGAAGGAAGCTCCCGCAGCACGTATAACAAAACTAGACAATACAAAGAACGTGATCGGTATGATAGCTCCAGATATCCAACTTCTTATCGCTATCCCTTCGCTTAAGACCGAAGTCTGTTCACTCGGTGCTAAAAAGTTCAATGAAATGGTCAAAGGGATTAAAAAACTTACGACCATCATGGTGACTACCGATGATCTGGAGTTTGTAAAAGGCTACCAAGCCAGCGAGTCTATAGACAGTGCCGAGCTTGTGATAGACGAAGAGCGTCAGTTTGCTAAAAAATATGGAGTACTCATCTCTGAGGGGAAACTAAAAGACCGTCTTGCACGTGCTGTTTTCGTCATAGACAGAGAGGGACAGATAGCTTATAAAGAGATCGTTCCCGAAGTAGTCGATGAAGTGAACTATGATGCGTGTATCGAAGCGATAACAAAACTTGCAAGCGAAAAGAAAAAAGGTCATACTCACGAAAACTGGATGTCTGTCTAAAATATGCTCGATGTGTATGAACAGACCTCTCTTACGCGAAAAAAAGTAGCTGCTTCCGGAGGCTATATCGACTGGCTCACGCAGCCTTCGACCTTTAAGCACTATCCGGAGTTTCTGTTTAACTACCCGTTTGGTGCTGCAGAAGCGCTTCATATACTTGAACTCTGTCGATGTGTCACTTCAAGAGAGCATATCGGTGCAAAACCCTACTACAAACTAAACACTCCCTCAGCGGGAAATCTCCATCCGCTTGAACTATATGCTCAGATCCGCGGTGTTAAAGGGATCATAAGCGGTATCTATCACATAGATGCAAGTGCGGATAAGATCGTTCTTATTCAGGAGATCGAAGCAGACGGGATAGAAACTGCCGTGGGTCTTTCGCACAAGTTTGATGGGATGATACTCATACAAAGCTGTGTACCGTTTCGTTCAGAGTGGAAATACGGCGAGAGAGCATATCGTTACTGCTATCTTGATGCAGGCCATCAGCTTGCATCCATACAAGCCGCCGCTACAATCTCAGACCAAGATATGACAATTTTGTCCGGTTTTGACGCGGATGTGTTAAACAAAGCTATGGGGTTTAAAGACGAAGAGTTTAGTTGTGCGGTCATCGCATTAGGGAGTGAGACTGAAAAAACAGTGAACCCCTTAGTCAAACCGCTTTTACATGTAGCACCTACGGACTACTGCGATACGAAGGGGAATCTGCCTGATCTGATGGAGAAGGAGGGACTTTTTACAAGCAGGCTTTTTCCGTTTATTACGAAAAAAGATGTTGTTTTAAAAAGACGTTCTGCCCGCAAGTTTGAGGGTACATATATGAGTGAGGATGATTTTGAACAGATTATGCAACACCTTAGTGAAGATGCAGATCCGCTTGAGTGTTACACTGTAGTCTTAAAAAAGTGCAGCCTTGAAGCGGGCGTATATCATAAGGGCAAGATCATAAAAGCGGGCAGTTTTACAGATGAACTGACAGCTCTGCTTGTCGATCAGCATTTTATAAAAAATGCGCAGATAGTAACCGTGATAACTTCTAAAGAGTTCAGTTCCGACTCACTGATGTGTGCAGGGGCATTCGCTCATAAGCTTTACCTTGAAACTGGGGATAAAGAGATAGGTTTTACGGGTATAGGCGCATTTTATGATGAAAAGATGCAGAAGTTCTTAGGGACAAAAGATCATATTATGTATGTATGTGCAGCGGGAAAATAAGAGAGGAAGAGACAGTGAATCCGAAAATGAAAAAATCAAAGAATGCAGAAGCCGAAAAAATTTTAAATATATACCGTTTTTTTCATAGAGACGGATCGCTTTATCTCATAGAAGATGAAGAGAGTCTGGATATGTTGTTTGATGCCGTCGTGGATGCCATAAACGACTGCGGTTCGTTTAAGATGATGCTCCCGTATATGGAGTTCGTGCACCCATGTAAGATGGTAAGAGAAGAAGACGCGGGATGGGTAGGACATTTTAAAGAGCGTGACAACCGCCGCTTTTTCCTAAGTGATATCCATGATTATCTTAAACTTATCTACGGTTAGGGTCAAAATAGAATAAAAAATGCAATAACTCTTGTGAAGTCAAGGATTATATATGATAAAGAGTATTGCTCAAGTTTCACCGAGTGTCCATTTTATAGGTGCATTTGACCCTAGAATCCGTACATTTGACATCATTATGAAGACTGCAAACGGCAGTTCATACAATAGTTATCTTGTTCGCGGCAGCGAGGGTGTATGTGTGATGGACACCGTGAAAAAAGAGTTCTCGGCAGACTTTTTCAAGCGTCTTGAACTGCTGTGTGAATATGATGAGATACGCTATATCGTATTGCATCACCTTGAACCTGACCACTCGGGAGCGTTAGAGGAGCTGATGACAAGAGCGCCTCAGGCAAAGCTCATCATCTCAGGACGTGCTGTGATGATGCTCAAAGGGATCATCAAGACGGATGTCCCTTTTGAAGTGGCAAATACGGGGAAAGTGATCTCTTTAGGAGACAAGACCATAGAGTTTTTAAGCACTCCGTTTCTGCACTGGCCCGATACGATGAGCTCATACCTGCATGAGGAGAAACTGCTCTTCAGCGGTGACGTCTTTGGAAGCCACTACTATGATGAGAGACTTTTTGACGATGAGGTCGGAGACTTTTCTTATGCGTTTAAGTACTACTACGACCACATCATGCGTCCTTTTAAACAGTATGTGCTTCAGGCTCTGGAGCTTTACGGGAAGTTTGACATCAAGCTTATCGCACCTCTGCACGGTCCCGTACTTAGGACCAATCCGCAGTTTTACATAGACAAGTATGCGGCGTGGAGCAGTGAGGCGAAGTTTAGAAAACACACGTTCGGCAACAAGATGCTTTCGGTCTTTTATATGTCGAGTTATGAGAACACGCATAAGATGGCGCAAAAGGTCACCGAAGGAGCAGACTCCGTCGAGGGTATCGTCGCAAGTATGTACGACCTTGCCTCGCTTGATGAGAACAACATGGTCGATCTGCTCGAAGAGTCGGACGCGGTGGTCATCGGTTCGCCGACCATAAACGGTGACGCTGTAAAACCCGCTTGGGACCTGCTTGCGTGTATGGCTTACCTTGAAAGCGGCGGAAAGGTCGGTGCATCGTTTGGTTCATACGGATGGACGGGCGAAGCACCCGAGATGCTGCACGACAGGATGAGGTGGCTGAAGTTCAGGCTTCCGGTAAAACCACTGAAGGTCAAGCTGATCCCGACAGAGGAAGAACTGCAAGCGTGTTTTGATTTCGGCATCGATATAGCTGAGATAACTATGGGAAAAATGGTGGAGATGGAGATATGACGGATTTGAAGATAATGGAAGAGGAAGTGTGCGCTCTTTTGCGCTCTTACGGTGTTAATGCTTTTGCACAAGGCGTACTGGCTCCATGGGTCGCTCATGAGTCACTGAAGATGAATCATATGTATCAGGATCTTGGATTTAAAAGCAGGACTGAGATGGCTAAGTTTATGAAGAAGAACTTTCCTGAGTTCGCGGCTAAAAAACCAAAAGACAAGCTCTGGAAAAAGTTCATCTATGACGAGATCGGGCGTATCGCTCCTGCATGTGCAAGCTGTGACGACCAGATGAACTGTTTTAAATGTATGGTAAGCGAGGTCAGCGCATGATAACACCTTCGATATCGACAACGGAACTTTATACGCATATTGAAACACTTTTAAATACCGATACACCGCTTTTTATCCATGGAAGCCCGGGAATCGGAAAGTCTTACATCGTTGCAGACGTGGCAAAAAAACATGACCTTGAACTCGTAGATATCCGTCTTTCTCAGATGGACCCGGTTGACTTGCGCGGCGTGCCTTCCATAAAGGATGATCAGACCGTTTGGATGCCGCCTGTGTTCTTTCCAAAAGATATGGACTCTGAGGGGATTTTGTTCCTTGATGAGCTTAACTCCGCACCGCCTTCGGTTCAAGCTGCTATCTATCAGCTCGTCCTTAACCGCAAGATGGGTGAGTATGAGTTGCCTCGTGGCTGGAGGATCGTATGTGCTGGGAACAGAGTAAGTGACAGAGGTGTCGTGTTCCGCCTGCCTTCACCGCTGGTCAACCGCATGGTTCACCTGCATGTCCAAGCGCGTTTTGATGACTTTAAACTCTTTGCCATCAAAGAAAAACTGCACCATTTCATCATAGGATTTTTAGGCTTTCGTCCTGATCTTCTTGCAACGGAACCGGTCATCGAAGATGATGCAAATCCTGCATTTGCGACGCCGAGAAGTTACCATATGCTCTCAAACATTCTAAAAGCGAATGAGAACATCAATGAGATAGCGTCCATCATCTACGGAACGATCGGGTACAGTTCGGGCATAGAGTTCACTTCATACGTCAAAGTCTATGAAGAGCTTCCTGATGTCGCAGCTATCTATGAAGGGAACTATCCGGAGGTAAAAAACCAGCCCGCACTGCTTTATGCACTTGTGTCGGCTTTGGTCGAGTACTATAAAAGTACAGATACTCATAAAGAACATCTGTTCGCGTTTAGCGAGACACTGCCGACAGAGTTTGGCGTAATGCTTATAAAAGATGTCATCGTAAAAGATGAATCCATAGCGATGCATAGCGCATTTGATAACTGGCTGGCAAAGTATGGCGAATATATCATCTGACCTTCTCACAAAACTGGAGAAGATCAGAGTACAGTTTCTTTTTGACCATCCCTTCCTAAGTGTACTCGCACTCTCTTTGCCGATGCACTTTCGTACAAATCCTCACGAAGCGTTTGAGACAAACGGCAGAGCGATCTTTATCGATCCAGTCCTCTGTGAAGCTATAGAAGATGAAAACCTCAAGTATATATATGCACATACGCTCTTACATGTAATACTCAAACACGCATTTAGAATGGGCGGACGTGACCACGGCATGTGGAACCGCAGCAGCGATATCGTCATAAACCTTTTGCTGAGTGACTTTGAAAGAGTAGGGCAGAGACCCGAGAATGAGGTTATGCTCGAGAAGTTTCGAGACAAAAGCGTTGAAGAGGTGTATAACATCCTTTATGAGGAACAAGAGGACGGCGAGGGCACACCCGATGATGAAAACCCAAAAGAGCAAAAACTTGACCTTATAGAGGAAGAGGGCGACACTGAGGCCGCTATGGAAGAGATAGATGCGCTCATCGTTCAAGCGATGGGCTCGGCGAAAAAGCAGGGCAACATCCCATCATCTTTTTTGGAAGTGATAAACGAGGTGATCCGTCCAAAGATAGACTTAGAGACACTTCTGCACACCTACATGAGCGAGAGTTTTTTCGATAAAGAGACGAACTTTTCGCATCCAAACCGCCGTTTCATTCATCAAAATCTCTACCTGCCCGGGTATAGAAGTGAGCGAAACCGTTTAAACCTTTACATAGCGCTTGACAGGTCTATGAGTATAAACAAAGAGGTGTTCTCAAAGTTTTTGGGCATCATAGATTCCGTTCTTCGTATGAGTACAGACTTTAAAGTCACCGTCATCCCTTTTGACGAGAGTGTGGATGAGCAAAAAGTCGTGACCTATGATGCGCAGGAGGCAAAACCGCCTGAACTCTCCTTTGAAAAGGGCAACGGCGGTACGCTGTTTACTCCCGTACTGGAGTATCTAAGAAAAGTCGCCGAGATGGAAGCGACTCTTATGGTACTTAGCGACGGTCTGTTTAAGATTGAACGTGCCCCAGAGATAAACACGCTCTTTCTTATCAGCCAGAAACAGAATATGAAAAGACTTGAAGCTTACGGCGATGTCTTTTACTTTGACCTTTAGAGACCAGCATGTATGAACTAAACTACAAAGATGAGATAGAAGCACTCCAAGACGATACAGACTTTGAGGCCAAGGGCGATGCGAAGTACCTTGAACATGAAGATGACGAAGCAAGACTTCAGTGGGCGTTTTACAGACCCTCCGGTTCTCATCCAAAACAGGTAAGCGACAAAAATGTCATGGTCGCCATCATGGCGTTTAACCACTCAAGACTTGGATCACTGGAACGTTTTAACCTGCTCAATCCACAAGTGATAGAAGATGAAAGACTGCGGGTGAAGATAAGAAATCGTAGCCGTATGCTTTTTCGTGCGATGATAGACGATGACTTTAACGAGCTGATCGCAGTCTTAGAAAAGTATCCCGTCTTTATGGACTTGGCGTATGACCAGATGATAAACGGACGTATCTGGAACGAGAGCTATGCAGATCCAGTTGCGGCGTCAAGATTTTTGGAAATAGTACAAGAGATAGTGGATGAGAAACTGCTTAGCGGTCTAAAAAGAAGATTACAGCCTGTAAAGTCGTTCAATATCGATGAGGCAAAGAACTACCTTGAGAGTCTATGTGTTCAGATGCAGGACTTAGACGGTATCATCAAGAGTCATTATGCCGAGGAGTTTGAACTGTGGATGAGTCGCCAGTCATTACATCCTCTTCAAAAGATCGTCTGGCAAAAACAGATAGATATGCTTAAAGATATCTCCTAAAAGAGAGGAGATATCTAAGTAAGACTTTTAAGTACGGAATGTTTCTAGTTTAGAGTGAAGGTCTTCTGTCATAGAGTTAAGATGATCAGCTGCAGAAGCGATCTCTTCTACGTTTCTGGCATTTTGTGAAGAGATACTGTTGATCTCGCTGATCTGAGAGACGATGAACTCGACATCTCCTCCAGTTTTTTCAAAGTCGGTCACTGTCTTATCGCTTGCACTGACAGCGGCTTGGACAATGTTTACACTGGTATTTATCTTTGTTTCCACGTCTGTCGAGACATCTGCAAGAGCTTGGACTTCAGCAGAGTTTGCATTCATCTGTCCGCTGACATCCATGATAGACTGGACGATAACATTGATCGTAGCATTGATCTCTACGAGTGATTTTTGTGTTCTCTCTGCAAGCTGGCGGACTTCATCTGCGACGACGGCAAATCCACGTCCGTGTTCACCTGCACGCGCTGCTTCGATAGCAGCATTAAGTGCAAGAAGATTTGTCTGATCCGCAATATCTGAAATCATTTCAAGAACATTTTTAACTGTACTCGCTTCTTTAGATAAAGTCTCCATTCTGCGGGCAAGTTCGACTTCAAGCTCTGCACTCTCTTGAACTCTTGAAGTAAGAGCGATAATATCTTCGCGGGCAGCATTGAGGTTATCGTTTGCTTCCAAGATATCTTTTTTACTGTTTTGAGCAGCAGCGATCGCTTCCATGATCTCTTGTTTTATGTCATTGGCTTTTTCTGTCGCTTCATTGATACCGCTGACGGATCTTTCGACATTTCTTCCGACGTCCAGTGCCGTTGTGGAAAGTTCATGTGAAATGGATGCATTTTCAGACGAACTTTGTTTTGAAGTCTGAATAAGGTCTCTTAGATTACGGATAAGAGTGTTAAAGCTTTGTGCCATTTCTGAAAGTTCCAGAGGTGCATTCTCATCTACTTTTATTGTTAGATCGCTGTTGTTTCCGATAGTTAAAAGTGTAGTCTTGAACTTTTCCAGAGGTGTCACGACACTTGCTTTTAATATAAATATAGTAAGTCCGATGATGATGAAAAGCGTAATAAGTGAGGCGATGATGATCGAGTTGCGTATCTTATTTGGTATGATCATCACTTCGGCTTCATCTATCTCAGATAAAATAGCCCAAGAAAAATCTTCTCCGACCTTTACAGTTGAAAATGCAGAAAGAACAGGATTTCCATTATAGTCTATGACTATTTTTGTATCGGTCTTGCCGGCTAATGCATCACGTGAAGCTTCAGTATCGACTGAGCCTGTCTCTGGATGTGCAAATGATGCCTGAAGAGAGTGACCTTTCGGGTCGAGAAAACTGTCACTTCTCATCTTTTTTTCTGGACCTACGAGATAATCCTCTTGCGTAGCTCCGTAACCTTTTCTGTAGTGCATCACGTCGTTTATTGCAGCGTCACTGATCTGAAAAGCTAGAACGGCTTTTACGACACCGTCTACTGTTACAGGTGTAGCTAAGAACATAGCAGGCGCGTTGTTGCTCGGTGCATAAGGTGCCATATCCGCAAAAGTAGGGCGTCCGTTCGCAAGTGCTTTTCTATAAGCCTGTGCAAGACCACTGTCTTTTAAAGAACCGTATAAAAGATTTGCTCCGTAGTCAGACTCTTTTGCTGCCGTGTACATCACTTGTCCGCTTTGTGCGGATATGACAAAGACATCGTAGTATCCGTAATCTTTTATATAGGACTGGAAAAAATTCTCATGCGGTACTGTTTTCTCTTTTGTAAGCTGGTTATGGATAGGAAAAGTATCTGTCGTACCTACTTCAAGTTCTTTTTGCACATATAAAAGATCGTCGATCAGTTTTTTAAGATCTTCAGAACGTGATAAAACTTGAATATCCCCCATTCTTTCATGAAAGAAACTTCCGATCTGATTCTTTTTCATGTCTCTGACAGTCGTTAATGCCGAATAACTTTGTGTCATCAAGGCATCTTTGCTTTTAGAAACAGATATTAGACTTATGATTAGTGCTAAAAGTACTAGTGATAGCGATACTAGTAACAATACTTGTACTTTAATTGATAGTTTGTTCACTGAACTAACCCCTTTTTTGTTTAAATGTCGCGTATTCTAGCCAAACAAGTATTACAAAAGTGTAACACTATGACCAAAAAAGAGCTAAAAAGAGAAAATCGAGTACAAAACTTGCACAGCATATATTGAAATGTATTATGTCGATTCGGCAAAACATATTAATCAATGCAAGGATATGTCATGACTGGTATGATAAAAAGTGTTATGAAAGCTATTTATAATCTTAGTGATGAAGATAACTACAACCTATATGATGCTGAAGATATCGCAGAGTATCTCGGTTTAAAACAGGAAGTCGTCGATAAAGTTATCGAGACTCTTTTAGATGCAGGGTGTCTGAGTGAATGTATGAATCTGCATGATGACGGGATCCAGACATATTGTCTGACGGACAAAGCTATTGATATGGTAGAGGTCGGATGAAACTTGTAATATTTTATGAAAAACCGGGGTGTGCGACGAACACCAAACAGAAAAAAAGCATCCGTGATGCAGGGTACTTTGTTATCGAACGCGATCTGCTAAACAATGAGATGGATAAAGAGATGCTCTATGAGTTCGTAAAAGACAAGCCCGTACACGAATGGTTTAATGTCAATGCACCGAAGATAAAAAGCAAAGAGATCAATCCGCTTAGTTTTAGTAAAGATGAAGCGTTAGAGCTTATCTTAAAAGAGCCGATTCTTATCAAAAGACCGCTTATGGTCATAGGTGATAACAAGATCTGCGGATTTGACAGCGAACGAATAGAAAAAATCTTAAATATAAAGTTTCAAACAAAGGTCTCAACGGAGTGTTCTTCTAAGCTTCACTTTTGCCCGACTTCCGCTTGACTTTGAGGAACTATCTTTGATAGTATAAGTAATTGTTATTGTTTCTATGATATGCTACTCAATACCTGATTGGAAGGTGCATAGTTATGAAAAGATTACTTTTACTATTATTCCTTACATTATCACCGCTTTTTGCTGCCTCTTCTATTGTCGTAGAGCTGGAGGTAAAAGGAGCGATCGGTCCTGCCAGCAGCGAATACCTTAAAGGCGGCATAGAAAAAGCCGTCAAAGAAGACGCGCAGATGATACTTGTCAAGCTTGACACTCCCGGAGGACTCTCGACCTCTATGCGGGAGATGATCCAAGATATCACGAACAGCCATATCCCCGTCATCATGTACGTATATCCAAAAGGTGCACGCGCAGCGAGTGCGGGAACTTACCTTATGTATGCGTCTAATGTTGCTGCTATGGCTCCGGGAACAAATATCGGGGCAGCCACGCCTATTAGTATGCTTCCGACACCTTCAGGCACGAAAGAGGTGCTCTCAACACCTGAGAGAAAAGCGATAAACGATGCCACTGCGTACATAAAAAGTCTCGCAGAACTGAGTGACAGAAACGTATCGTGGGCGCTTGATGCAGTCCTAAATGCAAAAAGCATCTCAGCTAAAGAGGCTCTTCGTATCGGTGTCATAGATATCGTCGCCGAAGATGTTCATGATCTGCTTGGCAAGCTTAACGGCAGAGTCGTAAAAGTCTCAAACAACAAAGTCGTCTTAGATACAAAAGGTGCGATCATACTTCGTTATGAACCTGATTGGAAGACGAAGTTCTTATATATGATCACAAATCCAAATATCGCATATATCCTCCTGCTTATAGCCGTGTACGGTATCTTCTTTGAGCTGATGAATCCGGGTGCCGTGCTTCCGGGAGTCATCGGAGTGATCTGCGGTATCGTTGCACTCTATGCTCTCAATATGATCCCGTTTAATTATGCGGGACTGCTGCTTATCATCTTAGGTATCAGTTTTATGATTATAGAGGTCTTTGTAGCGGGATTTGGAGTACTTGGCATCGGCGGTGTCATCGCTTTTGCCTTCGGTTCATTCCTGCTCTTTGACGCAGATACGCTTGGCAACAGTGTCTCAATCCCTCTGGTCATAGCTTTTAGTCTGGTAAGTCTTGCATTTTTCATTATGGTGATGAAACTGTTTATAACTTCAAGGGAAGCAAAAATAGTAAGCGGTGCCGAAGAGATGGTCGGCTCGATTGGAGAGGTCATGGACATATATGATGACGGTTATCATGTCATGTGTCACGGTGAGATATGGAATGCCCTCAGCCAAGAAAAACTTCATGAAGGACAGGAGGTCCAAGTCATAGGACTTCACGGCCTTACATTGAAAGTAAAATCAATACAGGAGTAAGTGATGTTTATCAATATACCGATCACCGGAGTCTACATAGTTATATTTGTCGTCGCGTTTTTAATGATGTCCGTGCGTGTCTTACGGGAATATCAACGCGGGGTCGTCTTTACGCTCGGCCGTTTTACGGGTATCAAGGGTCCGGGACTGATCATACTTATCCCTGTTATCCAGCAGATGGTCAAAGTCGATCTTCGTACCATAGTACTTGATGTCCCGACCCAAGACGTCATCTCGCATGACAATGTGTCCGTACATGTAAACGCCGTGGTCTATTTTCGCGTCATCGATCCTGAAAAAGCGATCATCCAAGTGGAGGACTTTCACGATGCGACAAGCCAGCTGGCACAGACTACTCTGCGTTCGGTTCTAGGCGGACATGAGCTCGATGAGATGCTTGCAGAGCGTGAGCGTTTGAACTCCGATATTCAGGAGATACTCGACAAGCGTACAGATGCATGGGGGATCAAGATATCAAACGTCGAGATCAAGCATATAGATCTGGATGAAAGTATGATACGCGCGATAGCAAAACAGGCAGAAGCGGAGCGTGAACGCCGTTCTAAAGTCATAAACTCAAAAGGTGAGCTTGAAGCCAGTGAGAACATACTCGCAGCAGCGCAGAAACTAAGCCAGAACGACCTTGGTATACAGCTTCGTTATCTTCAAACGATGAGCGATATCTCAAATGACAAGACAAATACGCTTGTATTTCCGTTTCCTGTAGATATAGGCGATATTTTTAAGAAAAAGCCGTAAAAAAATTGTATTTTGATTGTTTGAAATTGATGTTGTGAAGAAATTAAAGGTGGCGCAGCGGACGGGATTCGAACCCGCGACCCCCTGCGTGACAGGCAGGTATTCTAACCAGCTGAACTACCGCTGCAACCTATAAATGATGGTGGGCATTACAAGACTCGAACTTGTGACATCTACCTTGTAAGGGTAGCGCTCTACCAACTGAGCTAAACGCCCTCTTAAAAAAGAGAATATAAACACCATGTAATGGCGACCCCTAAAGGATTTGAACCTCTGTTCCTACCATGAAGTGATAGTGTCCTTGGCCACTAGACGAAAGGGTCACTTTCATAAACAAAAGGCTTATAAATAATGGTGGGCATTACAAGACTCGAACTTGTGACATCTACCTTGTAAGGGTAGCGCTCTACCAACTGAGCTAAACGCCCACTCAAGTTTTTAGATGGCGCAGCGGACGGGATTCGAACCCGCGACCCCCTGCGTGACAGGCAGGTATTCTAACCAGCTGAACTACCGCTGCAACCTAAAAATATAAATGGTGTCCCGTGATGGATTCGAACCATCGGCCACATCATTAAAAGTGACGTGCTCTACCAGCTGAGCTAACGAGACATGTTGTTCTCACCATGCTTGTGAGGGCGAAATTATATGTAAAATGCATTTTTTTGTCAAGAGTTTTTGGCTAATTTGTAAAAAAAAGTTTTTTATCGATTTCTAAGAGCATTTTAATAGCATATAAAGCGCTCTGTTCTTGTATATATCTTCTGTCACCGTAAAGAGAGAGTTTCTGTGTCTGCTCGTTATCTCTGCTTCTTACACTAATGTATACAGTCCCTACAGGTTTCTCTTCCGTACCGCCTGTTGGACCTGCTACACCGCTTATGGCGACAGCATAGTTGGCATAGCTGACGTTGAGTGCCCCGTCGCTCATCTCTCTTACTACCTGCTCGCTTACCGCTCCATGTTTTTCAAGCGTAGCGTGCTCGACTGCAAGCCAGTTCTCTTTTAATGCATTGGAGTAGGTCACTAAAGAACCGTCGAACATATTTGAAGCTCCGCTCTCTTTTGTGAACATATAGGCTAAAAGCCCTCCCGTACAGCTTTCGGAAAATGTGAGTTTTCTCTGTGCATAGTGCATCTTCTCTATGATGTATGCGGGGATGTTGGATGCCGCGATGATCTTAGTGCTGAGAAGCTGTTTGGTAGAGGAGATGAACTGCGTGATGTTTCCGTACTTTCTGCTTGTCACATCTATGCGCAGCCAGCCCTCTACGATGTCAGTAATATCGATCTTGACCTCATTTGTCTGCGCGATCGGGGAGATAAGCGCTTTTGCACTCTCTTTGTCCTCACCGAAAAGGTGTATGGTCGCACTTGAGTTCTCATCCTCTAAAAGCAGTCTTGGAAACTCTGTAAGTTCGTCTACATGTAAGACGTTGATAACGCTGTTATTGTAGTTTAAAAGATAGGTCTGGTCCTCAAAGACAGTACACTGTGAAGGAAGCAGCATGTTCTCTTTAAGTATCTGGTTGTCCGCAGTCACGGTACATAAAAGCTTACCGACGACGCTGAAGTTTTGTTTTGTCGTGATGATGAGTAGTTTTGTATCAACGGAAAGTTCACGTTCTAAGTGTAAAAACAGAGAGTTGTCATTTTCAAGATAAAAGGTCATAGAGTCTATATGAGATATCTTTTTATTTATCTCCCTGAGTATGTAATCTTTTAGATAAGTGTTATTTGAAAATTTACTACCGACAAACAAAACATTGAACTTCATTGAGAAAACCTTGATATCTAGATGATGGATTATACCATATCAGTATGTTTTAAACACATAAAAGGTATAATCCAACAATTTTAAAATATTGATAATGAGGTCTAAATGGACTATAAAGATACCCTTCTTTTACCTACAACAGAATTTCCGATGCGTGGTAATCTCCCACAAAACGAGCCTAAGAGGTATGAATCTTGGTACGCAAAAGATGTGTACACAAAGATGAAAAACAAACGTAAAGACAGAGAGTCTTTTACGCTGCACGATGGTCCTCCGTATGCAAACGGAAACATCCATATCGGTCACGCACTCAATAAAATATTAAAAGACATTATCGTAAAACAGAACTATTTTGCAGGAAAATCGGTGCGTTTGACTCCGGGCTGGGACTGTCATGGTCTGCCGATCGAGCAGCAAGTAGAGAAAAAACTCGGCGGTAAGCAGAAAAAAGAGCTTTTAGAGACTTCTGAGATCAGAAAACTTTGTCGTGACCACGCTGCAAAATTTGTTGACATCCAACGCGGTGAATTTAAACAGATGGGTATCATTGCAGACTGGGAAAATCCATACGTGACTATGGATTATAAGTTCGAGGCAAACATCTACAGAACTCTATGTGAAGTAGCGAACAAAGGTCTTCTCATCGAGCGTTCAAAACCTGTTTTTTGGAGCTGGGCTGAGAGAACTGCACTTGCAGAAGCTGAAGTAGAGTACCAAGACAAAGAGGACTACTCTATCTACATCGCATTCGAGTTAAGCGACGACGCAAAAGCAAAAGTGGGCATCAACGGCAAGGCAGCGTTCGTTATCTGGACGACGACTCCTTGGACCATCCCTTCAAACACGGGTATCTCACTAAACCCTGAAGAGAAGTATGCTCTCACGACTGACGGTTACATCGTGGCGGAAAAACTGCACGATGCACTAGTAAAAGCAGGCATACTAAAAGGCGAGATAGCTCAGACTTTCGATGCGACCGTGTTTGAAAACCTGAAAGCTGTCAACCCGCTAAACGGCAGAGACTCTCAACTCGTCCTTGGCGAGCACGTTCTTATGGACAATGGTACTGGAGCGGTTCACACTGCACCGGGTCACGGTGAGGATGACTACCGTGTAGGTCTAAAGTATGACCTTGAAGTCATCATGCCTGTCGATGAGACCGGATGTTACGACGAGACTGTAGTAGGACTGAAACTGATGCCTAACGCAGAAGAGTTCGTAGGCAAGCATATCTTCAAATCAAACGAAGCTATCATCGAGCTACTAGGGGAAAGCGTCTTACATGTAAGCCGTTTTGTGCACTCGTACCCGCACTGTTGGAGAAGCCATACTCCGCTTATCTATAGAGCGACTAAGCAGTGGTTCATCTCTGTGGATGAGACTCCAAAAGGTGAGAGCAAGACTCTACGCCAGATCGCTTCAGATGAAGTGGCAAAGACAGCTTTTTACCCTGAGACAGGACGTAACCGTCTAAACTCTATGGTAGCGAACCGTCCAGACTGGTGTATCTCTCGTCAGCGTGACTGGGGTGTGCCTATCGCGTTTTTCAGAGTGAAAGCTACCGGCGAAGTACTGCTGGATGAGAAAGTACTGAACTTCGTTGCGATGATATTTGAGATGCAGGGAAGTGACGTTTGGTACTCTATGGATATCGCTGAACTTCTTTACCCGGGAAGCGGCTACAAACCTGAAGAGCTTGAAAAAGTCACAGACATCCTGGATGTTTGGTTTGACAGCGGTTCGACTTGGAACGCGGTACTAAAATCTCGCAACTACGACGCGGGCGAATACCCTGCAGATATCTACCTTGAGGGTAGCGATCAGCACCGCGGATGGTTCCAGTCTTCACTTTTTCTAAGTGCGGCTGTACAACACAAAGCGCCTTATAAGACAGTTCTTACTCACGGTTTCACGGTCGATGCCAAAGGTGAGAAGATGAGTAAGTCTAAAGGCAACGTCGTAGCACCTGATAAAGTACTCAAAGAGTTCGGTTCTGAGATCCTTAGACTATGGGTCGCATCAAGCGACTACCAAGGGGACCTCAAAATCTCTGACGACATCTTAAAACAGATAGCGGAGAACTACCGTAAGCTTCGTAATACATTCCGTATTATGCTTGCAAACATCAACGACTTAGAGACGCTTGTAGATGTAAAAGATATGGGCGTTCTAGACAGATGGGTACTGGCAAAAGCAAGTAAAGTATTCGCAGACGTGATGAAGAACTTCAACGAGTACAACTTCGTCCAAGCGATGAGCCTGCTGAACAACTTTGTCGTAAACGACCTGAGCGGTATCTACATCGACATCACAAAAGACAGACTCTACTGTGATGCAAAAGACGATATGCACAGACGTTCATCTCAGAGTGCGTTAGCTATCATCGCTAAATCGCTTCTGACTATCATCGCGCCGATACTAACATATACGGCTGATGAGATCTTAGAAAACGCTCCTGCTGTCATAAAAGGCGACGCAGAGGACATTTTCGACCTTGAGTACGCACCTTTACATGTAGAAGCTTCTGAGTTCAACGAAGCATATATGCTAAAAGCAAGAGACGCATTCTTCGAGATCGTCGATGCGCTTAAAAAAGAGAAGAAGATAAAAAGCACACTAGAGGTCGAGATCTCTACTGGTTCAAACATCCTTCTTTCTATGAACGCGACAGAAGCTGAAGACTGGTTCGTCGTTTCAAGCGTAAACAACAACGACGTTGCAGATGAAGAGCTTGGTCACTTTACGGTAGATGGCGATGAGTTCGTAGTCGTAAAAGCGACAAGAGCAAAATGTCCAAGATGCTGGAAGTTCCAAGCGGCAAACGAAGAGTGTGTATGTGAGCGTTGTGCAAAGGTAGTAAAGTAAATGCTTGACTTTACTCAACCGGTTTCTATGAGCTTCATCATAGAGACTATAGGCGTCATCTTCGTCATCATAGGCATAGGCATAGCTCTTGTAAAACAAGGCAAAAAAGCAAAGCACTAAGCTTTGCTTCTTCATTAATTTCTTTTTTCACTCTAATTTCTCATTTTTTTTGTTTATCTATTTAGCTTTGTTCAAGTTGTTTGATATATAATGTTCGTTAAATAAATAGTTAGGCGTTAATAAAAAACTAAAGGGATACTTATGAGTTTCGGAGAAAAAGTAAAAGAAGCACTAATAGCTAGAGCGGCAGAAGGTTTAGCGCTGTCTGTTAGTGTAATTCTTATCTGGGTCTCATTTAAAGTAGGCCCTGCTATTTTACCTGCCTTAGAAGCCAGTTTATCAAAATCATTACTCATTTCTGTGTTGTTAGCATCATTAGCTCTCAATATTATATTTTTGGCTTTGTTTTGGGTTACTCGAAAGAAAAGCGAATTTCAACTTAAGTATGGCATTTATTGGGATAAAGATAAAAACCCACATTGCCCAAACTGCAAAATACCTATAGGTGCTTATAATAAATATCATGCAGGTTGGGGTTATTACTGCAAACCATGTAAAAATATTTATCCATTAACTGATGCAGCTGGAAATAATATTAAACCAGAACAAGCAGTTAGTGAACTATAAGCGCCTAACCAAGGTGCTCGTGTGGGACGCTTCTTACGTCGCACCCCACAGCTTAAACGTTAGACATAAGAAGTATGGAGAAATATGGAATTTAACTTTATGTCCCTAGTTAGTGGGGTTCTGATTTTTGTGGTAGGAATTGTAGTTAAACTAATTTTGGATTTAAATCTTGCCCCAATTTTAGTTAAGTGGCTGAGTTACATTAATCCAGTCAGCAGGGCAATTTTTAGAAACTTACCTCCTTCTCTTTCTGGTAGTTGGGATGTTTATTGGGAAACAGATAGTCAAGATTTTATTAATCCGATAGGTAGAAAACAAACAGCAAATATCTATCAATTTAGCAATTATATCTTTTGTGAGTACAAAGCGAATAGTCGTACTTATTGCTTTTTCGCCAAAAGCAAAAATTCATATTTAACAGGTAACTACTGGGACAAAAAAGATCCGCTTGGCTACCATGGCGCATTTCAACTAAAAATAGTTAATTCGGCAAATATGCTTGGGCGTTGGGCAGGTCATTCAAATAAAAATAATAAAATTAACACGGATACTTATATTTGGAAAAAAACTGCCAATGTTTAACAAATTAGTAGAGAGCAGTCAAAAAACCGCATGCGGCTTTTTGACTGCTCATTTTAAACGTTAAAAGTCATAATAATATGACAATTTGTAATATTAACCATGTCCTATACGAATAATTGATATAATACAAACTAATTAGAAGGAGAACCTTATGAAATTACCACATCCGATACAGTATCAAGGAAGTAAAAGAAATTTGGCTTCACAAATCCTTCAGTATTTTCCATCAGATATTGAAACATTGATTGAGCCATTTGCAGGTTCAGCAGCAATTAGTGTAGCCGCTGCACATTATAGATATGCAAAAAAATTTATTATTAATGACCTAAATAAACCTCTATTAGATTTATTAGAACTGATTGTAGAACATCCAGATAAAATTTCAAGTAACTATGAAAAAATTTGGAATGAACAACATCTAAATAGTGTTGAACATTACTTCGAAATAAGAGAAAAATTTAATAAATCCAAAGACAGTTCATTATTTTTATATCTCATGGCAAGATGTGCAAAAGGAGCAGTAAGATATAACAAAAATGGGGAATTTAATCAAAGTCCTGATAAAAGACGAAAAGGAGCTATGCCTGATAGAATGAATAAAAATATTAAAGGTGTTTCATCTTTACTAAAAGGTAAGGTACAGTTTAAATCTGAAGATTATAAATTATTAATTAATGATGTGACTGAAAAAGATTTAGTATATATGGATCCACCGTATCAAGGCGTTTGTTCGAATAGAGATTCAAGATATTATTCAGGTATAGATCATAATGAGTTCATAAACTTTCTAGAAGAGCTAAATAATAAAAACATTTCTTTTATAATCAGTTATGATGGAAGACTAGGAGATAAAAAATACGGAGAACCCATGCCTAAGCATTTAAATTTAAAACACTTAGAAGTTAATGCTGGTCGCTCTTCTCAAGCAACGCTACTTGGAAAACAAGATATAACTTATGAATCATTATATTTATCACCTGCTTTACAAGAAAGAATCACTTATTCAAACCAAAACACTTTAATTACAGCAGAGAAAAAGTATGCCTGATTATCCTAAAGAATTTTTAGATTTATTAAAATCAATAACGGCTAAACGTGCAAAAACAGTAATCGACCATATATTAAAGCATGGATTTATAACAACTGAAGATTTAAAGATTAAGTATGGATATGACCATCCACCTAGAGCAGTAAGAGATGTAAGAGAACAGGGTATTCCAATAGAAACTTATAAAGTTGATGATAGAAATGGTAAAAAAATTGCAGCTTATAAATTTGGAAATTTTGAAGAAGCTCGTTTTTCAAAATTATCTGGTAGAACAGCTCTATCAAAAAAAATAAAAGAAGAACTAATTGCAAAATATGGATGTAAATGTTTTATTTACTTAGAAACTACAGAAGAGAAAAATCTACAAATTGATCATAGAATACCTTTTGAAGTCTTTGGCGATGGAAATGGAAAATTTGAATCTGAAGAATTTATGCTTTTATCTGCCTCTGCAAATCGTGCCAAATCATGGTCATGTGAGAACTGTGAAAATTGGAAAAATGAAAAAAATGAAAAAGTATGTTTATCATGCTATTGGGCTTATCCTGAAGACTATGAGCATATTGCAATGAAACAAGTAAGACGAGTTGATTTAATTTGGGAAGAAGATGAAATTGCAAAATATGAACTTTTAAAAAGCAATGCTAAACAATCACATAAGAGTATACCTGAGTTTGTTAAAGATTTAATTCAAAAACATGTTGAAAATGACTCTTAACAAATCCTAGCACCGAACAGGAAAACTGTCGGTGAATTCAAACGTTATATCTTAAAATCAGCCTGAAAGGGAAAGAAATGATTGAAAAAATCAAAACTATTAGCAATCCATTAAAAATACACCCCTGAGGTTGAATCTCCACTTTTAAGGAAATAGGACTAAAATGACAAAATTACTCTATTTTAATACGGTAGTAGGGACTTTTTACATTGTAAAAGATATCCATGGCAGTTACCATCCTTACTATGATGAACATGACTTGGGACGTTACGATACTCTGGTAGATGCCATAGAGGGAGTTGCTAATGACAGCTCATTTACGGTAATGCATCCCGAGATGGGTGACCCGCTTGACCCAAGTGACCTGGGTGTTCCCGATGATATCAGCGGATGGACTCCCGTTTAGCAAAACCAGTCGAAATGAGTTTTATTCTCTCCTTAACTTCTCCATTTTTCTCATTAAAATAAACATTTTATGTGTTCATATATTTAGCTTTATTCAAGTTGTTTAATATATAATGGTTTTTGAATAAATAGTTAGTAGCCAATCAAAAATTAGTGAGTAGCTTTTTTATTGCTCATTTTATACGTTAGGTTGCGTACACACAATTAATTAAAGGAGCTACGATGAAAATCATGAAAAAAAGTATGTTAACATTGAGCATAATACTGTTAACAGGTTGTGCTTCAATGCAAACAAAGGCCGTGATACCAGAAGGCATTAATGAATCTTCCTATCAAGGTTATCGAACAATTGATCCGCTCCCTGTGTCAAAAGTTAAAAAATACGACTCTTCAACTAATACTGAAAAAGAAGTGTATTGGGCATCAATCTCTGATAAAAAAGAAAAAAGAAGTTTGTTGCCAATTCAATCATCTCAAGTATCTGTCAAAAAACTCGACAGATCTGGTAATGTAAGCTATTTGACAGCCAGTATATCAGGAGAAACAGGTGAATATAGTGTTGTAATGGACTATATGAAATATAGAGTCGAAGAAGTACTTGATAGTACGGGAAAATTTCTTGGGAATGGGCGAATAGGTGTTGGCTTACGTATAAAAGCAGAGGTGAAAACCAACAAAGCAAACCTTAATCTTGGAAGTATTCTTTCCCTTGGAATAGAAGCTAATCAAGGTAACTTATCTGGTGGAATCTCAGTTGATATTATTGGTATTGATTCTGAAGGTGTAACTAATCTGATTCCTATGACTTCAGAAATAGATCAAACAGCCATACAATCTGCTCTACAAGCATTGGCTTCGGTTAAGGCAAAGCTATGGGAAAAAGATGTAACTATTACACCTCATCTTGTGGCAATTACTGATGCAACTCCTTCTAATGAGGAAGAAATCAGGAAGTTAGCGAAATAACCCAACAAATCAGTCGAGTCAATCAAAAACCCGCGAGCGGCTTTTTGATTGCTCATTTTAAAGGTTAGCAGTCTAAGCAAGGAAACAATCATATATCTATTCATCACACTCTTGATACTTTCGTCCTCCTTATATCTAGCCCTTTCGCTAAGATTGGCTTCTTTTCGCAATTCACAGAAGTCGGCTATTGGTGTAGCTCTTGTAAAACAAGGCAAAAAAGCAAAATACACCCCAGGGGTTGAAAATCCACTTTTATCTTTGTATGTAAGCGGTTGATAGCAGTTACCACCCTTACTACGACGATTTTAAATATAACAATATAAGGTATTGTAAATGTACAATAGGGATTTAGGCGTAAGATTATTTTTTACATTTTTAATTGTATGTTTAATTTTCGGATTTGTTTTTCCACTAGAATTCTTTAGAGATTTTTTCAGGATACTATTTATCATATATATGCCAATCACAAGAATAGGGGTCATTGTCACACTCCTTATAATATATATTATTTATGTTTTAAAAAGGAAAAATACAACTAAGGATTTGAATGATTCTAATAAGTTACATCATATTGTCTTTGCTATAACTATTGCTCTTTTTATGAATGGAATGCTTCAATTATTATCCGAAGCAGGGTTGGTAAATATAGTTGATCTTCCGTTTCTAATAAATAAGTATAAATTTGTGATGTTGTCTTTGACAATTACATTGATTGTAATCATTCCATATATCATTTTTATTTTTTCTTCTAAAAGTACATATTCACTATCAGAACTTATGGTAAATACACTGCTAGGAGTAGTTGGTTTGTCTTTAACAGTAGCAGTCAGTTTAAAAGAAATTAATATGTACTTTGATAAATCTAAACCTAAAATAGTTGAAGGATTTGTTGAAAGCAAAAGAGTAGGTAGTGCATATAATAAGTCAGGACGTGGTCATTTATATTATGTAACTTATTCAGGGTGCGAAGAAAGGGAAGTACCCACTTCAACATATGGAAAAATGGAAGTTTCAGATAAAGTAAATGAATATATAAAAGATGGTTATTTAGGTATAAAATGGGTATCAAAAATAAAAAAAATACACTAGAAACTACATCCAAGTGTTAAAGATCCACTTTTTATAAAGTGAACAAATTAGAAATTATTTGATATATAATATTCGTTAGATAAATAGTGAAGCGGTAATTTACACCAAAAGGGATGTGATGACAAAAATACTCTATTTCAATACAGTTGTAGGGACTTTTTATATTGTTAAACATGTCGATGGCAGTTACCATCCTTACTATGATGAACATGACTTGGGACGTTACGATACTCTAGTAGATGCCATAGAGGGAGTTGCCAACGACAGCTCATTTACGGTCATGCATCCCGAGATGGGTGACCCTCTTGACCCGAGCGACCTTGGTGTTCCCGATGATATCAGCGGATGGACTCCCGTTTAGTAATATGCAAGCTGTTTGATATATAATATTCGTAAATAGTATCGGGAGGAAGGCTATGGCATCACAGACAAACGATCAACAGAGTGTTCAGACAATGACTCCTTTTCAGTGGATTCGTATGATTTTGGTCTATCTTTTCATCCCTCTTTTGCTCTTGGTGTGCGGAGGGGATCTTTGGTGGTGGCAGGCGTGGATATATACTTTCTTGATACTAGTATCCGGCATCGGTGGGCGCATATTGACGGAATGGCGGCATCCGGGTCTGCTGGCAGAACGGGTCAACTTTGAAAAACTGCAGAATGCGAAGCCGTGGGATAAGGTGCTGGCTCCACTGATGGCAGTGAGTTTCTCATTCCCCCTTGTTATCGTCGCGGGACTCGACCACCGCTATGAGTGGACACCTCTGTTTTCGACATGGTTTAACATTCTCGGTCTTGTTCTCATCGCACTTGGGTACGCATTTGCCACCTGGGCTTTCATAGAGAACCGCTTTTTCTCCACTACGGTGTATATCCAAAAGGATAGGGGACATACGGTCTGTGACAGCGGCCCTTATCGCTTCGTGCGCCATCCCGGCTATGCCGGAAATCTGCTGGCACTTCCGGGCATGGTGTTGGCCTTTAGCTCGGTATGGATACTCATCCCTGCCATGGCGGCGCTCATCATTACAGTGATCAGAACCGCTTTAGAAGACCGGACTCTTCAGGAAGAACTGTCGGGGTATAAAGATTATGCAAAGCAGGTACGCTATCGTTTGATACCGTTTATTTACTAAACATCCGCCATCAAATTTTGATACAATTACTGCAATATAAAAGGGTGCCAAGGAGCGTAGATTGGAGTTTGAGACCATAGTCAACCTTATAGAGTCACTGCCTCCTCTTCCCGAATCGGTTTTGGAAATTGAAAAGTTGTATGCTGAGGGTGAACCGGACATGCGTGTGCTTTCAAAGATCATCGAGAAAGACCCCGTACTTACGGCGGATATTTTGGCACGCGTCAACGCACCTTACTATGGTATGAGGAGAAACATCGTATCGGTAACGCAGGCCGTTATCCTTTTTGGTTCCGCGCAGATACGCGGGTTTGTACTAAAGTCACTGATCGACCAGAGTTTCAGTTTCGACATGTCCCCCTACGGTCTTAATAATGCCGAGTTTCAAGAGGTCAGTTCACTGCAGAGTGCTTTGATGTTTCAGTGGTATATGAGCATCGATGTAGAGATGTCCAGAGACCTCATTCCCATCGCTTTTTTAATGGAGATGGGTAAGATCATTATCGCAAAAGAGGTGGCCGAGAGCGAATATGTAGCACAGTTCTCGGAGATGATCGCACAAGAGGGGATTACGCAGACTGAACGCTTTTTTACCGACTTTACTTCTGCCGAGATAGCGGCAATGCTCTTTGAACACTGGAATTTCAATGATATCTTTGTAAATACCGTACGTTATCTTGACAATATGGATGCTGATGAGGCTAAAGAGTACCTTCACTACATCAAAGCGCTTGATGTGGTTCGGACATGCATAAACGTCAGAGAGATCATGAGTGAATCGAGTTTTGAAGCAGCGAAAACAAAGGTAGAGCAGTATGGATTGCCTTTGAACACCTTTGTACATACTGTTGAACGTCTGCAGCGCAAACGTAGTGAGCTCGAGTAACTATCTGTAAAAACTTGATCAGTATCAATCTTTAATACTCAATAATCCTCTATACTGCCAATCAAAAAAAGGCTTTATATGGATACTATGAGATTCTTGAAAGATACCCGTTTCGGCGAAAAAGTGCAGATCGATAAGATGTTCGAGACCCCTTTTTCCAAAGAGATCCGCATCTGCATGGCAGAGGGCAACACGATGCGCGAACACACGGCTCCCGGTGCGATAACCATCATGGTTTTAGCGGGCAGAGTCCGCATCGATTCTTTAGAGGAGAGTGCAGAACTTTTAAGCGGCGATATGATCTATTTCGATGCCAACGTTCCCCATTCACTCGAAGCATATGAGCAGAGCGTCATACGTCTCACACTCTCGAAAAACGACTCTGCAAAGAGAGTCTTTTCCCTTGCAGGGGTATGAAGTGTCTTCACTCCTCTTCTAAGCTAGTGTTATCTCTTTCATTCTCGCGAGATCGCTGTATGTGGCGCTCTCTTCGCGACAGTCTGCTTTTACTTGTAAGAGGCGATGAGAGAAATGCAAAAAGATACATGGCTATGACACTGTAAAACATAAGTATGTAAGATGCTGCTTTTGTCAAAAAGGTGATGCTGCGCTCATACTCCAACAGCCCTAATGCCGAGAGCATATAGTTGAAATCATGATAGCCGTCTACTCCTAAAAATGATTTGTCTGCACTCATGTAGAGCCCTTCATGTGCGGTACTGATGTACCAAGCAGTGTACTGCATAGACATACCTAGAAAAAAAAGCCCGATATAATAACCGAGCATCTGTCCCCGTCTTTTATAATAGTAACCGATGAGAAAGGGAAACAGCCACTGAAATAGTGTGCCGTTAAGTACCATGATAAACTCAGGACACGGAAGCACATAACATACGCCGTGACCTCCTTCATGTACTATCCCGAGTGTCTGGTAGATTATAAAATTGTAAAGAGCAAAGATCATATGCCCTGCGCCATGTATGACCTCACCGTTGTGTTCGTAAGGCTTGAAGTGGATGAACATGGCAAAAAATACGATAAACAAAACAGCCGTCGTCTTTTTTACCAGCGGACTGTTCTGCGATATCTGTTCTTCCATACTTCATCCCTTTTTTGTATTTGTATTATTATATTATTATTAAGTCTGGATTGGTTGTAAAGTTTAAAATTTTTTTGTTTAATATATATATGTTATAGTATTTGTAGGATAAATAGTTCTGCACTAGATATGTAGTTTAGGATGACACATGCTAAACAAAAAAGCTCTTTTAAGAGTAAATGAATCACTTAAATAAAGGAGGATTCACACATGTCAAATCTACTCAGAAGGTTCAAAGTTTTTATCGTAGTTCTCTTGATTGCCACATTCAGCTTTCCGGCGATGGCTTGTGAAGGTCAGGAGAAAGAAGAATCATTGAACATTATTTATGAAGCATTATTTGCTGGTTATGAAGCTGGGATCACTTTGGATTTTCAGAAGCTAATGGACAAGACAAGAGAATTAGAAAATCGACAAGGAAAGTTGTCTAATTCCTGTAAGAATTTTATTCAAACAATAACTAGTCAACTTGGCCCTGTTTATACTCCTACATCAACACACTGTACTGGATCAGTGTGCTGCGATGGATCGAGTTGTTTTTCAAACTAATGAAATTTCAACATCTATCGGTAATGTGGATATATAACAAGACACAGGAAATCAATGAGGTTTGATTTCCTGTTTCAAAACACTATAAAAGAAAAAAATAAATACATTTCGCTATACTTTTTTCATGGAAAAAGTAATCTATTTTGCCCTTTTTATGGGTCTTATGTTTTATATCTACAAAAGAGTCAGCCGCACTAGTCGGCTGGAATACCTGCAGGGGTACCGTTTTCATCCCTCTTTACGAAAAAAGCTTCAAAGCCGTTATCCTCATCTGAGCGAGGAGCAAGTGACGACGGTATTTGACACGCTAAAAGACTACTTCCATATCTGCAATATGGCAAAGCAAAAGATGGTGGCTATGCCTTCTCAGGTGGTGGATGTCGCGTGGCATGAGTTCATCCTCTCCACCCGTCAGTATAAAGAGTTTTGTACAAAAGCACTAGGAAAGTTCCTGCACCATACGCCCACTGAGGTGATGAAAAGCCCTACATCGGCAGGCGAGGGGATCAAGCGCGCATGGCAGCTTGCGTGTAAACATGAAAGCATCAGTCCCTCTACACCTGAGAGACTTCCCATGCTCTTTGGCATAGACGCTTTGCTGAACATCCCCGACGGCTACACATACGTGCTCGACTGTAAAAACCCTGCATCGCCGATGTATGGAAACGGATACTGCGCGAGTGACATAGGATGTTCAAGCGGATGTTCTGGGGATATCGGCGGAGATAACATCTCAGACGGATTTGGAGATAGCAGCTGCGGCGGAAGTTGCGGCGGTGGCGATTAAGGCGCTATCAGATTAATAAAATCATTTTTCGATATAATACAAAAAATAATTTTTACATGTAGGAAAACCGGTGATTACATTAAAAGAAGCATTATCTCTTAGTAAAGACGAACTAAACAAATTTAAAGACGAACTCAAAGCCAAAATCGAAGCTGATCCAGAGTTAAACGCGTACATAGATGTAAACAATGTAGGCGAGGGCGTGCCTATCGCCATCAAAGACAACATCCAGGTAAAAGAGTGGTCTGTGACTTCAGGTTCGAACATCCTTCAAGGCTACATCGCTCCGTACAACGCGACTGTCATCGAAAAGATGCTCTCCGCTGGTCTTAGCCCGTTTGGACGTACAAATATGGACGAGTTCGCTATGGGTTCTACGACTGAGAGCAGTTTTTACGGTAAGACTTTAAACCCTAAAAACCGTGACTGCGTACCGGGCGGAAGTTCAGGCGGAAGCGCAGCAGCTGTAGCTGCAGGTCTTGCTATTGCAGCTCTTGGAAGCGACACGGGCGGGTCTATCCGTCAGCCTGCTGCATTTTGTGGGATAGTAGGGATGAAACCTACTTACGGTAGGGTCAGCCGTTACGGTCTTGGCGCGTACGCTTCTAGTCTTGATCAGATCGGACCGATGACGCAAAACGTCGAAGATGCGGCGATCCTTTACGATATCATCTGCGGTTACGATGAAAAAGATTCTACAAGTGCGAATATCGCATGCGAAAAAGTCAGCGACAAACTGAACCCTGAGAGAAAACTTCGTATCGCGGTACTTCCTGAGTATGTAAAAGACGCAAGCGACGATGTTCAAAAAGCGTATGCCGACACCATAGAAGCACTAAAAGCTGCGGGTCATACCATCGTAGAAAAAGAGATGATGAACCCGAAATACGACATCTCTGCTTACTACATCACAGCTACTGCAGAAGCGACTACAAACCTTGCACGTTACGACGGTATCCGTTACGGTAACCGTAAAGTGGGCAAGAACCTTGAAGACACTTTCATCCAGACACGCAGCGAAGGTTTTGGAGATGAGGTAAAACGCCGTATCATGCTTGGAAACTTCGTACTTTCTTCCGGGTACTACGATGCTTACTACGTAAAAGCGCAAAAAGTACGTCACCTTATCAAAGACAACTATGCGAAGATATTTGAAGATGTTGATCTTATCCTTTCACCGGTAGCTCCAAGCACTGCAAACAAGTTCGGAGAACTTGAAAGCCCGATAGAGATGTACCTAAGCGACATCTACACTATCTCTGTAAACCTTGCAGGTCTTCCGGCGATCTCTGTACCTGTTGCAAATGCGGCAAACGGAATGCCAGTAGGCTTACAGCTTATAGCAAACGCATACGACGAGCAAACGCTTTTCGACGGTGCTATGAGTTTAGAAAAACAAGTAAAATATAACGCGTAAAACTTCTTTTTTTCCTCTTTTATCTCCAAGCTTTGCTTGGGGATTTATACTCTTTATTTTCTTTAATAGTAATTTTTATTTAGTGTTTTTTTGATATGGTTTTTTTAGCGCGGATTAAAAGATCACATGTACAAACAGCGATAGAGCAAACCCGCAAAGAATGAGTGCAGAGAAGATGCTGAGGTATGTTGCGGCTCTTTGAGATATCTTGTGCTTTGTCTTGTGAACCAGATAGGGCATTAAAGTCGTCCAAAGAGTGATGGCACTGATCATGCCGAGTATGGTAAAACCCGTGTTCAGGTTCTTAGTCGCGGCATATCCTGCGATGCTAAACCAAAAAACGATGGTGTAGGGGTTTAGAAGCGTTAACAACACTCCCTGAATATAGATCTTAGAGAGGTTTTTGATGGGAATAGGCTGAGTGTGCAGTTTTATTTTTTTAGCCCTGTTTTTATAGATGTCATATGCAAGATAGAGTAAGAAAGAGCTTCCCAGAACCCCTATGATATTCAAGATATCAGGGCTGTTAAAAAGTTTTAGAAATCCTGCTAAGATCAAAGACAGATAAAGTATGTCGGCATTCATAGCTCCAAAACCGAGAGCGACTCCCGCCTTGTAGCTTTTTAATGCGTTATTCATGATGAGGATGTTGATGGGACCTAAAGGGATGGCAGCACCAAGCCCTAGTAAAAACCCTTCGCTAAAAGATACTATCATTTGAGTTCTACCCATACTTCAAAAATTTGATTTGCATAATTGTAGCACTTTGAGAATGCATCTTGCTTTCTTACATGTAAACATAGTTTCAATTATTGTAAAAAGGTAAAAATATGGCTGTATATACAAGTAACGGCAAACAACTGCTTGATGTCGAGTATGACGCGATCGTCGAGATAAATGACATGGTCGACGGCATGAGAGTGATCTCAAAAGATGTGAAGGGTGATGAGTACGCCGTCTTTATGCTTGAGCCTAACGGCAACGTCTGCTGCTATGTCTTTGATGAGATCTTTATCATCGGACGGGTCAGCGGATTTGCAAATATCGTCGAAGCTGCGGAAGCTTGGAAGAATAATGAGATCTAACTTTTTTTAGAGGAGAGACGGACTATGAAGTTCAGGGTAAAGCAGGGAGATCTCGTCCAAGAGAAAGCGACGTTCATCGTCAATGCTTCAAATACCGAGCTGAGTCTTGGTAGCGGAGTCTCCAGAGCGTTTTATGAACATTGCGGCGGGTCGGAGTATCAGCAGGAACTTTATGCATTAAAACACAAAGCTGGAACTCTAAAGCAGGGGGATGTCGTCCTCTCAAGTCCGGGCACTGCGACTAACTTTTTGTATGCCTTACATGTAGCGGTCATGAACTACTCCGACAGTTCAATAAGCCCGATGCCCTCTTATGAACATATACAGACTGCTTTAAACAAGATGATAGAGATACTCAAGGAGAGAGTCGAAACCGAGCAGATAAAAGATCCGAAGCTTGTCATCCCGCTACTTGGATGCGGTGTCGGCGGACTCGAAAAAGAGAAAGTGTTTTTGATGATACAGGAGAGCTTTTTAAAAGCAGATCTCGAGATGGATGTGGTAGTTTTTGTCCACTCACAAGAGGATTATCGGCACTTTAAAGAACTGACTCATAAGAAACCTCTGTTCTTAGCAATGAAAGCCAAACTTTACGACTACGATAGACTGCAAGAGGATTTTTCCGGACTCATCAACGGGCGTTGGATCCCGAGTGAGAACCTGCATGTAACCGTAGCTTTTTTTGGAGACAAGTTCACAGAAGAGGAGTTGATCGAAAGGCTCTCTTTGCTTCTTGCACCCATAGCGCCTTTTAAACTCAGCGGTTTGGACTACTTCGGGTCAAACAAGATCCTTTACGCCAAAGGGGAGAGCCTAGAACTAGCTTCTCTTGTCTCCTCCCTAAATGACGCTTTCTCACTCGGCGAGGCAAAACAGTTCATCCCTCATGTGACATTGATGCGGGGAAAATCACTCAAAGACATAGCAGCTTTTGACAAGATGCTTCAAGCTTATAAAGAAAAAGAAGTAGGAACAGTAGAGACGGTTTTTGAATTGATGCAAAGCACACGACGCCACGACGGTGCAAGTTATGAATGTATAAAGAGGTTTGAGTAAAACAGGCATATTTGATTATGTGTTATAATGTTCTCTTTTGCTTTAAAAAAGTTTTGAAAGGAGAACATTATGACTAAAGATGTTAAAGTTTTTCCCTACGTGATCCGTTATACATTCACGTATGCTGCTGCTCTTGTACTTCTTGCCGTATTTACGACACTTACAGAGATAGACAGTGCAGGCATAGGCTCATCTATCGCAGCGATCATGGTGAGTGTACTTGCTGCCGTATCCAAGTTTGTAAGAGACTATGAACGGGTTCCAAGTCAAAGAGAGAGAAAGCATCTCACATGGCTCTCATTAGGTACGAGTGTCTTGGTCTCGGCAGTACTGATCGTACTGTTTCTGGGTGTCATCGGACAGTTAAACCAACTTCTTGTAATATTTGCACTTTTCGCAAAACTGCATAGCGGAGTGGTATTTGGTATCATATTTTTTACGCTGGCAATAAACTGGATCGCACTCTGGTTCTCTTACGGCGGGCTGGCAAAAGTTCAGTACAACTCTCTTGTGCGAAAAAACGGATAGATGTAGTCAACAAATATCAGTCTTGTTTGTGTTACAATAGTCGTTAAAAAGATCAATTCTTTTGATTGTTTGAGTTATGCGGAGTTAAAAGATGAATGAAACGGTATGTGAGAGAGTAGGGCATGCATATGAAGAGTGGATGTCTGCGATCGATTCATTTGAAGATGCGATCTTTATGCATGATAAAGATTTCCGTATATTACGCTGTAACAAAGCATATCAAAAATATGCGGGAATCCCGTTTAGAGAGATCATCGGCCGCAAATATTTTGAGGTGTTTCCTAAGACAGATGCTCCGCTTCACAGTTGTGCCGAAGCGATAGAGACTCTTACTCCAAAAGGGCATGAAGAGGAGCTGCTGATAGACGGCAGATTTCTTCGTTCACGCTCATACTGCATCACAGACGAACATGGCGAACACCTTTACTCTATGCATACACTTGAAGACATCACCGAGTTTAAAAAGATGGAGATGTCGCTGCTTGAGAGTGAAGAGAAGTTTCGAAGTATTACCGCTTCTGCTCAAGATGCCATCATCATAATGGATGATGAGGGGAAGATATCTTACTGGAACCCTGCATCTGAAAAGATCTTCGGTTACTCACAAAAAGAGGTACTTGGACAGGTACTGCATGATCTTCTTACTCCAAAGCGTTTTTTAGAAGCCCACCATATCGGTTTTAAGCATTTTAAAAAGACGGGGGAAGGCCCTGCTATCGGTAAGACTGTCGAACTTTCTGCTTTAAAAAAAGACGGGACGGAGTTTCCTATCGAGTTATCACTTTCTGCCGTAAAAAGAGAGGGCAGATGGAATGCCATAGGTTTTATCCGAGATATAACACAGCGTAAGAAGGCTGAACAAAAGTTTCGCGATACAAAGATGTTCTCTGAGACTTTGATCCAAAGTCTGCCGGGTATCTTTTTTCTTGTCGATCAAAATGCCGGCATGATACAATGGAACAGAAGACTTGAAGAACTGACAGGACTCTCATCAGAAGAGATATTGGGAGTCAATGCTATGACTTTCATGCATGAAGATGATAAAGCCTATGCGATGCAGAATCTTCAAAAAGCTTTTGAAACAGGCTATGCATCTGCAGAAGTCCGCATGCTCCTTACAAGCGGTGTTCGTTACTATAGCATTACAGGGTATAGACTCGAAACACAATATGGAGTTAATGTCATAGGTATCGGCATGGATATTACAGAGCGCCGAGAGTCACAGGAGTTACTGAGAAAAAGTGAGGAGAAGTTCCGTTCACTTGTCGAATCGACAAATGACTGGATATGGGAGATCGACAAGAATGGTAAATACACATACGTCAGTCCTCAGGTCGAAAAACTGCTTGGATATAAGCCTGAAGAGATAGTAGGCAAAACACCTTTTGATCTCATGCCCCCAAGTGAAGTCAAAAAGTTTGTCGATATGTTTCAGGAATATGTAGAAAAACGTGCACCGCTGATCTCAGTAGAAAATACCAATGTTCATAAAGATGGACATGATGTCGTTCTTGAGACAAGCGGGACACCCTTCTTTGAAGAAAACGGAGAGTTCGCAGGTTACCGCGGGATAGACAGGGATATAACCGAAAGAAAGCAGTCAGAGTCTTCTTTAAAACGTTTAAATCGCGCTCTTAGAACATTATCGGCAGGAAACCTTGCACTTGTCAGAGCCTCCAGTGAGGATGAGCTGATACATGAGGTCACACGAGTCATAGTTGAAAAGGGTGAATACAGTCTGGCAGTCGTGGATTATGCAGATAATGATGAAACAAAAAGGATCATACCAAAAGCATGGGCAGGATTGCAAAAACGTCATTTTTGGATTCGGAACTTAAGCTGGGCTGATGTTCAAGAGGGACAGCTGCCGGTCGCAAGAGCCATACGTACAGGCAAGACACATATCAGTCATGATATCGCTGTAGACCCGGCTTTTAAAGCTTGGAAAGAGGGTGCTTTGGCTCTTGGTTATGTCTCTAACATTGCTCTCCCTTTATCTGACGGGGAGAAGACATTCGGTGCATTGTGCATCTACTCTTCGGAGATCAAGTCTTATGATGATGAAGAGGTGAAACTTTTAGAGGAGCTTGCAAGTGATCTGGCATACGGTATTGTCAATCTGCGTGCACGCGCTGCTCATGAAGAACAGGCATTACTGCTGCAAGAGAGTCTGGAAGAGTCCATTCAGGCTATCGCAGCTACACTTGAATCGCGAGATCCGTACACTGCCGGTCATCAAAGGCGTGTCAGTGAACTGGCAACCGCAATTGCAAGGGAGATGAACCTCTCTGCAAAACAGATAAAAGGGGTGGAGTTCGCAGGGGTGATCCATGATCTAGGAAAGATCCATGTTCCGGCAGAGATCCTCTCCAAGCCGGGCAGGCTCAACGAGTTGGAGTATAAACTGATCCAGATGCATCCGCAGACGGGATATGACATCTTAAAAAACATCAAGTTTCCGTGGCCGATCGCAGATATCATCCTGCAGCATCATGAAAAGATCGACGGAACAGGCTATCCGCAGGGACTTATCGGTGACGCGATTTTGCTCGAGGCGAGGATCATTACCGTTGCAGATGTCGTAGAAGCGATCTCTTCACACCGTCCGTACCGTCCTGCGATGGGATTGAGTGTCGCCTTTGAAGAGATAGAACGGGGAAGGGGCAGTGCGTATGATCCCGATGTCGTCGATGCCTGTATGAACGTGTTTAATAAAAAAGGGTTTACATTCAATATGGAAGGGATGTAAAGATCTTGATCCTTATTCCGGTTTTTTGTATTAACCATTATGTAGTAGAATATTTTTAAAGATAATTTTTCGGCCTTAAGATGAAGTGACTTTGATAAAAAGAGGTAACAACAATGGCAAGATGGGATTATAAAAAAGATATCGATTACAATGCAATAGATATGCAGAAGGTGAGAGGCGACAGCTTTCTTTTTCAACTCCTTACGATAGCATCGTTTATCGAGATAACCTCCGATACATATGCAAAAAATCTCTCAGAGTACTATGATGACAACCCTAAAGCCGTACAATGGCTACAGGAGGACTGGGAAAAAGAGGAGATTCAGCACGGAGAGGCATTAAAAAGATATGTCTTACATGTATGGCCGGAGTTTCCCTGGCAAAAAGCGTATGAGAGGTTTTTAGAACTCTATCTGCCGCTTTGCAATACCGGTTCCTTTCAGCCGACACGCGGTCTGGAGATGCTCGCACGCATGATAGTAGAGACAGGGACATCCACTATGTACAGGGCGTTTGAAGACTATGCCAAAAGCCTTGACGAACCTGTTCTAGCAGGTCTTACACACTACATATATAAAGATGAAGTAAATCATTACAGCTACTTTGACCGCTACTTTAAATACTACAACCAAAGCGAGAATCTGGGACGAAAAGAGATACTTCAAGTCATAGTCCAACGGTTAAAAGAGGCTAGCAGTGAAGATATCGAGATGGGGTTTCAAAGCATTTACGAGATACAAAACGATGCTGTTTTTGACAGATCATCTTATGAACTCTTTAAAAAAGAGCTCAATAAACTTGCAAAAAAACATTATCCCTATTCTATGGCGATCAAGATGACGATGCAGCCGTTAAATCTGAACAAAACTCTTGAAACGACTATGGTACCGGTTATTCGAGGGGCGATGAAGGTGCTTGGAATTTAAAGCTTAAGGGTGAAAAAAACACTTTACCTTTTTTTAACCACAAAAAAGTTATAATCGCATAATTTTAAATATAAACACTACACTACTTTTACCGTATACAAGGATAGTCATGAGAATTCGTAAACGCGCCCTAACATTTGAAGATGTACTACTAGTACCACAATACTCAGAAGTTTTACCAAAAGAGGTAAACCTAGAGACTAAACTTACAAAAAACATCACTTTAAATATTCCTATGGTTTCAGCTGCGATGGATACGGTAACTGAGTACCGCGCTGCTATCGCTATGGCACGTCTTGGCGGTATCGGGATCATCCATAAGAATATGGATATCGAGACACAATGCAAGCAGATCAGAAAAGTTAAAAAATCAGAGAGCGGGATCATTATCGACCCTATCTATGTCTATCCTGATGCTACTTTGGCTGAAGCTGATGCTCTTATGAACGAGTATAAGATCTCGGGTGTTCCTGTTGTAGACGGACATAACAAACTTCTAGGGATCCTTACAAACCGTGATATGCGTTTTGAAAAAGATATGCGTAAGACTGCTAAAGAAGTTATGACTAAGATGCCTCTTATCACTGCAACACAAGGAATATCTTTAGATGAAGCGGCTGATATCATGCACAAAAACAAGATCGAAAAACTTCCTATCATCGATAAAGACGGGTTCTTAAAAGGTCTTGTGACTATCAAAGATATCAAAAAACGCATCGAGTATCCAAATGCAAATAAAGATGACTTCGGCAGACTAAGAGTCGGCGGAGCTATCGGTGTAGGTCAGCTTGACCGTGCAAAAGCATTGGTAGATGCAGGATGTGACGTACTTGTTCTTGATTCTGCTCACGGTCACTCAAAAGGTATCATCGACACTGTTAAAAAGATCAAAGAAACTCTTGTCGTTGATGTCATCGCAGGAAATATAGCGACTGCAGAAGCTGCAGAAGCATTGATCACTGCTGGTGTAGACGGCGTAAAAGTCGGTATCGGACCGGGTTCTATCTGTACGACTCGTATCGTTGCGGGTGTAGGTGTTCCTCAGATCTCAGCTATCGATGAATGTGCTGAAGTAGGTAGAAAACACGGTGTGCCTATTATCGCAGACGGCGGTATCAAGTACTCTGGTGACATTGCAAAAGCTCTTGCGGTAGGTGCAAGCTGTATCATGGCAGGTTCACTTCTTGCAGGAACTGAAGAATCTCCTGGTGAGACTATCATGTTCCAAGGACGTCAATACAAATCATACCGCGGTATGGGAAGTATCGGTGCGATGCAAAAAGGTTCGAACGACAGATATTTCCAAGAGGGAACGGCAGCTGATAAACTGGTTCCTGAAGGGATCGAAGGCCGCGTACCTTTCCGTGGAAGCATCGCAGGTATCATCCATCAGATGATGGGTGGACTTCGTTCATCTATGGGATACTGCGGAAGTAAAAGTATAGAAGATTTTTGGAAGAAGGCAGAGTTTGTAGAGATCACGAGTGCAGGACTTAAAGAGAGTCACGTTCATGATGTCATCATCACTCAGGAAGCTCCTAATTATCATATATAATTTTATGGCATCTGCACATTTACGCAGGTGCCGACAAAGTAAAAGATTAGCATATGGATAATATAAAATACGCAGGTTTTTGGGTAAGATTTACCGCCTCTTTTTTAGACACTCTTTTCTTAGCTCTGCCCGTGGCAGTGGTTATCTACTTTTTAAGTAACGGTAACTGGTTCGACCTCTCAATCTATCAGCAAAACTTGATCTATGCGATGAACGGCAATGCCGCAGCAGCACTTGCACACCAACCTCAAACCTCATTTACGTGGGAACTTATCTTTGAGATATCTGTTTTAGTTGTGACTATCGTTTTTTGGAGAAGATGGCGTGGTGCCACTCCCGGTAAAAAGATAGTCAAAATTAAGATCGTAGATGCAAAAACATTTGATGATATAACAAATAAACAAGCTATTACCCGTTCACTCGGGTATATCATCTCAACGATACCATTTTTACTTGGATTTATAATCGTTGCATTTCGAAAAGATAAGAGAGCATTTCATGACCTATTGGCAGGAACTGCTGTTATTTACGATGAAGATGAAAGGGAAATATGAAAAGAATAGTAATAAAAGTCGGAAGCGGAGTCTTAACAGAGTCAAACAGTATAGCAAAAGTGAGGATGTTGAAATTAGTCACACTTATAGCTGAGATCAGAGAAAAATATGATGTTATTTTAGTGAGTTCTGGCGCAGTGGCTGCAGGATACACCTCTTTAAAACTGGACAGAAAAAAACAGATCGGCAAAAAAGTATTGGCCTCTGTGGGTCAGCCTATCCTTATGAGTAGTTATAAAAAGAAGTTCGATACCTTTGAGGTTGAGATCTCTCAGATACTTTTGACCGAAGATGATTTTGACTCAAGAAAAAGAACGGAAATATTTCGTCAGATCATAGACACGACACTGGAAAACGACATACTTCCTATTATAAACGAGAATGATATATCTACGACACCGGATCAGGTATTTGGAGACAATGATCAGCTTTCAGCACATGTCGCACATCACACAAACTCAGACATCCTCATTATTTTAAGCGATATAGACGGTTACTATGACTCAAATCCTCATGAAAATAAAGATGCAAAGCTTTTAAAAGTAGTAAATAGTATTTCAAAAGAAGCATTAAATCAGAGTCATACACCAAATAACGAGTTTGCAACAGGCGGGATCGTCACAAAACTCAAAGCAGCAGATTATCTTCTTGACAAGAATAGAAAGATGTTTCTCTGCAGCGGTTACGACCTCTCGGCAGCAAGAGAATTTTTAATGGAAGGTGTCCATAATAAAGGGACACTTTTTAAAAACAGCTAATAAAACACTCTCTATGACTTCTCAAAACAGAGAGTAAATACTGCTCCGTCTTGAGAGTTTTGGACTCTGATCTCTGCATGGTGTTTTTCCATGATGAGTTTGCTCATATACAGACCGATGCCTGAACCTCCAAAAGCTTTTTTCGTAGTGACATAAGGGTTAAATATCTTATCAAGCATCAGCACGTCGATGCCCCCGGCATTGTCTTCTATCTGAAGCATGACTTTAGACTCTTTTTGCTTTGTAGATATCCGTATGGTACGATCCTCTTTTTCTCTGATGGTAAAGGCATCTTTTGCATTGTGCAGGATGTTTATGATGACGTGTTGTAACTCTTTGCCGTTTCCTTTTATGGAGACCTCTTCATCTTTTTTAAACTGGATCTTTATATCTGCGAATTCTAGTTCGTCTTCTAAGAGTTTTAAAGAGCTTTTGACTACTTTATTGAGTTTAAACATGTCGTCGTCATTGACAGGACTTAAAAAGTTTCTAAACTCTTTGAGTGTCGATTCCATATGCTCGTTTTGTTTTTCTATGGAGTCCAGATTCTTTAAAAAATGGTTTTTGTCGATAGTGTCGTCTTTAATATTTTGTTTAAGATCGTCGGTATACATCGAGATGAGAGAAAGCGGCTGGACCCATTGATGAGCGACTGCATCCATCATCTCTCCCATAGTGATAAACCTGATCTTTTCAAGCATCAGGATCTCGTGTTCGAGTCTCTTTTTTATCTCTTTCTGAACTTTATTCTCTAAAACAGTTTTATACTCTTCAAGTGCATTATATGCATTTTTTAACTCCTTGTATGACTCTTTGAGTTTACTGTCGGAGCTCTTGTCTATCTTCAGCTGTTTAAACTTTTTTTTGAACTGTTTATACACAGATTTAAACCTAGATGTTTTCAAAGTACTGCACCATTGTTGATTTTTATCATTGTATTTTTTGTTTGTTACATGTCTATTACATGTAAAGAGGAATAGACAGAAAAATATCCCCGAAAGAGGGGATAATCAGGATTTTTTAGGGATGTCTATGGTCAAGACCCCGTTTTTAAATTCTGTCTTGAGTTTGCCGGTATCAGCATCTTTTGGAAGAGTGAAGCTTCTATATACACTGCCGCTGTAGCGTTCTTTTTCATAAAAATGCTCATCTTTCTTTTCAGTGTCTGCATCATTTTTTGCTTTGACGTAAAGAACATTCTCTTTTGTCTTTACTTTGATGTTTGACTTGTCAAATCCCGGCAGATCCATGTTGACGACATATTGTTTGCCGTCATCTTTAAAGTCGCTTTTTACGGATATCTCCATATTGTCGGAGAACTTTTCATCATTGAAATACTTTTGATGAAAGTTTATGAACATCTTGTCCATATCTTTTTGCAGTTTTACAAAGTCATTGTAAAAAGGATCGTTTACAGGCTTTTGTTGCTGTGCATCGGCACTTACTAAAAGACCGCCTAAAACCATCGCCATTAAAGTCGTATGTATAACTTTCATACTCTATCTCCTTTTTGAATTGAAATAGTGCGCACAAGAAAATTGTAATACTTTTTTTTAACTAAATGGTGAACGAGCAGTTTTTTAGATACTCCTATTTTTTATTTTCTTCCAGCCATCTGTCTAAAGAAGTAAGCTCATCGAGATTGCGTGGTTCTGTCTTTAAGATGTCTGCCAGACTTTTAACACCCATGGAGAGCAGATACTGGAGGTTGTCATCAAACGTCGCTTTTTCTATGACATAGATGTTGTCTTTGTGTACTTCAAACATATACCCGCCGTTTGGTATGGGCGTCTGTGAAAGTGTGACGGTGTAATGCTCTTTAATGATGCTCTCTTTTTGAGAGTACATAAGCCCGATATTGTAGCCCTCGGCTGCAAAACCTTTAATGGCGACTACCAACACCTGCGTTTCGCCTTTCTTAGAGGAGTTAAATATCCCGATGATGTCTTTGATGGTAGAATATCCCGGTATCTTGTTTAAGATGTTCTGCGTCCACTCAGCAAGCCTTGTCTCGACAAAATGCCCCACGACATAAAGCAGCACCATAAATGTGAAGATGACCAAGATAAACCATAAAGACTGGTTCGTCTGCGGATGAAAACCAACAAGGCTAAACACTCCCTCTACGAGTACGTCTACCTTCTTATACAGCCAAAGCACGATCATCGTGATGACTGCCAAAGGAAGGATCCAAAAAAATCCCTGTATCATAAGCTCGAAAAAGTGTCTTAGTTTACTGCTTTGCATTCTCTACTCCACTCCATATTTTGCATAGGTTGCATAAATTAGAGTTTATTATACACTTGTTTTTGAGAATCTATAATTTTTAAATATTCTATTGACATAGATAATGCCAAGGGCTTACATGTAAGGTGTTTGTTTTTAAGGTCATAGTGTTGTTGCCAGTTAAAAGTGGATTTTCAACCCCTGGGGTGTATTTTTTAAATCATCAGTTGGCCAATCTTCAGGTATATTCTTTTTATTGCAAAATTTACAATCTATACAACTTAATCCAATACCTCCTTGATCAAAATAATGAAATGTATCTTTTTCATGGATTTATCTACCTAAAAGTGAATACCAATCAAGCACAATTATTTCTTCTTTTTCATCCAACTCAATATTCAATTCTTCAATTAATTCAAGCCATCTCATAAATGCAATGTTATATTTTTTCTCACTAATTAAATTTTGAATTGATTCTACCTGTAAAGAATTTAATTTCATTTCAGCTAGTTCCAAAAATTTTTTTGTAACTTTTTCAAATTCTTTCATAGTATTTTTGTGAACTTCAGTGTATTCTTCATTAGAGAGACTGATTTTTTTTATCATTCTATTTCCTTTCAAATTCCGGGGACAGGATACTAATTAATTAGAAATTCTTGTCTTTTTTAGGTCGTCCGGCTTTTTGTTTTTATAAAAAACTCCCATTATTGTTTTAATCTTATCATACAAAAATAAAATCTACCTCTCTCAATATATGACAATTTGTAATTATGTATACTGTCCCCGGAATTTGCCGGATTTTCCCCAATTGTCCCCGGATTTTCCAATTGTCCCCAGATTTTCGCGGAATTTCAATTAAGTATCCTGTCCCCGGATTTTCCCCGGATTTTTTGTTTATCTGCCTCTTTAGTCTACATGTAAAAGTGGATATTCAATCCATGGGTGTATTTTTCACTACAAAATTAGTGATGGTTATTATCTGACCCTTTATTTTTTGAGACGAATATTAATCCTAATACTATTAAAAAAGAACTAATTAATATATAAATATTGGTTACAGTAGAATCAATAGACCAACGTATAATATTTATATTTATATTGTAATTAAAAAAAATCTTAACTGATGAAGCAATTATCAATATTATAAAAAAACCTATACTTATTTCTCTATTCATCAGGATTATCCCCATTTTGACTATCTTAGTACATTTGATATAGTTTAGTTCCTATCCCAAATTCCGGGAAGAGTATACATTATTTTTTTTTGTTTTCTATATCTTCATTGTACAAACGTCACTGTAGCACCTGTTCTCTTTGCTTCATTGACTAACCTTGTACTGTTTGTGATACCAATAGTACAGATGTTGATATCTTTTAATTCATCATTTTTATACAAACTAAAATTATTAAGAAGTATAGCTTCTAGTTTTTCTGGATTAGAACATACTACTGTAACATTTTTGATATTTAATTTTAAAAACTTTGAAAAATCATCAGAAAAACCTCCATCACTTCCCGTAGTTTTAACAGCAGCGATTGCTAGAGCATCACCAGCCAAACCTCGTGAAGGAATAGTCACAATTGTCATATCATGACTGGGACATCCAAGTGTAGATTTTTGAATTATCTCAGCATTTGAAAGATGTTTATTTGTTACACATGCTTGAAATACAAATGGTATTAAAACCAATAAACCTAATTTAATTTTTTTCATATTTTTTCCTTTTGTAGTTGCCTAATCAAGTTCTTTTAAACCTTCTTCCTTCATACATGTATTTAGTTTTGTATGTACTTTTAAGGTCTCTTGCTTTTCGTAATTGTCTATCGCCTCATCAGCTTTTGGATTATCTAAGTGAAACTTTAGATAATCATTTATATTCATTTTTATAGAGAGGTTGTATAGTTCTTCATCATAATGGCATTTTGACTTTGCGTGTTTAATCTTCAAATCATCTGCTGGCGTATTGTCTATATTAGCCCATTTTGCAGCACAACCGGTTATAGCAAATATCAAAAGAAAAAAGAAAAATGTTTTAAAAAAGTAAAAGTTCATTATTTTAATCTCCAAGTTCAGAGATCTCTCTTGTTAAAACATCTGATATTAATGCAATATCTTTAGGTTCATTTTCCGCATTCCATTGAAACAGCATCACTTTCGTATTAACGGCAACATCTTCTAGATATGCATATTTTGTTGTACTCTCTGGAATTGAATAGTGGGCAAGTAAAGTATTTCCGTCATTTGTGTAAACATCAACTGAATAGATGAACTTTGGCTTTGCAAGTGCATTGCCGCCGTAGAGATATATTCGTGTGTAATCCAGATTTATTACTAGACCAAAACCTTGAGAAGAATTCATGTTTTTTGTATTTAGATCTTTTTGCAAGTCATCTTTAAATTCTGCTTGTAGCTTGGCTTGATTATAAAATGTTTTGTTCTCTTGATTTTCAAAACCATCTTTATGAAGAGTAACATTGATATCTTTGAGATAATATTGAGAGGAGCCTTTTTTAAGAGGTGTCGGTTGCACAGCATATTTAGTGTTACCGGAGCATCCTGAGAAGATGACGATCGTTATAAACAATATGGCTAGTGTGATTTTTTTCATGTATTCCCTAAAAGTAAAATGTGATGTGAAGATTATCGAAAAATAATATTTTTAAACTTAAATACAATATCAAATTTATCAAATATTCTGTTCAGTAAAAATGGATGTATGACTAATCCACTCATGATTAGATGGCAACTTAAGTGATTTTGGATAAAATTATAAAAATTAATAAATTAAGAGGCACTCTCTATGAAACAACAAACACAAGCTTTACATGTAGGATACGACAAAGATTCTCAAAGTACTATGGCTGTGCCAATTTATCAGACGACTGCGTATGAGTTCCGTGATGCGGAACATGCGGCAAACCTTTTTTCATTAAAAGAGCTGGGGAACATCTATACACGTCTGAACAATCCGACTACGGATGTCTTTGAAAAACGTTTTGCAGCACTGGAAGGCGGTGAAGCCGCTCTTGCTACGTCAAGCGGTATGAGTGCTATCTTTTATGCCATAGCAAACTGTGCAGAAGCAGGGGACAATATCGTCTGTGCTTCACAGCTTTACGGCGGGACTCTGACTCAGACGGCTCACACATTGAAGCGTTTTGGCATCGAGGCGAGATTTTTCAATGTCCACAATCCCCAAGAGATACATAAACTTGTAGACGAAAAGACAAAAGTGATCTTTTTCGAGACGCTTACAAACCCGAGCATCGATGTCGCGGATATAGCAGCTCTTACAAAGATTGCAAACGAGTATAATATCATCACGGTAGTTGACAACACAGTCGCTACACCTATTCTTTGCCGTCCGTTAGAGCATGGAGTGGACGTAGTCGTTCACAGCGCGAGTAAATACACGACAGGTCAGGGACTTGCGATCGGCGGTATCTTGGTTGAGAGAAAAGGGCTTTTAGAGAAGATAAAAGCAAATCCTAGATATGCTCACTTCAACGAGCCTGACCACTCTTACCACGGGCTTGTGTATGTAGACGTGCCTCTTCCTATCTTTACGCTTCGTGCTAGGTTAAGCCTGCTACGCGATCTTGGTGCAGTCGTCTCTCCGTTTAACTCATGGCTGTTCATTCAGGGGATCGAGCATCTTTCACTTCGTATGAAACAACACTCTGCAAATGCACAGGCACTGGCTGAGTTTTTAGAGTCTCATCCGAAAGTCAAAAAAGTGAACTATCCTGGTCTAAAAAGCAATGCGAACTATGAAAATGCGATGAAGTATTTTACAGGCGGAGCATGCAGCGGACTGCTTAGTTTCGAGTTAGAGAGTTTTGATGCAGCGGTAAAAGTCGTGGATGCGACAAAACTTTATTCGCTTGTCGTAAACATAGGCGATTCAAAATCGATTATCACTCATCCCGCTTCGACGACTCACCAACAGTTAAGCCCGACTGAGCTTGATGCATGCGGCGTGCCTGCAGGACTTATCCGTATCAGCTGCGGGCTTGAAGATATATCTGATCTTATAGACGATATAAAACAAGCGCTAGAAGCGTAATAGTACAATTACAACAGCAGTCTTTTACTGCTGTTTCCCTCTTTTTCTACAAACATTTATACCTTACATGTAAGAGATCATAAAAAAATCTGACAAGCCATTTTTATCTTAATTTGAAATATAGTAGCATATGCAACTATATTAAGTTTTATTAAAGTTGCATATGCTACTATTTTGGAAATATTTTAGGTTTGGAGAGTTTATGGAATATATGTTAAAAGATTCTATCGGCTACAGTATCAATCTTGTAGCTACGACAGTCAAGACAAATTTCACAAAACTTCTGCAGTCGAAGTGCGGTATTGCGGCAGAGCAGTTCGCCACTTTAAAGATCATCAAAGAAGATGACGGAGTGACGCAGACACGCATCGCCGAACTGCTTGGAAAAGATAAGACGACCGTCGGCAGATCGATAGAGTCTCTCTTAAAGAAGGGTCTGCTTGCAAGAGAAGATATCGAGAGTGACAAAAGAGCAAATAGAGTCGTTTTAACACCAAAGGCTGAACATATTCTTGAGATAGCGATACCGTTATCACAAAAATTCAATGAAACTGTAAAAAGTAAATTAAGTAAAGAAGAGGTAGAGACCTTTTTTAAAGTTCTCGATACTATTCTAAAAGAGAGTCAAAATATGAATATAAGCAAAGGAAGCTATAGATGAAATTATTTAGTAGATATTTATCAAAAACGATGTTGATCGGCGGGATGGTCTTTGGAAGCTCACTGCTGGCACAAGATGTTAAACCTGCTGCTATGCCTGCACCAAAAGTTGACGTCTATGTCGTACCAGAGGCAACAGACACTCCTGTCTCTTTAGAATATCCGGCTCGTATTAGTTCTGTGAAAAACGTGACGATAACTTCTAGAGTTGCCGGTGTCTTAGAGGAAAAACATTTTACGGAGGGTGCGACTGTTCATAAGGGTGATTTTCTTTATAAGATAGAACCTGATATCTATCAAGCAGCGGTTAACAGTGCGCAGGCGACGCTTGATCTGGAAAATGCAAAACTTCAAAAGGCGAAAAAAGAGTGGGACCGTGCTGATGGACTCTACAAAGACAAAGCGATCAGTGAGCAGGATAAAGACACGGCATACTATGCATACCAGACTGCAAAAGCGAGTGTGGACGTAGCAAAAGCAGAACTTCAAAGAGTCTCTGTAGACCTTAACTACACAGAGGTAAAAGCGACGATCGACGGAGTCGCTGGCGTGAAGCTTGTGGATGTAGGAGATTATGTTAAAGAGGGAACGGCGCTTTTAAGCATTACGCAGACAAATCCTATCTATGCGGATTTCTCTATCCCGGATATCAATGCGATCAAACAAAAGTATGAACTTGAAAACGGCAGTTGGTCAAACATGCAGGGAGCGGGTCTGAAAGCTTCGCTCACAGTCGACGGTAAACCGTATACGGAACTTGGAAAAGTCGACTTTATAGATACAAACGTGGATGCGGCAACCTCTACTTTAAAAGCCCGCGCTGTTTTTGACAATGCCTCTGCACAGCTGATCGCAGGGCAGTTCGCTACGATAAAGATCATAGGCGTTGTTTCAAAACAGGTTATCACAGTCCCTCAAAAAGCGGTTTTGCAAAATCCTCTTGGAACGGTAGTATTTGTAGTCGTTGACGGCAAAGTCGCAGTAAAACCTGTGAAGATCGTGGATACGGCAGATCAGAATTTTATAGTCAAAGGTGTCAATCCTAAAGATGTGGTCGTTGTGAACAACTTTTTCCGCATCAAACCGGGCGCACCAGTGAGTATAGATAAAACTATAAATAAATAGGTACAGTGATGTTTTCTAAATTTTTTATAAACAGACCGATATTTTCAGCGGTTCTTTCCATCATAGTCTTGATCGCAGGTTTTATCTCCATAAAATCACTGCCTGTTCAGGCATATCCGAGTGTCGTACCTGTTCAGATAAACGTATCTGCGACATATCCCGGAGCTGATGCACAGACGCTTTCAAAGACAGTCGCTGCACCTCTTGAAGAAGCGATAAACGGTGTCGATAACATGATATATATGACATCGACGGCTTCACCCAGCGGTACGGTTTCTATCAGCGTACTTTTTAAGATAGGTACAGATCCAGACCAGGCAAATGTGGATGTAAACAACCGTGTACAGCTGGCGATCAGCAAGCTTCCTCAGTCTGTCCGCGATCAGGGGATAAGTGTACGTAAACGCTCACCCGATATGCTAAAAGTTCTTGCTTTTACCTCTGAGGGAAAAAAGCACGATACGATCTATCTTTCAAACTATGTTCTAGTCAACGTACTTGATGATATCAAACGTATCCCGGGAGTCGGAGACGCGTATATATTCGGTAATCAGGATTACTCTATCCGCGTATGGCTCAATCCCGACAGACTTGCGAACTATAAGCTGACGGTCACTGACGTCGTAAACGCGATAAAAAGTCAGAACAACCAGTACTCAGCAGGTCAGTTGGGGCAGGAACCGATCGCCGATCATCCTGTCTATACATACACTGTTCGTGCGCAGGGAAGGCTGAAAAATGCCGAGGAGTTCTCAAACATCATTCTTAGATCAAACAGCGACGGTTCAGCTTTAAAATTAAAAGATGTGGCGCGTGTCGAGCTTGGTTCTGAGTCATACTACTTCAAAGCGAAATACAATAAAGAGCCGATGATCCCTGTCGGGGTTTTCCTTGCACCGGGTGCAAACGCTTTAGAAGTCTCAGCAGCGCTTGATAAGACGATGGAGGAGCTGTCTAAAAGCTTTCCCTCAGATGTAAAAGTAAGTGTACCGTATGATCCTACGGAGTTTGTAAAACAGTCTATAGAAGAGGTCGTATTTACTCTTGGACTTTCTATTTTACTGGTCGTGTTTATCATCTATCTTTTCTTAGGAAATGTAAGAGCGACGATCATTCCGGTCCTTGCCATTCCGGTCTCTATCATCGGTACGTTTGCAGGGTTTTATGCGGCAGGCTTTTCCATAAACCTGCTGACGCTGTTTGGACTCACTCTTGCCATCGGGCTTGTCGTGGATGATGCCATCGTCGTTATAGAGAACGTGGAGCGTATACTGCGTGACAATAAGAATATGAGCGTAAAAGAGGCTACCATCAAAGCGATGAACGAGATTACGGGTCCGGTTATCGCCATCGTCTTGGTTCTCTCCGCCGTCTTTATTCCTGCATCGTTCATGGGCGGGTTCAGCGGTAAGCTTTACCAGCAGTTTGCCATCACCATAGTTATGTCGGTGAGTATCTCTGGAATCGTCGCTTTAACACTGACACCGTCACTGTGTGCACTGTTTTTAAAACATGAAGAACCGACACCGTTTTGGCCGATCCGTAAGTTTCATGAGATGTTCGATAGAGCGACAGTCAGTTTCACAAACGGTGTCAAGCGTGTCATTAAACTAGCGGTCATAAACCTGCTTCTGTTCGTAGCTATGATCGGTGTGGCATATACATTGATGTTAAGACTTCCTAGCGGACTTGTTCCGGGTGAAGACCAAGGGGTGATCATGGTCATCCAAAATATGATGCCTGGTGCTTCGCTGCAAAGGACGCAAGCCGTGACCGATGAGGTCAACGATCAGCTTCTGGCAGATAAACAAGTGACAAAAGCAGCAGGTCTGAGCGGTCTGGATATAACGACATTCGCGTACAAGACGGATGCGGGGATCTCGTTTGTGCATTTGACCGACTGGAGCGAGCGCCGTTCACCTGAGCTTGCAGCTTCTGCAATAGCAGGTAAATATATGGGGCAGTTCTCGCAGAACAAAGAAGCATTTTTATTTGCCGTCACTCCTCCGCCGATACGCGGGATGAGTACGACTGGTGGTTTTGAGATGTATGTGCAAGACCGTACAGGCGGTGAACTAAGTAAACTAAACGGTTATATACAAGAGATTTTGCAAAAAGCAAATCAGCGTCCTGAACTTATGGGTGTCCGTACGACACTTAACACAAATGTGCCTCAGTATATGGTCAAAGTGGATGAGGCAAAAGCAAAAGCTTTAGGCGTGACGGTAGCTGACGTGTTTATGACGCTGCAGGCGACATTCGGTCATACATATGTAAACGATTTCAACCTGTTCGGGCGTACATACCATGTGAATTTGCAGGCAGATACTACCTACCGTGAAGGGCTGAACAGTTACGATAACGTCTTTGTAAAGTCATCGAGCGGAAGTCTGATCCCTATCAGTACGATAGTCGACATCAAACGCATTGTGGGACCAAGCGTCATCCAGCGTTTTAATATGTTCGATGCGGCAAGCATATCGGGAATGGCAAAACCGGGATACAGTTCCGGAGATGCACTAAAAGCGATAGAAGAGGTCGCAAGATCCGTACTGCCGGAAGGTTATACGATCAGCTGGGCAGGAACATCGTACCAGGAGAAAAAACTTGAAAAAAGCGGTAATCTGGCGTTTGTCTATGCGATACTGTTCGTATTTTTGATCCTTGCTGCGCTGTATGAGAGCTGGAGTATCCCTTTTGCGGTCATACTAGCCGTCCCGTTCGCATTTTTCGGTGCTGTTTTAGGACTCTGGTTACGAGGTATGGAGGCCGATATCTATTATCAGGTCGGTCTTATTACGCTTGTCGGGCTTTCGGCAAAAAATGCCATCTTGATGGTAGAGTTCGCTATGCAGAAACTCAAAGAGGGCTATCCGCTTCTTGAAGCGACGATAGAAGGTGCGAAGATACGTTTTAGACCGATCGTCATGACATCGTTTGCATTCATCATGGGGTCGCTGCCTTTGGCACTTAGTATAGGTGCAGGCGCGAACAGCCGTCATATCATCGGTACTACGGTCGTGGGCGGGATGATAGCCCTTACGATGATCGGGATATTTTTCGTACCTCTGTTTTACTATCTGATAATGAGGTTTAAGATGAGATTTTTTGATAAAGGAGAGGTAGATGCGCACTAAAACATTATTGCTCTTAATAGCAGCGGCTTTGGCCGTTTCGGGCTGTTCTATGGCGCCAGATATGAAGACTCCTAAAGTCGAAGTGCCTTCATCGTTTGATAAAAACAGTGATAAGAATGCAACGGTAGAGATGTCATGGTGGAAGAACTTTCATGATGAGAACTTAAATGTTTTGATCGAAGAAGCACTGAAAAACAATGACGATCTGAAACTGGCTGTAGCAAATGTACAAAAAGCGCGTGCACAGTACGGCATCAGCGAAGCAGATATGTACCCTAGGCTTGATCTGGATGCATCTGCAGCACGTCAAAGAAAGAGTTCAAATGCATTTCCTAGTAATTTCGGCGGGATATACAACAACTACAGTGTCTCTGCATCTGTTGCGTATGAACTGGACTTCTGGGGCAGGGCACGAAATCAAAGAAGTGCAGACTTTTCGTCTTTGCTGGCAACCGATGCGGATAAAGAGGCATTACGTATCTCTCTTATCGTCGATGTTGCTACATACTATTTTAACCTTGTATCGATCAACGAGCAGTTGAACATCGCAAAAGAGAGTCTAAAAAGCTATGAAGAGACTCTGCAATACAGGCAGATGCAGTTAAAGCATGGAGTCGTCGATGAACTTGTAGTCGCTCAGGCAAAAGCTCAGGTAGCTTCGGCAAATACTTTGGTTCAGACGATCGAGACCAGCAAAGTAAAAACACAGAGTGCTCTTGCACTACTTCTTGGACGCAGTCCAAAAGAGATATTTGAAAAGATGGTAGTCTCTTCAAAAAGCCTGCCGCAGTCTATTGAGATCCCTGCAGGTCTGCCTGCGACTCTTTTGCAAAACCGTCCGGACATCAAAGCTGCAGAGGAAAACATAAGAGCAAAAACGGCACTTATCGGAGTGGCTAAAGCGGCATATTTTCCAAGTATCAGTCTGACGGGTAATTACGGTTATCAAAGCCAAAACTTTGACAATCTTATAAGCGGAAGTTCATCTGTTTGGGGGTTTGGACCGAGTCTTAATATGCCTATTTTTGATTTTGGAAGAATAAGTGCAGCGGTAAAAGTTAGTAAAGCGGATCAAAAGACTGCATTGATATCTTATGATAAAGTCGTAAAGACTGCTTATAAAGAGGTGTATGACGCACTTGGCACCATCCGTGTTTCAAAACTCAAATGCGACTCAGTAGAGCAAGAGGTCAAAGCAAATGATCAGGCGTATATGCTTGCAAGCAAAAAGTTCGAACGCGGAACGGCTAGCTATCTTGATGTACTGCTTGCCCAGAAAGCTCTTTTAAGCGCAAGACTTACAAATGTCAGTACCAATGCCCAGCTTCTTATAGATGAGGTGACGCTGTATAAATCACTAGGCGGCGGATGGAGCCGTAACTACGATAATAATGTGACAAAAAGCGATGATTGAGAATGAACTCTTTTTTTAAAAGGATGAGAGGCGGGGAGACATGCCCGCCGAGAAAACCTTTTAGCAAGATTGCGTGGTCGTGGCTTGGTGCATTTCTGGGGATATATCTTGTGTCCGTTATGAGCAGACTGACGCATCTTGATCTTTTAAACAGTATGTTCTTGGTCGGCTCCTTTGGAGCCTCAGCTGTTCTTATCTACGGTGCTCCGCAGGTCGAGTTCTCCCAGCCTCGTAATCTGGTAGGCGGACACGTGATCTCTGCCATTATAGGGGTGAGCATATATAAGTACCTCTCTTTAGATATAGCAGTTTTAGGAGCGCTTGCCGTTTCATTCTCTATCGTAGCTATGCATTTCACACGTACTCTGCATCCCCCCGGAGGTGCGACGGCACTCATCGCAGTGATCGGAAGCGCTCAGGTTCATAGCAGCGGCTATATGTTTGTACTCTCGCCGATCGCTACGGGAGCGGTGATCTTGCTTGTCGTAGCTCTTTTTGTAAACAATCTTTCCAGCAATCCGAAGAGACATTATCCAAGATACTGGGTATAAAAAAGTAAAATTGAATTTGTATTAAGTCATTTTCGCTAAAATAACATAATTATTTTTTGGAGAATGTAGAAATTGTCATTGAACCTGCAAACACATACCGAGCATTTTACTAATCCGCTTTACTTAGAGAGCGGGCGTATTTTAGAGCCGTATGACATCACATATGAAACATACGGGACTCTAAACGACGATAAAAGTAATGTGGTCGTTATCTGTCATGCATTGACGGGTTCACACCATGCTGCAGGTACTTACGAAGGTGAGAGCAAAGCCGGATGGTGGGACGGTTTCATCGGTCCAAATAAAGCGGTAGATACTAACAAGTATTTTGTTATCTGTACGAATGTCATTGGAAGCTGCTTCGGTTCAACAGGTCCTATGTCTACGATGCATCCGCATCATGAACCTTACCGCTACAAATTCCCCGTCGTCTCGATTAAAGATATGGTCAAAGCGCAGCGCATACTTTTTGACAGACTGGGGATCCATTCCGTGGAAGCTATCATCGGCGGTTCTATGGGTGGAATGCAGGCACTGCAATTTGCTATCAACTTTCCTAATTTTGCTAAAAAAGTGGTCTCTATGGCAGCGACTTACGCAACACAGCCATGGGCGATAGCTTTTAACAAAGTGGCAAGTGAAGCGATCCTTAAAGACCCGGATTTTAAAAACGGGTATTATGACCCAAAAGACATCAAAGAAAACGGGCTCAGCGGCATGGCTATAGGACGTATGGCAGGGCATATAAGCTTCTTGTCACACCATTCGATGAGTGAAAAATTCGGTCGTGAATACAAAAGAAACGACGGTCTTTTTGAACTTTTCGGAAAGTTTCAGGTAGAGTCGTATCTGGAGTACAACGGAAACAACTTTACAAAATGGTTTGATCCGCTTACATATCTGTACATCACAAAAGCGATCAATATCTATGACTTGGCACGCGGATATGATTCATTAGAGGATGCTCTTAAAAATATCAATGCCCAGCTGCATCTGATAGGATTTAAAAGCGATATGCTGTTTTTAAGTGAAGAGATGAAAGTCATTGGCGATACATTAAAAAGTATCGGTAACGAAAAGCATAATTATTTTGAAGTCGACAGCGATTACGGTCATGATGCTTTCCTGGTCGAACTAAAGAAATTTGATTTCTATGTGAAAGAGGTATTAGATGGCAAAGAATGATTTTGAGACAAAACTGGAAAACTCAAAAAAGATACTAGAGACATTGATGAATCCTGAAATAACTCTTGAAAACAGTGTCAAGGCTTACGAAGAAGGGATGAAAGAGCTTCAAGACGCACAAAAGATGCTTGAAGATGCACAGTTGAAAATCCAAGAGATCAAAATCTCAAAATGATAGCTGCCGTACTACAACTTCCCGCGATCGGGATGAGCTCTACAAAACTCTACCACTATATCCGTATAGCCAATAAAAAGGGCGTGAAGGTACTGGTTTTGGGAGAGTACCTTCTAAACTCCTTTTTTAAAGAACTCCAGTCTATGTCGACAGCGATGATAAAAGAGCAGTCAGAACACCAGATAAAGATACTAAAAGAGCTTTCAAATACGTATGCAATGACGATAATCGCACCGCTGATCATCGTGAAAAAAAAGCAGCCTTACAAATGTATAGCAAAGTTTTCTCCGACATCCACCTCATACTACTACCAGCAGATCCTGATCAACTATCCTCACTGGAACGAAGCAAAGTTCTTTGCCAATGAGACGACATTTTTAAAATCTCCTATGGTCTTTAGTGTCGATGGTTTTAAGTTTGCCGTGATGAGCGGATTTGAGATGCACGTAGACAGACTTTGGCATTTTGCTTCACAAAAAAACGTGGATGCGGTCATCATCCCGAGCGTTTCAACATTTGAGTCGGCATCAAGATGGAAAAATCTTGCACAGATGCGTGCTTTTACACATAATTGCTATGTGCTTCGTGCAAACAGAATAGGCGAGTACAAAGAAAAAGAGTACACGTGGAAGTTCTACGGTGACTCTTTTATGATCGATCCTAACGGTGATGTCGTAAACGAACTGGGCAACAGCGAAGAGTTGATGATAGTAGAGATGAGCCATTCTGAAGTGATAGAAGCAAAACGTGCATGGGGATTTAGAGATCTTAATACAAAGTATTAGTTAATTCCTGATAACCAGACTTGCAATAGTTTGGATTTAGCCGTTAAAGTGATAAAATAGAAAATCTACATGTAAGGAATTTTGAAATGATGCAATATTTCCATCGTCAAGTCCAACTATGGGGCGAAGAGACGCAACGCTCACTGCAGGATAAAAAGATAGTCATCATAGGATGCGGCGGGCTCGGTTCATCTCTTGCATTTGCTCTTGGTGCCAGCGGAATAGGCGAGATACATCTGGTCGATTTTGACGAGGTGAGCATCCATAATATTCATCGTCAGATCGCTTTTAAAGTCGGGGATGAAGGACAGAACAAAGCTGTAATAAACGCTAAGATCATAAGAGAAAGATCGCCTTATGTAGAGGTGATAGCTCATGAGTGTGACTTCAACGGATTTAAAGAGAAAAACATAGAGGTCGATCTCATCATCGATGCGACAGACAACCTTCCGACACGCGGTGACATTAACAGCTATGCAAAAAGTGTAAATACGCCATGGGTATACGGAAGTGTGGAAGCGTTTAACGGACAGGTGTGTTTTTTTGACAGAGCATCTTTTAATGATGTATTTAAGATAACGCAAAAGACTCCTGCGGGTATCGCTGCTCCGATAGTAATGCATATCGCATCGCTTCAGGCAAACCTGGCTTTGCGTTTTTTAGCAGGGCTTAGCGTAAAGAAAGATTTTTTATACTACATATTTTTTAATCAAGAGGGAGAACTCGTCACTCAAAAGTTCTCACTGCCAACAGCTTAACACTTCTGATGCGTCAGCATCAAACTTCAGTGGCATAGCGCCTAGCGTAGATAAAGGGGCTTTGCTCCTTTATCGTTCTAATCATAGTGAATGGATATAGACAGCGACTTTTTTGATCTCTTCATCTGAGAGAGCTTTTGCCTGAGCAGACATGATGTTTTTCATCGCTCTGCCGTAAGTTCCCTCTTTGTATCCTATAAGTGCTTTTTCTATTTTCGCTATTTCCCAGCCTTTGATTATCTGTGAAGTTCCGAGTGCTCTTTTTTCTGCACTGTTCCCATGACAGCTTTTACATTTGCTGAATATCATTTCACCGTTTACTTCCACTTTTGCAGCGACTTCTGCTTGCGGTTGTTGCACTTTTGGTTTCTCTACTTCAGTCTTTGTCACGGTTTGTTCTATTTTCGGTTTCTCTACTTCAGCCTTTGGCACGGCTTGCTCAATTTTCGGTTCCTCTTGTTTAACATTAGTTATAGCCTGTTCTATGACTGTCGAGTTGGAACTTAACTTCTCCGTGCTACTTGTATTAGAATCATTACAAGCAGTAAAGATCAATGATACAGCGATAGGTAAAATATATTTCATTCTTTTTTCCTTTTAAAGGTTCCCATATTTGATTCAAATTATAGGTCTAATATGGTTAAAGAATAATTATCAAGTTTGTTTTGTTATTAGTTGCAGGATAGTTTCAGTTTCGATTTTACCCACTATGGCAAACCGTATGGAAATCACAAATATCCATATGTAAAGCAGAGGTAAAATAATACTGCTGAGCACAAAGATAGTTGTGAGTGTAATGATCTGTCTTGACGCGTCGTCTATAGTTGATTTTAATGTTTCTAGCTTTTTATTTACGTCAAACATATCTTTTATACTGTGTTCACCTGCCTGCTCAACATTAAATTCTTTGTCTAGCTGCTGATTCGTCTGCGACAGAGTGACAGAGGCTTTGTCATAATCATCTTGAAGCAGTGAAGTATATACAAACTGATTAAAATAGATGAAGAGGATTGTAGCAAATCTGAAGATAAAGAGTACGATAAAGAGTCGTATAGAGATAACTATTAATCTGTGGTCTTGGATCTTTTTGATCCATAAAAGCATCACTAAAAACATCGCGCTTAAAAAGAATGCCAGTTGAACAAACAGTTTTGTGCCTATAAGCAGAAAAAACTTTTGAATACCCAGAGAGATAGTAGCCGCAAGCATAACCCATGAGAAGCGTTCGATCAGATCGTTTAAAGGATCGAGAATCTCGCCGATGCTGACATTTACTCCCATGCCGATGGGTGTAAAGGAGAGCTCTGTACCTTGAAAAACGGAGATAACGGCATTTAACGCTTTAGCGATTCCAAAAGCGGCTAATGATCTTTGAAATGAAGTGTCATGTAAAGAGAGTGCTGCAGTGTCCACATAGGGCGTGACACTGACTAAAGATAGTAAAACAATGATTAGTGTTAAAAATATTTTCATAGTTTTAGCTATCAGCCTTTTGACTTATTTTTTCTTTCTGAAAAGGTGGTATTTCTCTTTTTCAAGCATATCTTCGATGTAGCCTTTTACACATTTTGTACAATCTGTCCATATCCCTGAAGGAAGTCTTACCTGAAGTTTTTTCTTCTCTCTTAGTTTTATGATCTTTTTAGGTGACAGGATCTTTTTCGTAGGAGTAAAATCTACATCTGTAAGATCGATATCTTCTTTATAAAAAATAGTCTGTTTTTTAAAGTTTCCCCAACCCGGAATACCCTCTTCAGTATAAGGAACTTCATAACCGTTTTTAAAAGATACCATCATCTTATAGTGGCTGTCTTCGAACACTTCGATGACTTTGCCTTTACCAAATACCAAACCGTAAAGTTTGTCTCCTTTTTTTACCTTGTCAAAATAAGCCATAGAACTCCTTTTTTCATAATTATAGTATATTAAAGATTACAGAAGATTACAATCTGTTTTAGTGGATCTTGCTAGTCATAGATTCTCGCACATAGTTCAGATAAGAGAAGAAAATAGTGATCAGTATCAGCGAAGCTATGACCTCATAACCTATAGCCCACACAATAAAAAATGCACTTATATCGAGTACAAAAAAGTTTATTACACTGCCTTGAGCGATAAATATAAATAAAAAGAGTGCACCTATAAGGTATGGTATCGACACAAAGTAGAGAAAGAACATCAATCCTTCCCACCCTTCAGGAGAAAGTATATAATCGTTAATATCTACTTTTTGCGAACCGAAACTCTCTTTTTTTACTTTTCTCACGCCTTTCATGCGATTGAGATATTTTTGTGCGTCATTGGCTCCGCTGCTGTCTACTATATGATTTCCGATTCTATTTTTATTTTGTGCCATCTTATTTTCACTTATAATATCATCTTTCAAACATTATACCACAAAATTTACTTTTAATAACCTGATCAAAACTAACCCAATATTATGTTAAAATTGCACATCTGTTTTATAAGGTAAGAACTATTGATAAACTTTGAACCGTATCCGTTTGAAAAATTAAATACACTATTAAAAGATATTACACCATCAAAAGATTATGAAGCCATAACATTGACAATAGGCGAACCGCAGTTTGAGACGCCGAAATTTATACAAGAGACACTTTGTAAAAGTTCAGAACAGTTAAGAAGATACCCAAAAACTAGCGGTGAGACATACCTTTTAGAGAGCATGAAAGCGTTTGTTCAAAAAAGATTTAACGTCTCTTTAGCAGATGATGAGATAATACCGACATTTGGGACACGCGAGGTGCTGTTTAACTTTCCTCAGTTCCTGCTGTATGATAAAAAAGCGCCTGTTATGGCGTATACAAATCCATTTTATCAGATATATGAGGGATCGGCTATCGCTTCACGTGCTGAGACAATTTACATCAACCTTGAAGAGAAAAACAGTTTTAAACCTGAAATAGATGAAGAAAGTCTTAAAAGATGCGACCTGGTCATCATCAACTTTCCTAACAATCCGACAGCTTCTGTTCTAGATATCGATGAGCTTGGCGAGTGGGTCAAGCTTGCATTGAAGTATGATTTTGTCTTGATGAACGATGAGTGTTACAGTGAGATATATACGGATAAACCGGTACCATCTCTTTTAGAAGCATCTTTACATGTAGGCAATGAGAGTTTTAAAAACGTACTTGTCATAAACTCGATCTCCAAACGTTCATCCGCGCCGGGGCTTCGCAGCGGATTTATCGCCGGTGATAAAGAGATACTTAATGAGTATATGAAATACAGGACGTATGTAGGCTGTGCCTCTCCGCTTCCTCTTCAAAGTGCCGCAGCTGCAGCTTGGAACGATGAAGAACATGTGGCAGTTTCAAGAAAGATATATAAAAGAAACTTTGAACTTGCACGCGAGATACTCGGATGTGATGTCTCGGATGCGACTTTTTATATCTGGCTGAATGTCGATGATGCTTTAAACTTTACATGTAAGCTGTATAAAAACTATAATGTAAAAGTACTGCCGGGTGAGTTTTTGGGACGCGAGGATGAAAACGGTGTTAATCCGGGACGCGGATATGTACGTATAGCACTTGTAGAGAGTGAAGAAAAGACAAAAGAAGCTTTAGAGCGCATAAAGGAGTGTTTATCATGAGAGATTTAAAAGAAGAGGTCTTAAAAGCTCAAGAGAGCGGTGATATAGCAAAACTTTATGTACTGGAACAGCGTGCACAAGATGAGCTGAATGAAGATGAGTTGATGCGTTACTATTCAAATATCTTGGAACTCGCTCTTGAACGTTTGACCGATGTACTGGAAAAAAAGATCAGAATGGACATAACCGAAGTACAGGACTTTGCAACGCTAAGAGCCCTGTATGAGTATGCGGTCGAACACTACAGTGCAGACAGTCTGCATGATGCGTCTGCACTTTTTGAAGTACTCAGCGGGCTTAGTCTGGACAAAGAGTTCTCACAGGCGATGAAGATACATCAAAAAGCCGCAGATGCCAAAATGAGTCTGGATGATTTCATCAATAAAGTAGCAGATATAGAGGCGACTCAGAGTGCCGGTACATTTTATGTCAGTGCTTTTACAAATGAGGCACAAAAATTGCTAAATGATTCAAAAATAGCGATGGAGAAGTAGATGAAGATCCATTTTATAGGAATCGGCGGAATAGGGATATCAGGATTAGCACAATATATGCATTACAAAGGGCATGAAGTCAGCGGTTCGGATATAAAAGATACGGTCATCACGAAAAAACTAAGAACGCTTGGTATAGATGTAAATATCCCGCATTCGGCAGATGCTATAACAGATCAGGACCTTGTAGTCCATTCTGCGATCATCCGTCCGGATAATCCGGAAGTCGAAGCGGCTGTTGAAAAGGGTATACGTGTCCTTGCACGCCGTGAAGCACTTTTAGAGATACTTGACGACAGAAAAGTCTACTCAGTCGCGGCAGCACACGGAAAAAGCACGACAACGGCGATCCTTACTGCCATAATGAAAGGCTCGGCGATCATCGGTGCCGAAGCAAAAGAGTTCGGTTCAAACGTAAGATACGACAAAGACACGGATGTGATGCTGTTTGAAGCAGATGAGAGTGACGGAAGTTTTATCAACTCAAATCCTTACTGCTCGATAGTCATCAATACAGAACCTGAACATATGGAGTATTACGACTACAACTATGAGCTTTTTTATGAGTCATACCGCAGATTTATCACCTCTGCAAAATACAGAGTCATAAACGCAGAAGACCCGTTTTTAGCGACACTAACGGATATCGATGCCATTCGTCTGTATCCGAGCAAAGATATAAAAAATATCGAGTATGTCCTCATAAACGATGAGCCTCATACAAGATTCGAACTTAAAGACCTTGGCTCTTTTGATGTCTGGGGATTCGGTGAACATATCGCGCTTGATGCGTCACTGGCTATCTTAGCGGCTCATGAAGAGATGGATATCGAAGAGATCCGTGCAAATATCCTGAATTTTAAAGGGATTAAAAAACGTTTTGATATAATAAATATGCATAAAAACAGCATCATGATCGACGACTACGGGCATCATCCGACAGAGATTCGTGCGACTCTGCAGTCTGTAAAAGAATATGCAAGACTTAAAGGTTTTGACAAGATAACGGCTATCTGGCAGCCGCATAAATACTCAAGGACTATCGATAACCTCGATGAGTTCATCAAGTGTTTTGACGGTGCGCAGGAACTTATCATACTTCCGGTATGGGCAGCGGGCGAAGCGGTAAGAGAGATAGATTTTGCAGACAAGTTCAGCCGTTATAACCTGACAATGGCGGACAATATAAAAAGAGAAGAAAACAAGATAGATCTGATAAAAGACCAGCATATCTTCAAAACACTTGATAACGGACTTATCATCGGTTTTGGTGCGGGAGATATTACATATCAATTAAGAGGGATTATTTAAGTGGGATATATTTACGGTTTAATTGTTCTTGGATTACTATTTACACTTTTACACTATTTTACAGAACTGAACAATAAACAGAAATTTGCCGTTTCGGCACTATTTGGAGTCTTTGTCCTGCTGGCATATCTGTACAACAGCTCTTCACAAAACGAGCAGGAGAAGATACTTAAAACTGTAAGAGAGTTTGAAAACGGAAAGACTCTTGTCTGTAACGGAAAAGATATAAACTCCACATTCTACACGCTTAGTGTGGGTACTTACACATTTATAGGGAAAGAAAATACACCGTATTACAGTGATATGGTCAGCGCCTCTTCATGTCGATAAACAGTAATAGCCATTTTGACAAACTGACTGCTCAATTAGATCTTTCAGCTCACATAACATCACTGCAGAGTTTTTTTTCAAGAGAACAGTCTCTTTATATAGAGGGTGATCAGGAGAGACATTTCGGTTTTATAAAAGAGCTTGAAAAGCTTGTCTTTAAAGCTCCTGTGAAGATAGAGAGTTTTAAAGCGCTTATCATGCATCTTAAAAAGCATGGTGTCCTGCGTTTTGAACAGATCTTTGAGGTCGTCAAGCTTATCCGTTATATCAGGTATTTTAAAAATCTTGAACCTCGCGGGATAATAGGCGAATGGGTAGATAAAGTCGTCATACCCGATAACTTTATCGAGATAGAAAGATATTTTGACGAGAGCGGAAACTTCAATGAGCATCTTGATGAGACGCTTTACGGACTAAACCAAAGAGTAAAAGTCCATAAAAACGAGATAAGTTCCATACTCAAAAGACTTCTGCACGGTACAAAACTCAGTTCATATCTTATAGACACACAGGTGCACTACCTCAATGAGGAAGAGTGTCTTCTTCTTCGCGGCGGCTTTAACCACGTCCTTAAAGGCAGCGTTGTAGGACGCAGTACGGCAGGGTACTTTTATGTCTCGCCCGATGCTATCGTCAAAGAGAAACAGGCTATCCGCTACATCGATCAGGAGAGAGAAGCACTTTTTTACGAGTATGCAAAACAGTTCTCGTCAAAACTCTCTGAATCGCTGCTCTTTTTAGGCTTTATAGATAAAGAGTTTGACAGGTTTGACCATTATCAGGCGCGTATCCAGTTTGCCAGAAGTAAAGACCTTGCCATCTTGCATGCACAGAAGAACTCGGACATCATCATCAATGACTTTAAACATCCTGCACTTGAACATGCAAAAAGTGTGAGTGTGGATTTTACAAAGAACGTGCTGATGATCACCGGTGTAAATGCCGGCGGTAAGACGATGCTTCTAAAGTCGATCCTCAGCAGTGCGCTTATGGCGAAGTATCTTATCCCGATGAGTATCAATGAGAACCGTTCTAAGATCGGGACGTTCAAGCATATAGAAGCGATTATAGACGATCCGCAGAACGTAAAGAACGATATCTCTACTTTTGCCGGGCGTATGAAAGAGTTCGCACATCTTTTTACGCATCGTGAAACGCTAGTAGGCGTCGATGAGATAGAACTCGGAACTGACAGCGACGAGGCAGCAGCACTCTTTAACGTCATACTTGACGAGCTTGTGAAAAAGGGTCAGAAGATAGTCATCACGACTCACCATAAACGTCTTGCTTCACTGATGGCAGACCGTGATGATGTAGAGCTTTTAGCGGCACTTTATGATGAAGAGAGACGACTTCCGACTTACGAGTTCCTTCACGGTGTGATCGGTAAGAGTTACGCTTTTGAGACGGCAAGCAGATACGGTATATCGCAACATATCGTAAGCCGTGCAAGAGAGGTCTACGGACTCAACCATGAGAAACTTAACGAGCTGATAGAACGCGGTTCGACACTTGAACGTGAATTGAAGAACAAGCATAAAGCAGTCGATGAAAAACTTGATGACCTCAAGAAAAAAGAGGAAAACCTTAAAGAACTTGAAGAGTCACTATATAATGAACTCAAATCTCAAAGACAGAAGTTAAAAGCGGAGTTCGACGAAGCGATAAACGAAGCGAGAAAAGCGGCGACTGCGACAGATACGGCAGCTATTCACAGAGCGATGAACAAAGCGGCAAAAGCCCTGCCCAAAGAGGAGATCAAACCGCCTAAAAAGCAGAGTTATAACTTTAGCGTAGGTGATCTCATAAAATACAGAGGTAAAAGAGGCTCTATCATCTCCATTAAGGCAAAAGAGGCGATGATAGAGGTCGAGGGGATGCGTCTTCGCGTAAAACTCTATGATCTTAAACCTTCAGGCAATGAGACGGTCAAAAAAGTCAAAAGTGATCTGCAGGTCAATGTGGAAAGAAAAAGCGGACTTAAATGCGACCTTCACGGTATGCGCAGCGATGAAGCTTTGGAAGTTTTGGACAAGTTCATCTCCGATGCGCTTATACAAGGCTGGGATGAGGTAATAGTTTATCACGGCATCGGTACTGGAAAACTTTCATATGCTGTCAAGAACTATCTTACAGCTCATCCCAAAGTCAAAAAATTTGAAGATGCACCGCAGCATATGGGCGGATACGGTGCAAAATTAGTCCATCTGTAGGAGGGTTGTGTTGAATTACGAAGAGTATAAAAAAGCGGTAGAAGAGTTAAACAGATATGCATACCACTACTATGTCGAAGATAACCCGATAACCACAGATGAGGTCTACGACAAGCTTTACCATGAAGTACTGGAGTATGAAGAGAACAACCCTTATCAGGTACTGGATAACTCTCCTACGCAAAGAGTCGGGGACGTCGTCTCAGAAGGTTTTCATAAAGCCGTGCATAAAAGCAGGATGTGGAGTTTAGAGGATGTCTTTAATGAAGAGGATCTCAAAAAGTGGCTTGCTCGTGTCTTTAAACTTGACGACAGGGCTGCTTTTTACTGCGAACCGAAATATGACGGAGCGAGTCTGAACCTTTACTATGAAGGCGGAAAGCTGGTTCAGGCCATTACCCGCGGTGACGGAGTCACGGGTGAGGATATTACGCAAAATGCAAGGACGATCAAGACTATTCCGCTTCGAATCGATTATATGGAACCTATAGAGATACGCGGTGAGGTCGTCATCTTCAAGTCGGAGTTTGAAAAGATAAACGAAGAGCGTGCGAAAAACGGCGAGAACATCTTTGCAAATCCCAGAAATGCCGCAGCAGGAAGTCTTCGCCAGCTTGATTCAAGCATTACGGCAAACAGAAACCTTGTGTTCCTGCCTTACGGTGTGGGACAAAACACGCTTGATATACCGCTGCTCAGTAAAAAGATGGAGTTCATCTACTCTTTGGGGTTTAAAACACCTCCTCATCGTGCTACATGTAAATGGCTTTTAGATATAGAAAAAGTTTATGAGCAGATGAAAAACGACCGCGACAGCTATGAGATGATGCTTGACGGGATGGTCGTTAAGGTCGATCAGGTAGAGTCGCAGGAAAGTATGGGCTATACGGTCAAATACCCACGCTGGGCAGTCGCATACAAGTTCCCTGCCGTTGAGAAGATAACGACTGTTAAAGATATCATCCTACAAGTAGGAAGAAGCGGGGTCATAACTCCGGTTGCCGTGGTAGAGCCTACGAACATCGACGGTGTCGTGGTAGAGCGTGCGACGCTTCATAACTTTGACGAGATACAGAGAAAAGATATCCGCATAAAAGACAAGGTGATCATCCTTAGAAGCGGTGACGTCATACCAAAGATCATAAAAGTACTAGAACATGAAAGAGCAGGTGATGAAGCAGAAGTGATGCGTCCGACGGAGTGTCCTGTATGTGGAAGCGAACTACTTGACGAGGGTGCGCTTATCAAGTGTCAAAACCTTACATGTAAGGCAAGAGTCGTAAACTCGATCATCTATTTTGCATCAAAACAGTGCCTCAATATAGACGGGCTTGGAGACAAGATCGTCAAAGCGCTTTTTGACTCAGGAGTTGTCAAAAGTGTGGAAGATATCTTCTCGTTGACACTGGATAAACTTTTAGCGCTCGAAGGTTTTAAAGAGAAAAAATCGCAGAACCTGCTGGACGCTATAGAAAATGTAAAAGGGTGCGACTGCTGGAGACTTATAAATGCTCTGGGGATCGAACATATCGGAGAGGTCGCATCAAAAAGTCTTTGTGAGAATTTCGGACTGAACTTTATCGATGCTTCAAAAGAGCAGATCATCTCAATAGACGGGATCGGCGAAGAGATGGCTGAGTCCGTTGTGGAGTTTGTAAGAGTCAACAAAGAGCATATCTTAAGACTTATAGAGATTTTGGATCCAAAAGTCCCTGAGCCAAAAGCCGAGGCAAAAGAGAACCCTTTTAAAGCAAAGACCATAGTACTGACGGGTTCTATGAGTCAGTCCCGTACGGAGATAAAAGAGATGCTGGAGTCTTTAGGTGCGAAAGTCTCGGGTTCAGTCTCTAAAAAAACAGATATGGTAATATACGGAGATGATGCCGGAAGCAAATATGACAAAGCTGTAGAGCTTGGCGTACAGACTTTAACGGAAGATGAGATGAGAGGGATGTTGGATGAATAAGATTTTTAAAGCGATTTTGCTTATAGGACTGCTGTTTGCAGGACTGAATGCTGAGCAGATAGAAAGAGACGGCGGCCCTTATATAGGTGCCGGATACGGATTGGCTTCGTATGATGACGATAATTTTTATAATGACGTAAAAGACACGAATATCGCTTCTTATAACTTTTATGCAGGTGCATTTATCAATAGCAATTTATCCGTAGAACTCGGATATCTTAAAAGCGGTGATTTTAATGTTGTGGACATAACTTCGACTGCGACAAAGTTTAATTATTCTGCTATCACTGTAAATGTCTTGGCACACTATCCCGTACTTGACGATAAGTTGGATTTTTATGCAAAATTCGGTGCAGGGCAGTCTTATGTCAGTATGTCAAATAATGACGGAGCAGCACTTGTCTACGGTGCAGGGATGAGCTATAGATTTGATGATACGTATGCTCTTAGATTGGCTTACGACGTTTACAAATTCAGCTACGACAGTACATCAAGAGGAAAATTTGATATGAATATGCAGTACGGATATGCGGCGATCGAGGTACAGTTTTGATACGTCTAGACCAATACCTTGTCGAAGCGGGTTTAGCAGAGACTAGAAATAAAGCGCAAAACATCATCAAAGAGGGACTTGTCTCTGTTGACGGAATCGTGATGCTCAAAAGCTCACTCAAAGTAGACAGCGAAAAATCGGCTATAAAAGTAAAAGAGCATAAAGATTATGTCAGCCGCGCGGCATTTAAACTGGCGGCTTTTTTAGATGAAATCGACATAGATCTAGAGGGAGTGAATGCTCTTGATATAGGCTCATCTACAGGCGGTTTTACACAGGTTCTTTTAGAAAACGGAGCTTTACATGTAAGCTGTGTCGACGTGGGAAAAGATCAGCTGCACAAATCTCTGCGCGAGGATGCAAGAGTAAGTGTTTTTGAAAATCAGGATATCAGAGAGTTTCGCTCAGATGAAAAGTTCGAACTTGTCACGAGCGATGTCTCTTTCATATCGCTGCTAAACATCTTAGACGATGTAGACCGTTTGGCAAACGATAAGATCATCCTTCTTTTTAAACCGCAGTTTGAAGTCGGACGTGAGGCAAAAAGAGATAAAAACGGCGTCGTTGTAGATGAGAAGGTCATACAAAAAGCGATGATACATTTTGAGGATGCCTGTGTGATAAAAGGTTGGACCCTTGTTGTTAAATCACCTTCAAAACTCACAGGAAAGGAGGGTAACCTTGAGTACTGCTACTACTATAAAAAACAGTGACACGATCGCAATAGGCGGATTTGACGGGATGCATGTGGGGCATCAGCATCTGTTTCGTGAACTTGGAGATAACGGATGCGTCGTCGTTATAGACTCAGGGTATGCCAACATTACTCCAAAAAGAAACAGAGAAAAGTTTACACACTATCCTATTTTCTATTTTACTCTTGAAGATATACGCCATCTTGACGCCGCAGGATTTTTGGAGCATTTAAAAGAACATTTTCCTAAACTAAAGAAGATCGTCGTCGGTTATGATTTTCATTTCGGTAAAGACAGGGCATATAATTATGATGACCTCAAAGAGATGTTTGAGGGTGAAGTATTAGTCATAGATGAGGTCAAAGTAAACGGAGAATCCGTTCACTCCCGTACCATCAGAAAAAAGCTCTCTCACGGAGATATCAAAACTGCCAATTCTCTTCTTGGACACAACTATTCGATCCACGGGGAACTTATAAAAGGCCAGGGGATCGGAGCAAAAGAGTTGGTCGCTACAATAAACTTACATGTAAGAGATTATATACTGCCAAAAGAGGGTGTTTATGTGACATTGACCCGTATAGACAACGAAGAACACTTTCATCCTTCTGTCAGTTTTATAGGCCATAGAATGAGCACTGACGGCACATTCGCAGTCGAGACTCATCTTCTTGACGGTCAGGTACAATGCAGCGAGAATGCGACTATCAGCTTTGTAGATTTTATACGTGAGAACATAAAATATGATGCGTTGGACGAACTGAAAAAACAGATCAATAAAGATATAAATATTGCGAAAAGAGAATTAAAGATGCTAGAACTATGAGCGAGATGACAAGAGTCTTTTTACAAGACCATGAACCGATAGACTTCCTTTTTGAACAAAACAGAGATGACTTTATAGTTGATGAGCTATTTGAAAAACCTTTTAAGACTAAAGGGAACTTTTTGATCCTCCATATCAAGAAGGTGAATATTACGACTTGGGATACGATAGACAAGATCGCATCATTTTTAAATATACCTGCGAGTTCCATTGGATATGCAGGTCTCAAAGATAAATATGCAACTACCTCTCAGTACCTTTCCCTTCCTTTAAAATATGAGAAGCAGCTAAGCCGGTTTCATGACAAGCAGATAACGATACTAGAGACCTTTAAAGACAGCAAGAAGATAAGTATCGGTGACCTGAAATCAAACAGGTTTACGATCACATTACGTAATGTTGACGACATAAAAGCAGGTAAGATAGAGAAACTTGCGAGAAACATCGAAAAGATCGGATTTCCGAACTATTTCGGATACCAAAGGTTTGGTCAGGACAGTATAACGCAGGCTCAGCAGATGATAGACGGCGAGATATTCATTAAGGATAAGAAGTTAAAGAAGTTCCTTATCAGTGTATATCAGAGCAAGAAGTTTAACGAGTGGCTAAAAGAGCGTGTCCAGATCAGCAAAGCGGATGCCGAGAATGGATTTAAACTTTTAAACGGTGACGTGATGATGAGCGACGATGACAAGCTTTTTACACCAAAGACACCTTCAATAAAAGAGTTCAAAGATAAAAAGATCGTACCGACAGGTCTTCTTGTCGGACGTGAAGTATTTCGTGCAAGAGATGAAGCCAGAGAGATAGAGATAAAATATGATGATGAGCTGCTTGTAGAAAAGGGCTTAAGACGCCGTGCATGGATATATCCGGAAGCTCTTACATGTAAATATAATAAAAAAGAGTCGACTATGGAGCTTTCCTTCGTACTTCCAAAGGCGTCATATGCTACTATTTTTATAGAAAATATAGCAAATAGGAATTTTTAGTGAAATTTTAATTTATAAATTATTTTTATATGATAATATAGTATTAAGGTTTTAGGGGTGAAATTTGAAAAATATTTTATTGATTGCAAAAGCAAGAGCGTTGTATGAAAACAGTGATACCGTAAGGCTATGTCACATACAAACAGCACTCAACAATGTCACAATCAGCAATCCGAAACTATCATCATATATTTATAAGATTTTTCATGCCGTCCATAAATTTCCGGAAGCTCGTTATACACAAGAACAATTGGAAAACGAAGAGTTAAAAAAACCTATAAAATATAATAATTACGTAAAAGATATCTTTACTAAGCTGAAAAATAAGAATCTTGATATTGATATCATGAACATCTCCGAACTGAATACTTTAGATAATCTGGAGTTTAACTTTCTGGATTTCTCACATACACTTTATGAAAATATCGATAACGAAGATATTAAATCTTTATGCGATCCGGATTATATCTATGAACCGGAAGAAGCTATCGAAGAGCTTGGACTTCCTGAAGAGCTGGTAGATGAACTGTTGGAAGATTATGTCGAGCAGATACTTAGGACATACGGTCAGTTTCAACTTCATATCTCATCTTTATGGGAACAAGATCTTTTAGAAAAGACTCTTGATTATGAGCCTTTAAGAGATCTGGCGCATAAAAATCTTGGAGTAGCAAAAAATCTGCGTATAGAAGATGCGAAAACTCTGCTAAGTGCAATACAAGAAGAGGATAATCTGGAACGTTTGTCTCAGTATCTGGAGCTTTTAATAAGCTGTGCGATCAAACTTAAGCCGACAAAAGCCTGCGAAACAATGTTTGATTCTATCGAGGATCTGAAAAGATTTAAAAAACTTCACTCAAATAAAGAGAAAATACTTCAAACCATAAAAAACTGATATTTTATCGATGTTTCATGGCATGTGATATTTCAGCAAGTTTACCTTTTGGTTTTTGCGCAGTAAAGTGACTTTCATCTTTATCTTTTACAGGCAGTACTAATGCTAAAAGTACAAAAATAAAAGAAAAAATTAAACCGCTTAGTATGCTGATAAGAATCTTTATTTTAAAATCATTCATAGAATGATTTTACTAGATATTTGTTTACAGCAGACTTACGAAATGATTAAGATAGCTTTTTCTTAGCTTTTAGCTTATTTATAATTGTCAGATTTCTCATAACTCTCGAGTAATAGGGCATATTGACCATTCCGCCGTTGTATCCGCTTACAGAATGAAGATATTTTTCTCGAGTGTCTTTAAGGATAATGAAGTAGTGAGTGGCGATACGTGCTGAAAACTCTATATCCGTAAGCAGACGGTTCGCTATCTGTGCATTTGTCATAGAAAGTATCCAGCTCATACTTTCGACTCTTTTTGCAACATAACGTGCGGTCGCAACTTGAACCTGCATAACTCCAAGAGAAGCTTTAGTCAAGATGACGTTCTTATTGAAGTCGCCTATAAGGTTCTTTCCTGCACTGCTTTCAGTAAGACAGATCGCACTTAGTGTGTCTTCGTAAGTCTCACCGTTTTTTGCAGGTACGGTTCTCGCAACGTCTCTTACTATTTGAAGAGTATTTAATTGCTCATCGGTGATAGCAAATAATGAGATCGTAAATATAAATGATATTAATAATAATAATTTCAAAACCACTCCATATAAAAAAGAGTGGAATTATATCAAAAAAGTGCATAAAAAGTCTAATAAAATGTATTTAAATAGTGTTTTTAAGAAAGTTTGTTGAGTATATTAACAAGTCTTTCTTTTAAAAGTTCTTTGTTCTGTTGGGATACTTTATCCATATTTACCTGCAGATTCAGCCCGTCCTCCTGGATGATTATCTCATCTTCAGTGTTATCTGTTTTTCTATAAACACTATAAAGAGATATAGGACGAGTGAATCCTTTTGGAGTTATCTCTTTTGATCTTTTACAATCGAACTTACTGTCTACTAAAAGCTGAGTCTCTTCTGATATAAGTATCTCATTTGGACTAGCCGATGATTCTATTCGGCTTGCAAGATTGACAGAGGAACCGATGATGGTATACTCAAGTCTGTTCTCACTGCCGAAGTTCCCGACGGTACAGTAGCCTGTATGGATACCGATGCGGATCTTAAACGGTTTTGTAAATCCTTTTTTATTCCATCTTTTGTGGAGTGTGTCCATATGCTCCTGCATCTCCAGTGCCATATTGACACAGGCTGTTGCATCTTCCTCTATCCCTTTTGATTTGGGGTCTCCAAAAAAGAGCATTATCGCATCACCGATGTATTTATCTACTGTCGCACCGTATTTAAGTGCTATCTGAGTCATATCGTTCAAGTAGTCGTTTAAAAGTTCGCTGAGATCTTCGGACTCCATGGTCTCAGTCGTATCGGTAAAGTTTACGATGTCTGAAAAAAAGATAGTCAGTTTCTTACGCTTAGACGTTAGTGTGACATCTTGTGCACCTGAGAATATGGATTCGTATATTTGAGGCGAGAGATATTTTGAGAGTTTATGAGAAAGCTGTTTTAACATCTCGTTTTTACTCTGTTCTTCTATCAGCTTTTCTCTGTTTTTTGTTTCCTCTTTTAGTTTATGGAGAGTTTCGGACATCCCTATCAGCATCTTGTTAAACGACTTTGAAAGTTTTCCGATCTCGTCATTTGAAGAGCTGTCGACTCTATATGTGTAGTCCTGCTTTTGCGTGATCTCATCAGCTGTATGAGATAAAGAGATAATAGGTCTTATAAGATGGTTTATAAAAAACATGGCGATGACGGTTATGATGAAAGCACCGATCAGAATAGTCGCAATAAACCAATATTCATATTTTTTTAAAAGCTCTAAGAACAGCTCTTTGTCCTGTTCAAGTACTATCTCTATATCCGGATTGCTTTTTAATGCACTTTTAACGACAAATGCCTGCTTGAAAGTTCTTTCTTTAAAAAGCGTGTTCTCTTTGTTTAAGACGATGTAATAGATCCTGTCCTTTGTATTGTTGAAAAAGTAGGTCAGGTTTTTTGGTGAAAACTCTAAGACCAGATTTCCTATCGTAGTATTATCGAATGTGGATTGAACAGGGTATGTAAAAAATGGCTTGAAGCTGATCGGTTTGTTAAGTTTTGAACTGTCGCTGGATGCTATGATCTTATTCTCTTTATCGACTATGTAAAAATCACCGTAAAGTTTCAGTTCATCTTTTTTCTCTTCCAGAAGTTTACTTATCCGTCTATCAAGGTCTCCTGAAAATATATCGTTCATCATGTCAAGTCTGACCATAAACTGCATATCGTTTTGAAGTGTCTGTATATACTGTTCAATGCTTTTTGTCGTAAGTGAGAGCTGTGTCTGCATCTCTTTTGTCAGGTTTTGATTGTATGTATCGCGAAGCATGTTCCCTATATAGAACATGATCGTAATGTAGGGGATCAATGCGATGGAAAGTATCAGCAGTACCGCTTTTAGTTTAAAACTCATACAAGACTCTCACATCGGGATCGACCATATCCATAGGGATATAACCAATAGTACCGTTTACATTTTTTATAAACATCTTCACCGATTGTATAGATGGCTGGGTGACCGGCGGGCTTATACCTTGGAAGTGTTGTTTTATCCAGTAGTTGTTTAGACGCTGTCTATCTGTTTTTAAAACATTTTTCTCAAACTCTTGGCGTATTGCTGCGCTTGCCGAGGCGTTTATCGGTATCACTTTTACATCGTCGATGTAGTGTAATTTCATCATAAATATATCTTTGACCTGCTTGGACGACAGTTCACTGATCGTGCTTTTTGAAGAGGTGATGACTGCATATTCAGATGCTGTGAGCGTCATTGAAAAGATGAAGATCAGGAATAACACTCTCATTAAAACAGCACCGAAAATGAGATGATAAATTTGTTCAAGCGTTCATCGGAGTTGTACTGCAGCTCGCCTTTTAAAGACACCGGATATATAGGTCTGTAACTATACCCCAAGACTCCGATATTGTTCGTTCTTGAGTCGCTGCTGTCATGGAAATACTCATAACGTCCGATAAGAGCATGTTTCATATTTATATGATAAAGAGCTTGTGCATAACCGGCAGTCTTATAGTTTTTTTCATCAAGCAGTGTGTCTTCATTATCGTTATATGCCGCTTCTGCTTGAAAAACAAAAGGGTATGCATCATATTTGCCGTCTAACTGGATAAAGTTCGTATGCTTTTTGTCTTTTGTCACAAAGTTTCCTATCGAACCTCCGTAACTGAACTCTGAAGTTATTTCATGCTCCAGGGAAATAGCAAAAAATTGATCCGCCTGTATGTTTAACGTGCTATCATCAAGATTATTGTTTTTTTGTCCGAAAAGATGGTATTTCACTGATGCTGACTCATTCAGATAGCCGTAAATGTCCAGTCCGGTTAAGAACTTAGGAAACATCTCATAACTGTAAAGCGGATCTGAACTCGTATCTCTTAGTACGTTTATAGGTTCAAGATTCCAGTAACCGATAGGAGTTATCTGTTTCCCGCCGCGGAAATTGAACATCTCCGAATAAGCATAATCCACATACGCACGTTCGTAGTAAAATCTAGGATTATACTCTTCAGCTTCAGTCGTGTAGTTTTTTTGATAAAAGGGAGTCGCTTCCCATTCGACCAGGTAAGAAAGTTCAGGAAGTACCCGTCCGTATACCAGGACTGCGACATCATCGAGTCTGAACTGCTTTTTGTCATTGCTAGATTCATAATCTGTAGAGATATAACCGCCGACGTGAAGTTTCTCACTTAAAGTAAGACCTCGCCCCATCTCATAATTTTCGGCATAAAGGGAGGTGAACAGGAGTGCAATAAATATAAAAAGTAATTTCAAACATACCCTTTACGTAGAATATAACATTTTATAATTATATCAGAAAGTAGAATGGATTTTTTTAATATTAACAAGATTAAATGTTATTATAACGGCATGAAAACAATTTTTTTACTTATGATCTTTTTTACTCTTAATGCAGAATCGATACAGATCGCGGAACTTAGAAAAGTTTATTCAAACGATATGCAGAAGTTTAGTATAGGAATGACAAGTTTTATCTGTCAACCCTACGGTGTAGTACCTCTGGAAGAGGTTCTTGCAAATCAAGCCCTGACATCTACATGTAAACAAGAGATCGAAAACTACTACTTGGCAAATCCGACAAAAAAATATTTTATAGATATGGCTCTTTATCTGAGACAAAACTACCATATTGTGTTTAAGCAGAGAAGATGTGTCATCTATGCATTCGGGCAAAAGACGCTCTCTGAAGCACTGCTAGAGCAGGGACTTGCCATAACACAGACCAATTTTAATGATGACGAGTTCAGATATCTTTACACAAAAGCACAAGAGCGTGCAAAACGAAGAAGCGCCGGTATCTGGAGTGATAAAAAGCTGCAGGCATGTATTACGGGGTTATATAAATGAAACAAGCGATCTATCACAGTATATGGATATCTTTACTCAGTGTATCGCTAAACTTCGGGTTTAAGATCTTTTTGGCAAAGTTCATCTCAAAAGCAGATCTTGCACTTTATTTTACGGCCATCGATATCTTTACCATGACGCTTCTAGTACTTGTCGGTTTTAGAAGTTCTATGGTCGTGACCTTTGCTCAGACAAAAGATGACTACAAGATACTAAAGGTCTTTAAAGGCGTACTGTTTTTGACTGTTCTTGCCGTATGGGGATTTATCATTCCCTATTTAAAGCACAAGATCGGTGTGCATGTAGACTACTGGTATCTTGTATTTACCGTTATATCGCTTGGCTTTAGCGTCTACTATACGAACTTAATAGCTATGTACAGGATGTATAAAGTCATTAACTTCGTGACTTTTTTAGAGCCTGCGATGCTTATAGTCTGGTTCTTGATAGCTTACTTTTTTGCGCACACTCATGGATTACAGCCTCTGTTTATATCGACGATCATGACAGCATTTACGGTATCTCTTTACATCTACATCAAAAAGACGCAGGAGATAAAAAGCGTACCTGTGGACAAGCCTAAGCATAAACACGACACGCATAAATTTTTGAAAAACTCTCTTATCTCGACCATCGAGTTCGGTTCGGGAATCGTGATGATGTACACCGCCGTGCTTTTGATCATGAGATATTTTACTCTTGATGAACTGGGAGATTTTCAGGTCATTGTCAAACCGATATTTACCTATATGATCATGCTTTTCGTATTCCCGATATTTCGTTTTGTCCTGCCGGAACTCTCAAAGCTTTTCAGTGAGAAGAAGTTTGATGAACTGCGGGAGATAAAAAGATGGGTACTGAAGTTTGCGCTGAGTGTAAGTATATCGTTCATAGTACTGTCGCTGCTTTTTGCAGACAGGCTTGTCCTGTTTCTGTTTTCAAAAGAGTATGCAGAAGCATCTTTGATGATCATACATGTCTCGTTCTTTTTTATCTTTGTCATCTTAAACGCGTATCAGATATCGTTTATCAAAGCCAGCGGAGATTTCCTATCGGCACTTTTTATACGCCTCTGGGGTATTGCATCGCTGGTCATCATCTTTTACGGGATCTATTTTCTTTATTCGAAAAACATCATCGCCGTTATCGTAGCGCTTATCGGCAGTTATATATCTATGTTCCTGGTGTCGTTATATATGGAGAGAAAGATATTAAAAGGGTTGCAAAGAGTAGATTAAAGTTTGTCTACTCTTCGTGAGTCATATAGATCCAGAACTCTTTGTGAGTCTTACCTTTGTTTAAAAAGTAAAACTGAAGTACTGCGACTCTGTAGAGGGTAATGATCATCTTCGCATACGGGATGAAAAGAGAGATGGCGATAAGTGAAGATTGCTCTTTTTCGCCTTTGCTCTCTACCATCTCCTGCATACCGATATTTTTACTCAGATAGATCCCAAAAAGTATGGAAAAAACAAAATTTAGTATTATCCCAAATATGAAATAAGCAATAAAATCCTGTTCATACATTCCAGCTATCATAATTTATACGTCCTATTTATAGTTGTTTATAGCATCTTGAAGGATTTTAGTAGCACTTGCTTTGTCTTCAAAACCTTTTACTTTTACCCATTTGTTCGGCTCAAGCATTTTGTATGTTTCAAAAAAGTTTTTGATCTTTGCTAAAGTGTGTTTAGGGATGTCGCCAAGATCTTGGATCTCATCAAAAGTAGGATCGATCTTTGAAGTCGGAACTGCTAAAAGTTTCTCATCTATTCCGCTTTCGTCTTCCATGATTAAAACACCTACTAAACGGCAGTTTACTACACAGCCTGCTTGCATAGGGTACTCAGCAAGAACTAAAACGTCAGCCGGGTCACCGTCTTGAGAAAGAGTTTGGTTTACGAAACCGTAGTTTGCAGGGTAATACATAGCCGAGTGCATAACACGGTCAAGAACGATAGCACCGCTCTCTTTTTCTACTTCATATTTAATGTTTGAGCCACATGGGATCTCTATGATAGCTTTTACTTTATCTGGATTTTCACCATAACCGATTTTATCTAAGTTCATAAAATTTACCTTTTTTGAGTTTTGTTGACGAAATTATATCGTTTAAAGTTTATATGTTATTAAAAGAATTTGAAAAAGTAACAAAGAATTTAAAAAGATATAATTTCGCGCATATTCCATAAAAGTTTAAAGTAATTTGTACTATTATAATGGATTATTTCAGAAGGTGGATTATATGGAGACAAATTTAGTTCTAGAGGGAACAAAGTTTATGTTTCTTGGTATGGGAACGGTTTTCGTGTTCTTGATCATTATGATTTTAGTGACAAATGCTGTCTCTAAGATTGTAAATAGATTTTTCCCGGAACCGGTCAGCGTACCTAAAGAGCATACTCAAAATGCAGGAACACAGACTGCACAAAACAACAAAAGAATAGTCGCCGCCATCACGGCTGCGATTATGCATCACAGACAAGGATAGAAATGGCCAAGAAATTTATTGATATCATGGATACGACATTTAGAGACGGATTTCAATCGGTCTTTGGTGGTCGCGTACTTATGGATGATTTTTTCCCAGCTGTAGAAGCAGCAAAACATGCTGGAATTACACACTTTGAATTTGGTGGTGGAGCAAGATTCCAATCACTTTACTTTTACCTAAATGAAGATGCATTTAAAATGATGGACAGATTTCGTGAAATCGTTGGTCCTGATGCAAACCTTCAGACTTTAGCTCGCGGTGTAAATACAGTAATGTTAGATACAGGCTCAAGAGAGCTTATCGATCTACACGCTAAAATGTTCAAAAAACATGGAACTACAACAATTCGTAATTTTGATGCATTAAATGATGTTGAAAACCTAAAATATTCAGGGGAAAGAATCTCTCATCACGGACTTAAACATGAAGTAGTCGTGACAATGATGGACCTTCCTCCGGGATGTGTAGGCGCTCATGATGTTACTTTTTATGAAAAGACTCTTCGCGATATCCTAGACAGCGGTATCCCGTATGACAGTATCTGTTTTAAAGATGCAAGCGGTACGTCTAGTCCTAAAAAAGTATATGAGACAATTAAAATGGCTCGTGGCTTAGTGCCTGAAGGAACTCACCTTCGCCTTCATACACATGAGACTGCAGGTGTTTCAGTTGCTGCATATTTAGCTGCACTTGAAGCAGGGATCGACGGTATTGATATGGCTGCTTCTCCGGTAAGCGGCGGAACAAGCCAACCAGATATTCTTACGATGCTACACGCTACTAAGGGAATGGATTATGACCTTGGCGGTTTAGAGATCGATAAGATACTAGCGTATGAGAAAGAAGTAGAACGTTGTTTAGACGACTATTTTATGCCACCTGAAGCTACAATGGTTTCACCTCTTATCCCATTCTCGCCTATGCCGGGTGGTGCACTTACTGCAAACACTCAGATGATGCGTGATAACAACATCTTAGACAGATATCCTGAAGTGATAGATGCTATGCGTGAAGTAGTAGAAAAGGGTGGTTACGGTACTTCTGTAACTCCAGTTTCTCAGTTTTATTTCCAACAAGCACTAAACAACGTTATGCAAGGTCCTTGGAAAGCGATAGCTCCTGGCTACGGAAGAATGGTTCTTGGATATTTCGGTAAGACTCCTGTCGCTCCGGATCCTGAGGTCGTGAAAATAGCTTCAGAAAAGTTACACTTAGAGCCGACGACTGAAAAAGCTTTAGATCTGGCAGATGCAGATGAGACAAAATCATTGGCACACTGGACTAAAATACTTGAAGAAAACGGTATAGAGACGACTGAAGAAAATATCTTTATTGCAGCAGCTTGTCAAGAGAAAGGTATCACTTTCTTAAAAGGTGAGGCTGAAGTAAACGTAAGAAAAAAATCAACAATGCAAACTAGCGAAAGCAATAATAATGAAAGCAATGAAGGAGTAACAAATATGGGTACAGGAAGTTATACAGTAGTAGTAGATGGACAAAGATTCAGTGTTCAAGTAGCAGAAGGTGATGCAAACATCCAAGTAACAGCGGTAAACGGAGAGAGTCTATCAACTCCGGTACCTACTATGCCTTCATCAACTGAAGGTACGACGATAAAAGCATTACTACCGGGTGCAGTATGGAAAATCGTTGCTAATCCGGGCCAAAGTGTTAATGAAGGTGATGTGATTCTGATCCTTGAATCTATGAAAATGGAGATAGACGTAGTAGCTCCAAAAGGCGGCGTTGTAAAATCTATCAATGTTAACGTAAACGACAAGGTAGTTGAAGGTCAAGTCGTAGCAGTAATAGGATAATTTTATGAAAATATTTTTTGTTAGGCTTTTAACTCTTTTCGTCCTGCTTGGTTTTGTAGGTGCTAGTGCAAATGAGCACGAAGCATCTTCAGCTCCTCAAGCTAATGTAGAACAAGAAAAGTATGTTCCTCAGAACTTTACTCATATGGTGGACTCATTCCTTGAATCTACAGGTATATATGTTTTATTCAACCCAAATCCGGATGAACTAAGCTCTACTGGTAAACCGATGAGTGATTTTCATAAAGGATTTGGTCGTGTGATCATGATCCTTGTTACTTTCTTGATCTTCTGGTTAGCGATCAAAAAAGGTTTTGAACCGCTTCTTCTTTTACCTATCGGTTTTGGTGGACTTTTGGCAAATATCCCTGTAGCAGATATTGCAGGACCTCACGGGTTCTTGGGTGTTATCTATCAAGCAGGGCTTTCAAATGAGCTTTTCCCTATCCTAATCTTTATGGGTGTCGGTGCGATGACGGATTTCGGTCCACTTTTATCAAATCCTAAGACGGCACTTCTAGGCGGTGCGGCTCAATTTGGTATCTTTGGAACACTTGTCGGTGCAGTTGCACTTGCACAATATACTGATATCTTTGATTTCACGTTGAAACAAGCTTCTGCTATTTCGATCATCGGCGGGGCAGACGGTCCGACTTCGATCTTTATCGCTACAAACCTTGCTCCTGAACTTTTAGGTGCTATCGCGGTTGCTTCATATTCGTACATGGCTATGGTTCCTATCATCCAGCCTCCGATCATGAAAGCGCTTACAAATGATAAAGAGCGTCGTATCAAGATGACTACGCTTCGTCACGTGTCTCGTATAGAAAAGCTGATCTTCCCGATTGTGGTTTTAACGCTTTCTATTTTAGTTCTTCCAGACTCAACGCCTCTAATCGGTGCGTTTATGTTCGGTAACTTCTTAAAAGAGTCGGGTGTTGTTGATCGTCTTTCAGATACTATGCAAAATGCATTGATCAATATCGTTACTATCTTCTTAGGTCTTGGTGTAGGTTCTAAACTTGCAGCTGATCAGTTCTTAGTACCGGATACTCTTGCGATCTTAGCACTTGGTATCGTTGCATTCTCAGTAGGAACTGCAGCGGGTGTACTTATGGCGAAGATCATGAATATGTTCCCTGGAACAAAGATCAATCCTCTTATCGGTTCAGCTGGAGTTTCAGCGGTTCCTATGGCAGCTCGTGTATCGAACAAAGTCGGTATGGAGTATGACAGAACAAATATGCTTTTAATGCATGCAATGGGTCCAAACGTTGCAGGTGTTATCGGTTCTGCTGTTGCAGCAGGTGTACTTCTTTCTCTCTTCAAATAGAAAGAGGTCTGCTTACATGTAAACCTTTACATGTAAGCCTCTTCTTCTCTTTTTTACATAAATAATTCTTTCAGCATAGTTTTATGATCTAATCAGTAAAGTCTTTATTAACGATATATAATATAAGGCTAGAAAATAGATGGGTAGATACAGTTTAAAGACTTTTTGGCTAATTTTATTTTTTGCCATGTTTATAGCATCCTCTATATATTCAGTAATCGAATATACTCTAGATTATAATAATCTCGCAAAACATGAAAAAGATGATATCGTACGGGAGATAGACAGTTTTAACAATGATCTGTCTCTGCTTATAGATGAAAATGATTCAAACAAGATATCCCGGTACATTAAATCCAACAGCGATATAAATAATATGATCCTCTCATTGTCATTGGTAAAGAATGATAAGGTTTATTTCTCTTCAAATACTAATTATATAGACAGAGACTATAACTCTTTTGAATGTATAGGAGTAGATGAGTTCATACAGGTGCATGACTTCAGTGTAAATAGGCTGGTCTGTAAAACTCTTACAACAACGAATCTCTCTAAACCTGAACACTATATTTTACTTGTAGAGATAAATCCCAAAAATTTTAAAAGATATATAAGCAGTACATTGAGTTATAAATTAATCGCCATTGTCACAATGTCTGTCATCTCTTTATTTATGTTGATATTTATGTTGAATAAAATTCTTATCAACCCTATAAATATCATTAATGAGAAGCTAGAAAAGAAGGACTTCAACTATTCAAACTTTCCTCTGATAGATATCGACAATATCGATAAAAGTATCTTCAATAATATAAAAGAGATCAATTCTAAAAATATATTACTCGATTCAATAATCAATCAGACAGATGATCTGATATTTTTTAAAGATAAAGACTTTAAGTATTTTGGCTGTAACAACGCATTTTTAAGATTTGTAGGAAAATCGAAAGAGGAGATGATAGGTCATGATGATTTTGAGCTGTTTCCGCATGAGATGGCAAAACTCTTCAGAGATATGGACGAAAAGATGTTACAAGAGAAGAAGACTCGTTCAAATTATGAGTGGGTCACCTATCCAAACGGTACAAAGGTGTACCTTTTAACTCAAAAGATACCTTTTTATTATGATGAGGATGGGGATGCAGGTATTTTAGGGATCAGCAGAGATTTGACTGAACTGCATCTTGTACAAAAAGAGATAGAAAATCAGGCATATATAGATGAACTCACCAAAGTAAATAATAGAAAGTCATACAATAAAAGACTTGGAGAGCTTTTATCTACGTTTAGCAGATATAAGACACAGTTTTCAATCTTGATGTACGATATCGATGACTTTAAAAAGATTAACGATCTATATGGTCATCAGGCGGGGGACAAAGTATTAGTCGAGATGTCAAAATTAGTTGATTCCTGCATACGGGAAAATGATCATCTTTTTAGAGTCGGCGGTGAAGAGTTTATTATATTGTTTCCTCATACAACGCTGCAGCAGACAATAAAAGTCGCCGATAAGATAAGAGAGAGTGTAGAAGATACTTTAGACACTTTAAAAGATAGAAAGATAACTATCAGTATCGGTCTGACAGAGGTCAAAGAGGGCGATACTGAAGATATTATCTATAAAAGAGTCGATGAACTTCTTTACAGGTCCAAAAAAGAGGGTAAGAACAGAGTCAGCTACTAGAAGACTACAGATGACCTCTTTCGTTCATAGCCTGCACGATAAGAGGTATGATGTTGTGACTTTTCGTCTTATCTATGAAACCGTCGGCTCCTAGTGTAGTCGCTTCACGTTTATTGTTCTCACCTGTCATCGAACTGTTGACGATAAGCGGTATCTTTGATGTCCTAGGATCAGCTCTTAACTCTTTTACAACCGTAAAACCTGAAACCTCCGGCATCTCTATATCCGTTATGACCACAGGGATGGCTGTCGGGTCTTCACGTGAAAATATATATTCTAGAAGCAGCTTTCCGTTGTTGAATATCTTATATTTTAATGAAGCATTATCAAATATCTGCATCAGATGTTTCTGTGCAGTTTTAGAGTCTTCTGCAACTAAGATCGTCCCTTTTTTCAGTTTAGCCGGTATCTCTACCTCTTGAAGAGCTCTTTTGCCTTCATTGACATCTACCATAGCTTGAGGCACTACGTCTGCCAGCAGTTTCTCATAGTCCAAGATAAGACACATATTTCCGTCTTCGAGTCTTGTATCGTTGATAACGACATTGTCGTCACCCACTCTGTAGCTGTCGGGCGCATGCATCTCGTTCCAGTTTTTCTTGATAACTCTGTATGCGGACATGATACGAAGACCGATGATGATACCGTTAAAATCACATATCAGGATATTTGATTTTTTTATCTCATCTTTAGTAAGAGTGATATGCAGCCATGCCGGAAGATTCAATATAGGGATCTGGATTCCTCTTAGGGTGATAGTACCCTCTAACAAAGGATGTGCAGACGGGATCTGCGTCAGATAATGATTTTTAGATTCGACGACCTCACGTGTTTTAAAGACATTTATAGCGTAATAAGCCGAGTCGGGATTGTCACTGACTCTAAATACCAGTAGTTGTACTTCATTGTTTTTTGCTAAATTTGTGGATGCGTCAACATTGTCTAAAACGGACATACCATTATCCTTTGTGCGATTATATGTAATATTATCAAAATAAATATGAATATGAGTTTATATGTGTTTACTTATCTTTTTAAAAGTGTTATATGAGTAGAATGCATATAAAATTTTAAGGATAAAAAAGTGAATAGACTTATCTTATTAGCCTTAGTTACGGCATCTTTAAATGCAAAAGTATATTATTCAAAAATCGAGCCGTATGAGATCAGGACTATCTCCTCAAACGTATCTGCCCAAGTTGTTTTTACGGATGAGAAAAAACTTGGAAAGGTTCTTGATAACGGGGATTATATAAAACTTGACGATGAACTTGATCTGGTAGAATTAAAGCAGTTAAAGCAGAAGACTACTCTTTTAGACGACACTATAAAACTGGATGAAGAGATCGTAAAAAACTATCAAGATATATTGGAAAAGAAAAATATAAACTATGACCGTATCAAAGTCTTGAAGATCAAATCGACCGTGGAAAAAGATAAAGAGTTTTACGACCTTTATACTACACAAAACCAGTATCTCTCTACAAAAAAAGAGCTCGACAGCCTAAAGATGCAGTTGCTTGACACCTCTTTGCAGATAGCAAGGCTTAACAAGTCTGTAAAAGACAAGCACTTGAGTGCAAAAGGGTATGTTCTGTATGACCTGATGGTCAAAGAGGGACAGGTCGTCGCTATGTCGACACCGCTTGCAAAGATAGCAGATGTCTCAAAAGCGATCCTTACTGTCTATCTTGATGAGGAAGACGTAAAAGGCATAGAGAATAAAAAGATATTTATTGACGGTAAAAAGACGGAGTATAAGATAGACAGACTCTGGAATATTACGGATGAGACGCATATCTCTAGCTACAAAGCAGAGATAATCGTAAAGACTCCGCAGAGATTTTCAAAACTGGTACAGATAGAGTTTAAAGATGAGTAATCTTACTGCTTGTCCGCTTGACTGTTTTGATGCCTGTACCATTGAGTATGACGGAGGAAAGTTAAAGGCTCTAAAAAAGGGGTTTACGCAAGGGTTTTTATGTCCGCATCTGAACCATTATGAAGAGTTTGCAAGGATTGAGACACCAAGGTATAAGGGTGAAGCGATCACCATGGATGAGGCGCTTGCACATCTGAAAAAGATCATTAAAGAGAGTCAGAATATCCTTCACTACAGAGGTCACGGAAACTTTGGACTGATGCAGGAGGTGACAGACTACTTTTTTGCATCTCACGGTGCGACATTGACTGATGGAACTCTTTGCGACGGAGCAGGGGAAGCGGGCATCATCGCGGGGCGGGGGCACAACGACGTTATGAGCCCAGAACAGATAGCAAAATCTGAAGTAGTCGTATTTTGGGGACGAAATCCGCACACGACCTCGTCACATCTTCTGCCGCTTTTAAAAGAGAAACGTATCATCGTCATCGACCCTGTAAAGACAAAGGCAGCCGACATGGCAGACCTGCATGTGCAGTTAAAACCACATGGAGATATGCAGTTCGCCATGCTGCTTTCACGTTTTTTGTGTATAGAAGGCAGTGTTGACCATGCATTTGTAAGCAGTTGTGCCACAGAACATGAAGATTTTTATGAACTTACTCAAACTGTACGTGTCAAAGCCGTGCTGGAGGAGATAGGTGCGACCCTTGGCGATATCGGAAAGTTTTTAGAGATCATCAACGGTAAAAAAGTAGCCATTCTCTGCGGAGTGGGGATACAAAAATATCTTGACGGTGCAGATGTGATGCGTGCCATTGACTCTTTTGCCGCGCTACTCGGGCTTTTTGGAAAAGAGGGATGCGGAGTGAGTTACCTCGGTTCTTCAAGAGAGGGTATAGACTCACCTTTTACGCTAAAGGCAAAAAAGGTCAGCAAGGTAGACACGAAGTTCAGCCAGTTTGATACCGTGTTCATCCAAGGCACAAATCCTCTAAACCAGATGCCGGACACTGCAAGAGTAAAAGCGGAGCTGGAGAAGGTAGAAAACCTTGTCTATTTCGGGCTGTATGAAAACCAGACCTCGGCTGCGGCTGACCTTGTCATCCCTGCAAAGAGTTTCCTGGAAAAAGATGATATACGTACCTACTACGGCACGCATTATCTCTCGATGATGCCAAAGCAAAAAGAGAGCGAGATCGGCATAAGCGAGTATGGACTCGCACGCATCTTATGCGATGAGTTCGGTATCGAGCTAAAGAGCGAAGCAGAGTACATAGAACATTTCAGATCTTTTGGCGAAGCGGACGAGGGCGGTCTTTTAAAAGTCAAAGGACGAAGCAGAGTAGCTTACGAAGAGGGTTTTACGACAGATGATGAAGAGTTCGCATTTTTGGATGAAGTGGATATAGACTTTGACATGAACGAGGACCTTTTTCTCATTACATGTAAGTCGCCTGCAAGCCTAAACTCACAGTTCAAGGTGGACAATAAAGTCTACGTAAACCCTTCTCTAGGTTACATAGAGGGACAGATGCTCGAAGTCGTCTCAGAAACGGGAAGCGTGACTCTGCCTGCGGGACTGGACAGCAGACTAAGACCCGACTGTGTACTTATCTACTCAGGAACGGACGGAGTGAACAACCTCACACCATGTAAGAAAAGCTATGAAGGTAACAGCGCTGTTTTTCAGGAGAATAAGGTGCAAATAAAGATCGGATAGTTTAGTTTTCAAAAGAGTTAAATAATTCTTTTGATGATTAGATGTATAATTCCTTATAAAGAATAGAAAATAGTATAAAGGTTGTGACATGACAACAAAAGAATTAGATAACAAATATGTTTTACCTACATACGCAAGAGCGGACGTAGAGTTTGTAAGCGGTAAAAACGCAAAATTAATAGATGCAAACGGAAAAGATTATATAGATTTTACTTCGGGTATCGCAGTTGTGAGCGTGGGTCACGGTAACGAGAGACTTACAAACGCTTTATGCGCTCAGGTAAAAGATATGATCCATATGTCAAACCTTTACTACATCGCACCCCAAGCTCGTGCTGCTGAGAAACTTGTAAAAGCAAGCGGCTATGATATGAAATGTTTCTTCGGAAACAGCGGGGCTGAAGCAAACGAGGGTGCCATCAAGATAGCACGCAAGTACGGGGAAAAAGACGGACAGATAAAAAAATATAAGATCATTACACTAGACCACTCGTTTCACGGACGTACTATCACGACTGTCAAAGCAACGGGTCAAGAGAGTATGCATAACTATTTCGGACCGTTTCCTGACGGTTTCGTCTATGCAAAAAACATCGACGAGATAGAAAGCCTGGTCGATGACCATACCGTAGCCGTTATGATAGAACTTGTACAGGGCGAGGGCGGGGTTCAGCCTCAAGACAAAGAAAAAGTCCAGAAGTTGGCGAAGTTCCTAAAAAGCAGAGATATTCTGCTTATCGTAGATGAGGTGCAGACAGGTGTTTACAGAACAGGGAAGTTCCTGGCTTCAAACCATTATGAGATAGAGCCGGATATCGTAAGTCTTGCAAAAGGCGTGGGCGGCGGCGTACCTGTGGGTGTCGTTATGACTACGTTAAAAGATATCTTCAGTCCGGGTGACCACGGTTCGACGTTTGGAGGGAACTATCTGAGTTCTACTGCGATCTGTGAAGTGATGGATATCCTCGGTGAGTATGAACAAAGCGGAGACCTGGAGATAGGGATGCTTCTTTTTGACAAAGCCCTGGAGAGATTTTATAACCTGCATAAAGATATTTTCTTGGAAAAAGTGGGTATCGGAATGATGTGCGGTCTGCGTGTTAAAGATGCAGATACTTTGTCAAAGGTTATAAACAGTGCAAGAGAAAACGGTGTTATGGTTTTAAAAGCGGGTAGAAACACATTAAGACTATTGCCGCCGTTAACTATCACTAAAGAGGAAATTGATGAGGGCTTTAAACGTCTTAATATCGCTGTTAGCAGTCTGTAGTCTCTCTTTTGCAAAAGAGAGTGATCAAAAACTAGAGAGCTATATCTCCGATATTAAACAGCAGGAGTTCTCATACGACTACCAAAAAGTCGAAGCCGACAGTAGTAAGCTGAGAGATTCTTGGATACAACCGCTCGTCGTCAGCTATGCCTACTCAAAAAGCAACCCGTACGGGAACACTCAGGAGTCTCAAAAAGCCGCTATCGTGATGGACCAGCCCATCTTTCAAAGCGGTGGGATCTACTACGGCATCAAGTTCGCCGAGGCTTCAAGAAAATACTCTGACTACACTTTGGACGTTGCAAAGAGAAAACTTATAAAAGATACTATCGCACTGCTTATGCAGATAAAACAGACAGAATACAGAAAACAAAAACAAGATCTTCAGATAAAAAACTCCGAGATAAATCTGGAACAGAAAAAAGAGGAATACCTAAACGGTCAGCTGGATTCGGGATTTTTAGACAGTGCTATCATCCAGACTAATGAAGCCAATCAGGCTCTTTTTGATATCGAAGCAAATGAACAAAAACTGATATCGCAGTTTAAAAGTATAAGCGATATGGATTATAAGACGGCGGAGATACCGACGCTTAGAATACTAGATGAGGATGAGTTTTTAAAGAACAACATCGTGATCTATCAGACGAACAGTCAGACAGAAAGAGACAGGTACAATAAAAATGTGACCATATCAAAATACCTGCCAAAAGTCAGCATAACGGCTGGGTATAATTGGGAAAAGTCGGAAAATCAGCAGTATGGCGGAGCAGGTACTCCATTTTCAAGTGAAACGGACTACTACAACTACGGCATCAAAGCATCGATGCCGCTTGATATAAATACATTTAGAGATGTGGAGTCGGCGAGAATCGACTATCTGAAATCCCAGGTGCTTGTCCTTGACAAAAAAAGAGAGTTAAAAGCACAGTTCGAACAGGTGATGCAGAACATCAAAAGTTTTGAGAACAAGATACAACTCTCAAAGAAGAACAGAGAGTTGTATGAAAAGCTTTTAGAAGACACAGAGCAGCTTTTTCACGCAGGGTATAAGACACAGTATGATGTAGATACTCTGAAAAACTCTGTCGAAGTCCAAAAGCTGGATACAAAAATTTACGAGATAGACAAGCAGCTAGAACTGCTCAGCCTCTATGAAAAGTTTAAAGATGAGATTTAGCGAATATATGAATGAATGGCTGTACGGCAAGAACGGCTATTACACAAACTACAAACAGATAGGAAAAGAGGGTGACTTTTACACCTCGGTAAGCACTTCGAAGTTTTTTGGCGGCACAATCGCCAAACACATAATCTCTTTGATAGAAGAGGGCTTTTTGGAAAAAGATGCGGTCATCTGCGAGATAGGTGCACACCACGGTTACTTTTTAGCCGATGTGGTAGAGTTTATCTATACGCTTTATCCTGAGCTTCTAGAGAGCTTGCAGTTTGTCATCGTAGAGCGTTTCGATGCGCTTCAGGAACAGCAGCGTGAGTACTTTAAACAGTCTTTTGGAGAAGTGGTCTCGCTTACACATTACAAATCACTCAGTGAGCTTAGATGCAAGAACGCATTTTTCATAGCCAACGAGATATTTGACGCGTTTGGATGCGAACTTTTATATGACGGTAAGATCGCTACTGTCGAGGACGGTAAAGTCGAGTTTGATACGGTTGATGAGTCAATACTTCAAAAAGCTGCGAAGTATCATAAGACAAAAGGCGAGATAGCCGTAGGCTATGAAGAGTTTGCCAAAGAGATGTACGGTGCTGCCGCGAAGTTCGAGTTTATAAGTTTTGACTACGGCGAGATGCAGGCCCGTCCCGATTTTTCTATCCGTATCTACAAAGACCATGAAGTGTTTCCTTTCTTTGACGAGAATATAGATATAAAAGAACTGTTTAAAAATTCCGACATCACTTATGATGTGACGTTTGAACATGTAAAAGATGCATTTGTCGAAGCAGGGTGTGAGTTTGTGGCTTTAAAAGCTCAGATGACGGCATTGGTAGAGATGGGTATCTTAGAGCTCTTAGAGATGCTTAGAATCAACGTAGATGAGAAGATATATGAGCAGGAACTTCAAAAAGTAAAGATGCTCATCATGCCAAATCTCTTAGGCGAGAGATTCAAGATGATTAGAATAAGAAAGTCTTAAAAGGAACGATATGGCACTTGACCTCTCAGATACTTTAGTAGTAGGCATCTCGGCAACGGCTTTGTTTGATCTAAGCAAAGCGGACGCAGTCTTTAAGTCAAAATACGGTGAAGACAAAGAGAGTGCGATGGACGAGTATAGAAAGTATATGCTCGAGAGGGAGAACGAGCCGTTAAACGACGGTACGGGGATGCCTTTGGTGAAAGCTCTTTTAGAGCTTAACAGGTACCAGCCTAAGGGCGAGTCGCCTCTTATCGAAGTCGTTGTCATGTCAAGAAACAGTCCTGAGACAGGTTTGCAGGTACTCAACAACATCAGACGTAAAGGGCTCAATATCTCAAGACATGCTTTTACAGGCGGGGAGTCTGTGGTAGATTATCTGGATGCATATGATGTAGATCTTTTTTTGACGACAAATATCGAAGATGCACAGAAGGTAATAGACGGAGTCACATGTGCGGCAGCCATCGTTAAAAACCCGCCAAAAGATTTAGAAAAGATACCTGAAGGACAGGTACGCATCGCATTTGATGCCGATGCTGTCCTATTTGACGACAGCAGTGAGATCGTCTATAAAACAGAAGGTCTTAGCGGTTTTCATCAAAATGAGGATACAAATCAGGATGTCCCGATGACAGAAGGTCCCTATGCGAGTTTCTTGAAAAAACTGGCAAGACTGCAGGAGAGGCTTCCTTTTAACACGGAGTTTTCTCCTGTCAGGATTGCCATTGTCACTGCGCGTAATGCACCTGCTGAACTTAGAGTCATAAAGACGTTAAGACAGTGGGGCATCTATGTAGATGAGATGTTTTTTTTGGGCGGTATCGAGAAGTCGAAGATTTTGAAGGCTTTTAAGGCACATATCTTTTTTGATGACCAAGACGGACATCTTGATGAAGCATCAAAGTTCACTCCCTCGGGGAAAGTGCCTTATCTTAGCAGTTCGCCTCTAAACGAGGTAAAGGAAAAAAGTCATTAGTCTTTTTTGACTATTTTTCTGACATTACGTTTAGGAGGAAGCTCTTTTTGAGCTTTTCTCTCTTTTTTCTCTTTCTCTTTTTGCAGCTCTTTCTCAAAGCGTTTAGCTTTTTTCTCTTTTTTTGCTTGAGCTTTTTTTTGCTCGAGACTTTGAGTCGTTTCAAATTTTTTGATGACCTCTTGTACTAATGAGCGTCCAAGAGCCATTTCAATCGGATATAGAAGTTTTTGTTCTTCGGGATCTAGCAGGATAAAAGCGTAAGTCTTAGCATGTGAAAGACGTTTTATGTACTGCTCTACATCGGGAAGATCAAAGTTTATGATGAGATCATAGTCTGAGTCCAGTTGGCTGTCCTCGATCAGTTTTACTCTATCGTTTAATGAGATATCTTTAAAATTATTTATAGCTTCTTTTGATATTATAGCTATATCAAGGTCGCTATTTTTTTCAATAAGGAAATTAATAAGCTCGATTTTACGGTTTTTGTCGCATGGTAGAACGCGGTGATTATGGCGTTTTATTGCAGGAGATGACATATAATTCCTTAAGTCGTATATTATTGAAATTATATCGTAATAAATTAATAAAAAAATAGTAATATTCCTTCTACTAAAAAAGATTAAAAGAGAAAAAATGAAGATAATTGTAAACGGAAACGAAAAAGAGTTTAAAGACGGTATATCTATGAATGATCTTATCGATGAACTGAATCTTACTGATAAAGTTATGGCGGCAGCTCTTAATATGGAAGTAGTTAAACAGGAGAACTGGGCTACATGCAGATTAAGCGACGGTGATAAGGTAGAGCTGCTTGATTTTGTAGGCGGCGGCTGAAAAAGAGGTTAGAAGTTTTCTATTGCGACAACAGCGATGGCATAATCGCCGTCATGTGTGATAGAGAGTGATGTGTCTTTAATATTGAAGTTCTTTTGTACTTTTTCACTAAGCGTGATAAGAGGAGCGCCTTTTACTGTTTTTGAGATAGTAATATCAAAAAAGCTGCACTCTGCCCCGATACCTGTTCCAAGAGCTTTGGAACAAGCTTCTTTAGCAGCCCAGAAGCCGGCTGCTGTCTTGTAGTTTTTAACGAGAGCGATCTCATCCTCTGAGAGGAACTTTTTAAGAGCGTTCTCACCGAACCTCTCCATCATATGTTCCATTCTTTTGGTCTTAATAAGATCGATCCCTATCATTATTGGATAACGAATTCCGTAAAGTAGATCCCGTTAATACTTCCGTCTGTAAGCATTGGATTTAAAACATCCATGATCTGCTCACTAAGTTTGTCTTTCCCTTTTAGTGTAGAGACCTCTTCTAGTGATTTTGAAGATAAAAGTCTTAGTATTCTATCTCTGATGACAGCTTTCTTAGAATCAAGCTCTGCAGCAAGTTCTTGACCGCTTAGTTCTAGTGATATTTGAGCTTTTAGGTAGCGGCTTCCGTTTTCACTTAGAAGATTTACCGTAAAAGTATCTAACGGATATAAGATACCGATCTTGTTAAGTGTTCTTGAGTTATCAAGTTCAACACGTGATTTTTTTGTCATCTGCGTATTTGAAGAGTTCTGTTGTGTATTTGTCTGAACTTGTTGAGATGAACCGTCGTCACCGCCCATCATAAGTATCCCGATAATAGCACCTACAAGGATAACGACTATCAACACAACAATGATGACGATCAACATTAATGAACTTGACTTCTTAACTTCGGTTGTTTCGGTTTCTTCCGTATTTTTAGCTTCTGCCATCTTTAATCCTTAAATGTCGTGAGTTTGAATTTTACAAATTATACCACATCAGTTTTTTTAACCAATGAGTTTAAAGGCACGAATTCATATGAATCCGGATCGTAATAATCTATCTTTCCAGTCTGTATATCGTAATACCAGCCATGAATATGTAATTTTTCTTCATCAACCTTCTTTTTTACGGCCGGATATGTCAACAGATTTTCTATCTGTGTTATCACGGAAAGTTTTTCCGTAACACGTAATAACTCTTCACTATTGGCATTTTTCCCTAGACTTAAGATCGCCATGGACTTCGCTTTTTCACCGAGATCTAGCCACTTCTTTGTATGTGTGAGTGACGGGTCTTCTATCGTCTGAAATAGATGGTTAATAGCACCGCAGTGTGAATGTCCGCATATTATGATCTCACTTACATTGAGTACGCTGACTGCATATTCTATCCCTGAAGCCGTTGAGTGGTAATCCTCATCGGGCTTAAAAGGAGGAACAAAATTACCTACGTTTCTGATCACAAAAAGATCACCCGGATTTGATTGGATTATGAGATCGGGGATGACTCTTGAATCAGAACAGCCTATAAATAGGGTCTTCGGGTTTTGACCGTTTTCTGCAAGCTCTAAAAGTACTTTTTCATTCTGTTTAAAATAAGCTTTTTGAAAAAGTTCATTACCCTCGGCAAACTTTTTTAAATCCATTTTTATCGTCCTTTGATTATTAACAGTGAGTTATGCCTAAAGTTTTCATCATCTTATCAAAAATAGATCCAGATGAACGGTCATAGTCGTCATGATATTCAATTACTAATACTTTTCTATTGTTTGGAAGTTCACAGGTGTAGATTTCCGGTTTTATAGAGTTCTCGTCCACAATCTCGTTGACTACTGAGCAAACTTGATCTTCTTCCTCTTTTGTATCGAAAACTATTGAAAGTTTTGAATAACGCTCTTCACTCTTATATTCTGCACCTATCATAGTATATATTTTCCTTCTTAGATATTTCAAACATTATACAAAAAAAATTTAAACAATCAAAACCATTCCAGCAGTTTTGTCACTTCATCTACGATGTAAGTTTTTATTGTAGATTTTTCCAACGTTTTTTTTGCGATAAGCGCTTTGGAGATGTTTTGCATCTTTGCCTCTTTGAGACGTGAATCAAGTTGAAAGACCTCTCTGACGTCACCCACTAACGAGACCTCTCCGATGAATACGGTCTCTTTAGATATCGCTCTGTCTCTAAAGCTGCTTATAATCGCCGCAAGTATAGCCAGATCGGCTGCTGTTTCGGTTATTTTGATGCCGCCGGTGATGTTAATAAACACATCATAGCTGTTGAGCGGGATCTCAAGTTTTCTCTCTAAAAGTGCTAAAAGCATGTTTAATCTGTTGTTATCAAATCCGGTCGCCTGACGTTTTGGATTTGAAGTATGGGATTCCGAGACAAGAGCCTGTACTTCAAGTATGATTGGACGAGAACCCTCCATGATGACCGTAAGTGCAGAACCGGGTTGAGAAGTAGTACGGTTAAAAAATCTCGATGATATGTCTTTTGCACTGACGAGTCCGTCATTTCTCATCTCGAACACGCCTATCTCACTGGTCGGTCCAAAACGGTTTTTAAAGCCTCTTAGTATTCGCAGCTCTTGAGAAGAATCCCCCTCAAAGTAAAGGACGGTATCGACCATATGTTCCAAGACTCTTGGTCCTGCGATGGATCCCTCTTTAGTAATATGCCCGATAATAAAGATCGCGATGTTCTTCTCTTTTGCCAGACGCATCAGTTCAAAGGTTATCTGTCTTACCTGTGTGACCGAACCCGGAGCAGATGTAATAGCTTCAGAGTAGAGCGTCTGAATGGAGTCGATGATTATAAACTCATAATCTCTGTGATGCAGTTCTACAAGGACCTGTTCTAGTCTTATCTCGCTTAATAAAAACAGATTTTTTTCATTTGAGCCTAGTCTGTTCGCACGAAGTTTGACTTGACTTTCAGACTCTTCACCTGTCACGTATAAAACGTTTTTCCCTGTAGATGCTATATTTGAGCCTATCTTTAAAAGCAGGGTCGATTTGCCAACACCCGGGCTTCCGCCGATAAGTGTAAGAGAGCCGGGTACGACTCCGCCGCCAAGAACGGTATCTAGTTCATAGTCAAGTGAAGAGAATCTCGGGATATCGATCTCGGTGATGTCCGGCATTGAGATTGCTTTTGTCTTTGAATCGCTCATCGAAGAGAGGGTCTTTACGATCTCCTGCTCTTTTTCATTTAGTTCGACAAAAGAGTCCCATGCTCCACAATTTGTACATTTTCCCATCCATTTTGGAGTGGTGAGTCCACAGTGTTGACATTCATAGAGAACTTTTTTCTTTGCCATAAATATGAGCCTTTAGTGTAGCCTTACATGTAAGGGAGAAATTTATTATATTGTAGGGGAAAGTCCGTATAGTAGTTTAAAATATGACATATTGTCATATTTTAGTTTTCTTCATCTGCTGCAAATATCTCGTCAAGAAGACCGTTTACAAACTCGTATTTGTCAAACTTGATAAGATGTTCTGGCTGTTCACCTACACCTATGTAAAGTATCGGAAGCTGCAGAGCATAAGCGATACTAAAGACAGAACCGCCTTTTGCAGTCCCGTCAAGTTTTGTGATGATGATACCGTCGATGCCAACCATCTCGTTAAACGCTTTTGCCTGAGCGATCGCAGAGTTTCCTTGTGTCCCGTCTAAGATAAGAATTGTTCTATGCGGAGCACCGGCGTGTGCTTTATCGCAGATACGGTCTATCTTTTTAAGTTCGTTCGCAAGGTTGGTCTGCGTATGAAGACGGCCCGCTGTGTCTATGATAACATTGTCAAAATGTTTTGCTTTTGCCGATTCGATAGTATCGTACGCGACAGCTGAAGGATCATGACCTTGACGGGAAAATACAATAGGAACATCAAGTTTGTCTGCCCAGCGTGTAAGCTGCTCGATCGCTGCGGCTCTAAAAGTGTCTGCAGCTCCAAGCATTACACGTTTTCCCTCATTTTTATACATAGAAGCTAGTTTTGCGATCGTTGTTGTTTTGCCTGCACCGTTGACACCGATTATCAGATCTACAAAAGGTGCCGTGTGTTCAGGTTGTGCATAGCTTGTATAGGCAAAAGTAGCCAGTAGTTTTGCTTCGAGTATAGTACGTGTGATCTTCTCTTGGTATATTTCGTTTAAGATGATCTCTACAAGGGCATACTCGACGTCAGCTTCTAGAAGTATATCTTCCAGTTCCTCTTTAGTAAGTGTGACTTTTTTCTTTGGAGCGACCGTCTTTATGGCATCGACGGTTTTTTTAAGTCCCTGTTTTATGAATCCGAACATTATTTACCTAGCGCCTTTTTGATATCGTTTTCTATAAACTCTTCAGGTGTCGCACCTATGTAGTAGTTTACAAGATTACCGTCTTTGTACATTACCATCAACGGAATAGGGAAATCCGATTCTAGCCCCTCTAAAGTCGAAGCGATCGAAAAAGCCAGTTTACGGTTCTCAGGAGAGACAAGCATCATATAGTTTGCACCGTATTCGTTTTTAAATTCGACTATATCTGCAGCGGTAAGATCTTTTTGTATAGAAAGACCAGCGACTACAAGATCGTCTTTATATTTTGCCTGTAGTGCTGCAAGATGTGACGCTTCAGCGCGGCAAGGAGGACACCATGTCGCAAATATGTCAAAAATCACGACTTTACCTTTTAGGTTATCAAGTGTAAAGTTATTTCCCTCTTTTACTATCGTATGTGATTCTTTAGCAAGATCGTTTAAAACAAACTGATTTGATGCGACCATAGAGTTTTCATCACTTTTGTCGTCACTACAAGCTTGAAAAAAGAGCGTAATAGTTAAAGCAGAGATAATGAGTGATTTTTTTAGCATTTAAAACCTTTAATTGGATAAAATATACGAAATTATATCAAAAGATTTGAAATGGACACGACAAAAGAGAATTTTCGCCAAAATTGCTTAAATAAATTATGCAGATCATCAAAATTCAACAAAATCTACCGTGATAACCTGGTAAACAATCAGATTATATCACTTTTAAAAGATGCAAAAGGACTTAATGTCCTTTGCTATTGGCCGCTTGATTTAGAGGTAGATATAAGAAAATCTATTCGATTTATTCGTAAAAAAAATAATGTTCTTCTTCCATTTATGCAAGAAATCAGTTTTAAAATGGTACCATTCAGATTACCGCTATCACGAAAAAAGTTTAATATATATGAAGCGGGAAACAGTTTTAAAAATATAAGAAAAATTGATGTAGCTATTATTCCAGCGGTTGGAGTTGATATAAAATCGCGACGTATTGGATTTGGAAAAGGGATGTATGATCGTTTCTTTGAAAAACTCAAAAATGATCCATATAAAATTTTTTTACAATCACAGATCTGTTATACAGATAAAGATATCTGTGATGACCATGATATATCGTGTGATATATTGATAACACCGAGGATAAGATTGTTGCATAGAAGGAAACTAAATGCTAACTATCGTACTGTTAGGGGCTTTAACAGCCATCATAGGCGGGGTAGTAGGTTTTTTCATTTCTAAAAAAGTTTCAAGTGCTAATTTTGAAATATATGTAGAACAGGCAAGATCTAAAGCAAAAGCTATAGAGAGTGAAGCCGAACTACTTTTACATAAAGCGAATTTAAAATCTCAAGAGATTGAGTTAGAAGCTAGAAAAGAGTACGAGAGTGTAAAAGACCGTGTAAAGCGGGATATGCAGGATCGCTCTGATGAGCTGCAAAGAAAAGAGAATGAGTTTAACCGCTACAAAGAGAGCGAGACTCAAAAGTTAAAAAATGAAAATTTAGCTTTATCTAGTGAAAGATTGAAATTAAAAAGAAATGAGAAATCTCTAGAAATAGTAAAACATGATTATGAATCACGTATAGACGATGTCATAAGAGTTTTAGAAGGTGCTTCGGGGATGACAAGAACCGAAGCCAAAACTCTTCTGCTTCAAAAAGTAGAAGAGAGTTCACGTGCGGATATCGCTCATATTGTAAGAAAGTATGAGAATGAAGCAAAAGCGGAAGGGCAGAGAAAGGCTAATTTTATATTGGCTCAAGCCACTACGCGTTTTGCGGGTGATTTTGCAAGTGAGAGACTGGTAAACAATATCTATCTTGAAAGTGATGAGCTAAAAGGCCGCATCATCGGTAGAGAGGGTAGAAATATTAAAGCGCTAGAGATGGTGCTCGGTGTCGATATCATCATCGATGATACGCCGAACACTATCGTCGTAAGCAGCTTTAATCTTTACCGCAGAGCGATCGCGACAAAAACGATAGAACTGCTTGTGGAAGATGGTCGTATCCAGCCAGCGCGCATAGAGGATATCTATCAAAAAGTGTGCGATGAGTTCGAAGACAAGATCCTTCAAGAGGGTGAAGATATCGTCGCGAAGATGGGACTTCCTCCGATGAATCCGGAGCTGATGAGACTGATCGGAAGACTAAGATACCGTGCGAGTTACGGGCAGAACGCTCTGGCTCATACACTTGAAGTTGCTCATTTGGCAGGCATCATGGCCGCTGAGATGGGCGGTGATCCGTTACTGGCAAAAAGAGCGGGTCTGCTTCACGATATCGGTAAGTCTCTGACTCACGATGTTGACGGGAATCACGTTGATCTTGGCGTAGAGGTCTGTACCAGATACAACGAGAGTGAGGTGGTCATAAACGCTATCTATGCACACCACGGACATGAAGAGATCAAAAGTGTGGAGTGTGGGGCTGTCTGTGCTGCAGATGCACTTTCAGCTGCACGTCCGGGCGCAAGACGAGAAGTTTTAGAGAGCTTCTTAAAACGTGTGAGTCTGGTCGAAGAGATCGCTTCAAGACACAACGGCGTCAAACAGTCGTACGCAATTAATGCGGGTCGTGAACTGAGAGTCATCGTGAATGCAACATTGATAAACGATGATGAGTCTGTACTTTTGGCTAAAGAGATCGCTAAAGAGATAGAGGAAAAAGTCCAATATCCGGGCGAGATAAAAGTAAACGTGATACGCGAGACAAGAGCTACGGTCTACGCGAAGTAAACTTTACATGTAAGGATCACACCTTACATGTAAGAGTCTTTAATCCATCCATTTAGAAGGGTCATAGCCGTCGCTTGGACGCACTACCTCTTTGTATTCCAGTTTTTTTATCATTGTGATAGTCTCGGAACCGTCAATAGGACTTTTTGACTCGGAACCTTCTATCTTTTCAAAACCAAAACGTTCATAAAACTTGACGGCACGAGAGTCTTTGAGTACACTCACGGAGATCTGTTCAAATCTCGATGCAGCTTCTAAAAGCAGCTGTTCTAGCATCATCGATCCTATCCCTTCTCCTCTAAACTCCGGTTTTACTGCCATCGTCAGGACAGGCACTGTATCTTCAAATCGCAATAGGCGTATCCAGGCAGCGCCTGCGATCTTGTAATCTTTTAAGATGTATATCCCAAGGTCTCTTGTGCTTAGACCATAATGCTTCGTGTAGATATCAAGCTCGGGAAAGTCCTCCAGCGTCTTGCCGATCTCATCAAGGCGGTAGGCGAAGTGAAGCATGTCCGATGCGATCTTCTGCTCGGACGAGCGTAAAAAATAGAGTTCAGTTTTCATAATCATTCTCCCAGTTCACTTAGTTTTGTCTCATACTCTTTGAGTATCTCGTCTAATTTCGTTTGACTTTCTTCAAGAAGTTCGAACTTTTCTTCGATACCATTTTCAAGTTGAGAGATAAGCTGCGAGAGCTCCATTATCTTTGAGTTGTCCGAAGCATTTGAAGCTTTTACGAGCTCCTCGTGATATACCTCTAACTGTTCCTCGGTCTTGATAATGAACTTCTCTGCACTTTCGACCTCTTTTTTCAAAGGCGAGGTGAGTTTGCTTCGCTCTTGTATAAGTGCGGCTCTTAGCTTTTTGTTCTCCTGTCTGTTGACTTTAGGAGCGGTTTTTGGTTTTTCCTCTGCCTCTTCATCTTCCCAGCCTATTTTTTCTAAGAACAGATCATACCCGCCGTCAAAATATTCTGCACCCTCTTTGCCGAAGATGATAAGTCTGTCGCACACGCGGCGAAGCATCTCTTCGGAGTGGGTGACGATAATGACAGAACCTTTGAAGTTCTGTATGGCGACGGTAAGGGCTTCTATGGAATCCATATCCAAGTGGTTGGTAGGCTCATCCAAAAAGAGCAGGTTGACATCACGTGCGAGTATCTGTCCCAGCATAACGCGGCTTTTCTCACCGCCTGAAAGAAGCGATATCTTCTTTTTGGCACTCTCGCCGCTGAACATCATCCCGCCGCAGATACTTCGCACCGTTGATTCTGACAGCTTAGGATTGCCCAGATAGATCTCATCCATAACGGTATTATTAGGACTAAGATGAGAGATATTGGTTTGTCCGAAATGGGCATACTCGGTCGTCGTATGAAAATTGACCTCTCCGCTAAGCGGTTTTAACTCTCCGGCGATGGTATTTAAAAGTGTAGACTTTCCTTTACCGTTTTTCCCGATGATACCCAGACATTCCCCTTTTGCCAGAGCAAAAGAGATATTTTTAAAGAGAATGTTGTCAGGCGTGTATCCAAAACTCAGGTCTTTTACTTCAAGCAGGACTTTCGCAGGAGTGTCTTTGAAATTAAAGTCGAACTTGAGAGTCGAATCGTATCCTAGGTCTTCAAGCAGGTCCATCTTTTCAAGCTGTTTTACCTTTGACTGTGCAAGGGCTGCGGTTGAAGCGCGTGCTTTGTTTTTGGCTATGAACTCTTCAAGCTCTTTGACTTTTTTGTCCTGACTGATCTTCTGTTTTTCATACAGCTCTTCATCGGCTTTTAACTGAGCATAGAACTTATGCGTATCTCCCGCGATGATGTTTAACGATCTACGGATGATCCCCATCGTGTGAGTCGTGATGCCGTCCATAAAGTCTCTGTCGTGGGTAATGAGGATCACTTCACCCTCAAACGCTTTTAAAAAGCTTTTCAGCCAGCGGAGAGAGACGATATCGAGGTAGTTGGTAGGCTCATCTAAAAGAAGCAGGTTTGGTTCGGCTACTAAGAGCTTTGCCAGATTAAGACGTATCTGATAGCCTCCTGAGAAGGAGAGGGGACTTTTGTCCAGATCTTCATGGGAAAAGCCAAGGCCGAAAAGGATCTTCTCCACTTTGTAGATGCTGAACTTGTCATCTTCGCTAAGAGCCAGAGCTACTTCATCTCTTATGGTCGCTTCGCTAAACTCAAGATGCTGTCTGAGTGCGCCTATCTTGTAGCCTTTTGGTACGACGACCTCTCCGCTGTCTGGTGTCTCTTCACCGAGGATGATCTTAAAAAGGGTAGATTTTCCGCTCCCGTTTCTGCCCACAAGTCCGACTTTATTACCGGGATTAAGTTTGAAGTTCAGATCTGTAAAAAGTTCCTGAGAGGTAAAACTTTTAGAGATATTTATAAGTTGTATCATTTGATTCTTTTTAAATTGGTGTAATTATTTTCGTATTATATCAGGTCGTAGATGAAGCAAGATGAAAAGTCCTAAATAAAGGGACTTGACATACTTGATATAAAAAGTCTGTTTTATGATTGTGGAGTATTTTCTGGTGTTTCTACAAGGTCGGTAAGAGTCTCTTCATGTACCGGCACAGGAGCGCTCTCTTTCTGTCTTGCCATAACTCTTTTGTATCCGTCTATCATAACGATAAAAGATACGATCTGTATAACTGCTATAAAACCAAGACTTAAAATAGTCAAGGTGTCGAATAGATTCAAAAGTATATAGCTGATAAGTTCTAAAAGAATGACTTGCAATGATAAAAATATCAGCGGCTTTAGCGGACCTTTTGCTGTTCTTCTGTTTCTGATCACTATCTTCTCTTCTGTAGTTTGTTCCATTGTCTCTTCCATTATTTTCCTTTGTAATATCCAAGATGATCTGCACTGCTTGTTATAAACAATATAAACATAATCTGTACATTATATAACATAAAGTACTAAAAAAGTTGTAGATATAGTGATTTTGACATATATTTTTCTCTTTCTCAACAAATTTTTTAGATATTTGCTTATATAAGTTCCATTATTGTAAGATATTTTAAACAAAAATTATGGGTGTGATATGACAGAAGAAACTAGCTTAGCTTTGGTGCAGACTATTATAAATTCTGAGAAAGATCTGATCGTGGTCTTTAAAGGGGGACAGCCAATCTTGTCAAACTCCGCATTTAACGCTTTTTTTAGCGTTTCATCGCTCAAAGAGTACACAAGAGGTTTTGGAGAGGTCATTGACAGCTTTGTCCCTCATCCTTCATATTTTCATAAAGAGAAAGTCGCAGAGGATGAAAATTGGTTAGATGCCATCATGAAGCTGGAGGAGATAGACAGGATAGTCAGTATGATGACTCCTAACTTCGAACCTTGCGCTTTTTCTGTGAGGGTTGACAGCAGTGTCGAGGATTATCAGATCGCTGCATTTACGGATATTACCCGAGATCTTATCAAGCGTATTATGACTGAGAATAATACGGATCTAGACCAAGAAAGCGGTGCTTACGATAAAAAATATTTTATGCAGGTATATAAGACATATGAAGATGCTGCTGTCTTTAATGAAAAGATCATTGGTGTCATCTTGGCGACTATCAATGAAGATGATAATCCAGATTTCTCTCATGACGAAAAAGCTTTAAAAGATTTTGTAGAGCATTTTAAAAACAACATTCGTCATGATGATATGCTGGTTCGCTGGGAGGAAAACAAGTTTTTGCTCGTTTATCTGGTCGATAATGAAAAAAGTGCCAAACAGGTGCTAAATAAACTGCTTCACCTTGTAAAGAACGGCATGATAAAAAGTTTAGAGTGTAAACTGAGTTCGGTCGTTCAAAAAGAGAAAGAGAGCATAGACTCTCTTATCAGACGGGTTCAGTTAGAAGAGTAAAAAAGCGTTTTATCTTTTGATCGTGACTACTACCGCTCCGCGAAGGTCACCCATCTTGTAGTTCACGGCTTTATCATCCGGATATCTTTCAGATATGCTTTTTTGCAGTTGGGGATCTTTAGATATATCTCCGTGGCATTTTAGACATACCGGCTTGTTTATGACCAATGGTTTATAGAACTTGTAGGTATGCTCATCGACTTTTTTCAGGATGAACGGCGGTAACTTTTTGTTTGAGTCTTTTAAGCTCTGAAGAGAGTCTAAGACCTTCATCTCATCTGCAAGCGGAGCGTTTGCACCATTGCGGTATTTTGCACTGATACGTTTTGCCACGACACCCTGTTTGAGCTTTTCATTGACTTTGTCAGTCAGTGCATAAGCTTCGTTAGAACAAAAAGCGAGAGCATCAGGTACACCGCCTTGCTTCATATGCTGCTGCATGTTTTTTTGAAGAGTCTGTAAAAGAGTCTTTGTCGCGACTTGCCCCTCTTTTACAACGGATTGTAGTTCGTCCTCATTAGGGCTTTGTGCTAAAAGCAGTGTTGCACTGACTGCCAGTATAGGCAAGAGTCTTAAGATTTTCATTTGATCGTCTCCTTTAATGGTATTCATCTTCTATCTCATTTATCTCAGAGTCATCATACGGGTCAAGATGTACGATCGTATGGACTTTGTACTCCGGAAAAAGCTTTTTCAGTTTGAGCTCGATCTTATCGCCGACTACGTGAGCGTCGTAAAGAGTGACAGTCACATTAAAGACAAGATGTACTGAGATGTAGATGTGTGATCCTGCTTGTCTTGTACTTAAAAAGTGGTAGGTCGTGATCTCTTTTTCGTTATCGAGCAGATCTTTGATCTTCTCAACTTCTTCCTCCTCTAAAGAGACATCTAAAAGCATAAGTATTCCCTCTTTGACGATCGGAAGAGCCGAATAAAACATATAGACTGCGATACCGATACCCAAAATAGGATCGATAAGTTCTATGCCGGTCATCGAGATAAGACCTAGAGCTAAAAGAACAGCACCGTTTGAAAAAAGGTCCGTCTTGTAGTGAAGGGCGTCTGCACGGATGACCATGTTCTTTGTCTTTTTTGCGATGTAGTTTAGAAACAGAACTAAAGCACCGGTGATGATGATGGAGAGTACCATTACGACTATAGACTCTTGCAGGTGCTGTGTAGGAGTCTTATTGACCATTTTCATAATCGCCTGATAGAGGACAAAAATAGCAGACATCGAGATGATAGTACCCTCGACGACGGCAGCAAGAGGTTCAAGTTTTCCTCTTCCGAAGTTAAATTTGTCATCAGGTTCTTTTTGTGCGTGACCGAGTGCAAAAAAGTTAAATGCCGATACGGTCAAGTCAAGTAAAGAGTCGATCGCAGAAGCTAAGACGGCGACAGAACCGCTCATAACCCCGATAACCATCTTTAAAGTGACTAAAACCGTTGCTACAGACATAGACGCAACAGTAGCTTTTTGTTCAATACGCATAAAATATCCTGTTTTTTGTTGAGATTATAACAAATAAGTTGTTACAATAGCGACATGAATTTAAATGAGATTAGAGAAGACAGACAAAAATGGATGACATGGAAGAATATAGCTCCGCTCAGAGCTATAATAGATGCCCTGCCTGATGTCGATGCACAGATAGAACTTAACGATACGGTGACTCTTTACTCTAAAGAGCCTGTAGACATAAAACTGATAGAAGAGAGCGCAAGAGCTATGATGCCTTGGAGAAAAGGGCCTTTTGACCTTTTCGGTCTTTTTATAGACACCGAGTGGAAAAGCAATATCAAGTATAATCTTATCCGTCCGCACTTTAATCTGAAAGATAAACGTGTCGCCGACATAGGATGCAACAACGGATACTATCTATTTCGTATGCAGGAGGATGCTCCCAAGAAACTCGTTGGCTTCGATCCGTCGGCTTTGTATAAGACACAGTTTGATTTTATCAACCACTTTGCCAAGACGGATATCGTGTATGAACTTTTAGGAGTCGAACACCTGCCTTTTTACGAAGAGAAGTTCGACTTTATATTCTGCTTGGGTGTTTTGTACCATAGAAGCGATCCCGTGATGATGTTAAAAGAGCTCTATAAAGGACTTGACGACAAGGGCGAGGTTCTTTTAGACACTTTTTATATAGATGGAGAGGATGAGGTCGCACTCAGTCCTAAAGGCAGCTACTCAAAAATACCGAATATCTACTTCGTCCCTACGATCCCCGCACTTAAAAACTGGTGTCTGCGTGCAGGTTTTTCGGGCTTTGAAGTTTTAGAGACTTCGACTACATCAACGGACGAACAAAGAAAAACAGACTGGATCGAAGGGCAAAGCCTTGAAGATTTTCTCGATCCTGACGATAGTAGTAAAACTGTAGAGGGATATCCCGCTCCAAAAAGAGTGTATGTAAAACTTACTAAGGAAAAAAATGGCAAAGAAAAATAAACAAGACAACGAGAATGAACTCGAAGAGCATGAAGAAGATTTAGAACTGGATGAGTATCAAAATGAAAATAGCGTATATTTAAAGACTCATGACAGTATAAATCAGGAACTTTGCGGGGAGATCCATAAAATAGAGCTCGGCTATGTGGAAGTCAATCTAAAGACGATACAAGAGATGGTCGCAGATGAGATGGGACTTATCCACGGAGGTTTCATCTTCGGTGCTGCCGATTATGCCGCTATGGCAGCCGTAAATGAGAGAAACGTGGTCTTGGTCGCGAGCGAATGTCAATTTCTTTCACCCGTAAAACTGGGTGATACGGTAAAAGTCATCGCAAAAGTACGCCATAAAGAGGGACGAAAAAGAAACGTAGAGGTAGAAGCATTTGTATTAGATATAAAAGTCTTCTCAGGGACATTCAAGACTGTCATCACGGAAAGACATGTCTTAAAACTTAAACTTCTCGACAGTGCCGGAGAAGCTTAAAGCATATTTATCCAGTAAGGAGCATTTTTCTGCTCAGCTGAGATCGTCGTACTCTCCCCATGCCCCGGAAAGACAGTCTTGTCATACTCTATTTCAGAAAATCTTTTTAGGCTGTCCTTCATCGCTTCAGGATCAGAGTATGGAAAATCTGTTCTTCCGATAGAGCGTTCAAATATAAAATCCCCGCTAAACATAGCATCCCCGATCTCAATAGTCGAACATCCCGGACAGTGCCCCGGAAAATGACGGAACTTTACTTTGACTCCTTCAAGATCGAACTCTTCGTCTCCATCGACCTCTACATCCGGATAAGATGGCGGAAGATCAGGCATCCAGCTGCTGCTTTGAAGCAAAAACACATCGCCTTTTGGAGTGTAAAGAGGGATATGAAGTTTTTCTTTTAGCTCCTGATTACTCCAGACATGGTCAAAATGTCCATGAGTGTTTAGTATAGCGACAGGATTAGTGACATTTTGCATGACCCACTCTGTAGCACCCACACCCGGATCGATAATGAAATCTTTTCCACCCGCTGTCACGATATAGCAGTTTGTCTGGTACGGCCCCATAGGCTGTCTTTTTATATTTGTCATATTCATGTATCAAACTTATTGAGTTTAGTATTGAGATCTTTTGCAGATCTGTAAAGGTTGTCTGCAATGTCAGAGAGCTCTTTCATACCGAGATCGTTCTCTTTGGATATCTTGTTGAGTGTTTCTATCTGCAGAAGCATATCGCTGTTGTGTGTAAGGATCTCGTGAGAACTCTTTACACTTTTCTCAGTTAAAGCAGTTGTCTTGTCTACTGCGTCTACACTATTGTTGATGTTGTTCTCGACGTTTTGAGATATCTCGGAGAGATGCTGTATATTTTTAGCATTGCTTTGCATCTGGTCAGTGACTTCCATAACCGACTGAGATATCACTGTGATAGTCGCATTTATCTCAGAAAGGCTTTTTTGCGTACGCTCTGCAAGTTTTCTGACTTCATCCGCGACAACTGCAAATCCGCGTCCATGTTCACCCGCACGCGCCGCTTCTATGGCAGCATTAAGAGCAAGCAGGTTCGTCTGATCCGCGATATCTCCTATAAGTGTCAGTACATCTTTTATCTGCTCCATCTGAGATGATAGCTGAGAGAGTTTGATGTTGAGCTCGTTTTCAAGCTCTACGCTGTGGTTGACGGTACTGATAAGAGTAAAAATATCATTTTTTGCCTGTAAAAGCTGATTATTCGTCTCCTGCATATTCTCTTTGGTCTGTTCAAAGTTTTGAGAGGTCGTCTCTATGATGTTTTGGATCGAATGGACTTGTGCAGTAGTCTTGGTCGCGATCTTAAACTCTTCATCAACGTGCTCTTTTATCTTTGTTACGATCGTATTCATGCTTTGTGCATCGTTTTGATTTACACTTGAGACATTTTTAGCTTCATCGACGGTATGACGAAGTTCAGATACGAACTGGTTGATACTTCTAGCCATAACGCCTGTCTCATCTCTGTTTGAAACATGGATCGATTTTGTCAGGTTATCGTGTTCAGTCGAGACGACATTTGTGATGCTTTTTACCGAGGTCGTAGTCTGTTTGACGACAAGATAGATGTTGATCGCCGAGATGATCAGCCCTATAAGGCCGACAGTGATGTTTTTAAAGATGATCTCGTCTACGTCTATATGGCTGTTTGTGAGTGCCAGCGTCACGCTGAAAAGTATCAGCAGGATGATGTTTCCAAAGATGGTACTGAAGATGGATAAGACCATCTTTTTGCCGAATGATAAAAACTGGTATTTGTCCGAGAGATCGATATCCTGCGTCCATTTTTCCAGATCGATAACAGAGATGATAAAAACGGGAATGACAAAAAGCAAGATAAGCGGAAGCGTGAACAGCTGAGCCAAGATAAACTTTTGAGTCGTGACAAAGTCAAAGTTGATGATGACTATCAGGGGCCCGAGACTGCTGTAGAGAAACTGGGCTATCATAAACCATATAGGCAGAGCCGCAAGTGTCTTATAGACCTGTTCATCTACTTTTTTGGTGTTTACCGCGTTTTCGATGATCTTAAGTCTGGTGTTGAAAAAGTACACGACACCCGATGTCACAAAGAGGACATAAGAGATCATCTGTGCGGAAAAAAGAATGCTGATTATCTGGTCAAAATTAAAAATATTTGAAAAATATACTATGAGCACCCATGCAAAAGGCGGGATCATAAATCCGGTTAAAAGGAGGAGTAAAAGTTTAGTGCGATATTTCATGCTGGCTCATTCCATATTTTTTTTGGGGTGAAAGTATAACTTTAATTACGTTAATAAATCTTTATAGGTTTTCTACCTGTTTTTGAGCTTCTCTCTTGGTATAAACTCCAATACCGTGGCGTTTATACAGAACCTTCTTTTATTGTTGTCATAAGGAAAAACATGCCCGAGATGTATGCCGCTTTTTTTTGCGATCACTTCGACTCTCTGCATCCCGTAACTGTTGTCCACTTTTTCAACTACAGAATCATCGACCGCTTTATAAAAGCTGAGCCATCCCGTTCCCGAGTTAAATCTGTCTCTTGTATCAAAGAGTATTTCTCCCGAGAGTTTATCTACGAATACTCCGTCAGGAGTGTTTTTAAAGATATCGTACTGTCTGCAAAAACGGTTTTCAGTCCCTTTATTAAAAGCCACTTTGTAGCTTTCGGAGTTTTTACCGAGTTTAAAATCACCCAGAGTTTTGTAAAACTGCTCTTTGTCCATGTATCCCAGATGAGACATCACCTCTTTGCCGTCCTGTATAAAAAGTATCGTAGGAGTGGCATAGAGTTCTGACTTTATATTGAACTTTGAAAGTTCTCTGGCAGTTGCATTTCTAAGCGGAACCGAACCGTGATACGAAGAGCTGACATCGGCTTTAAACTTTTCGCAGTACGGGCAATACCCCTCGGCGACTACGACGATGATCTCTTTGCCGCCTAAAGGAGCGATCATATCTTTGCTGACATATCCGCTTTTAAACTTCACACCCGTAGAGTGGTTAGGGCAGTATCCAAAGGGATGTTTTTTAAGATAGTCCTGATGATAATCCTCTGCATCATAAAACTTCTTAAGCGGTTTTATCTCGGTGACTATCTTGCCGTAACCGTTTTGACTCAGCAGTTTTTGGTACTCTGCTTCTGTTTCAAGGGCGATTTTGTGCTGGTTTTCGTTCGTATAGTATATGGCACTTCTGTAGTTTGTCCCGACATCGTTGCCCTGACGGTTCAGCTGAGTAGGATCGTGAAGCTCCCAAAAATCTTTTATGAGTTCTTCGGCGCTCACTTTGGAGTTGTCGAACTTGACTTTTACGGCTTCTGTATAGTTGATGATCTTGCCGTCTTTCGTCTTTCTGTGTTTGAGTACCTCTTCATAAGTAGGGTTTGGATAGTTACCGCCGACATAGCCCGACTTCACGTCCACAACACCGTCCACATGTTCAAAGTACTTCTCAACACCCCAAAAACATCCCGCTGCAAATACGATCTCTACTATCATCACGAACTCCTTACATGTAAAGAGAGTGTAACCAAGTAGCATTTAAATAAAATTTACTTATAAAAGTTAGAGAAAAGGTGTCAGGTTATATGTAGGTATAAAAGTTGACTGTGTTTAAAATATATGCTAAAAGATTTATTAATGGGAAGGTACAACATCCGAGATAACGACTTGTTATACGACGCCACAACCTTCTATTAGGCCTTCGCTTAATTTTTTAAGAATAGCTAACAAAGATTCAATGTCATTAGGAGAAACTACTATACGTTGACCTACCTTATACACGGAGTCTCCCGATTTTGTAATATATTTTTCATCAACGATTCCTTCGTTATGAGCTAGCAGATGTCGCTTTTGAAATAGTATATTTAACTTAGTTATTTGATCGGAGGTTAACCAATCGGCATATCCTTTCTTGATAGCTTTTTCCCATAATTCACTACCTTGCTCAAGACGCTGAAATGCATTAAAAGGTGCTTTTCCATATGCTTCATATAAGCCTTCACAAAGTTTCTGAAATGCCACGACGCCATCAGAAATACATGTTTCTTGTAAGGAACGACAAGTTAACTCCGCCTCATCTTTACTTGATGCTGTAGTTAAAGCTTTTCTTACAACATCGATATTATCTATTTTTGCTTTGATTTTTCTCAGTGAGTCACTAAATGTTTGAGTAACCGAGTTATGTCCACATGCAGGGCAGAAAAAAGCACTGCCTAAAACGGAGAAACGTGAATGACACTTTTCACACTTAATGTCTAATTCCATTGCTTCAGCAGCTTTAGCTGGAATAGTGAATGTTCTGCTGTTTGAACCTTTGTATTTCATACTGATTGAAACAAAGCTATTTTTGGATTGGCCTTGATTGAAATTTCTAGTCATATTAGAAAATGCTTTGCCTAGTAATCCTTCAACTACAGTCAAGGTCTCTTTCTGAGCATGTTCGATCTGAGCGATTGTAAACCATTGGTCTGAGGGAGCTTCATGTCTACACATTGGACACCAAACAGCCTCATCTTTAAAAATATTAAGCCAGTCATCATTGTTTACTTTGAAAAGAAATTCACATTCTTCTGACGGACATTGTTTATCAATGTAGCCTTTTTCATCATTATCTATCCCTACGGATACTGACTTCAAATCTTCGAGTTCTTTAAAAGAATTTGACATTTACTCTACTCCTTTGAAAATCTAATAACTATTGATTTAATGAACATTATATATAAAACAGTCCGATAATTGAAAATTAATTGCAAAATGCAATATTTTAATTCCCTTTTATTAAAAAGTACTGAAATATTTAAAATATTGATATAAATTTGATCCCTTGAGTTTACATGTAAGATAGAAGAGTGATAGTGTATAATTTCCCTATGAAATTTTATGAACAATTAGAAAAATTATTACTGACACAAAACCATAAAACTAAGATAGTAGAGTTTAAGAGTTTTTATCAAAAATATAAAAACGGTGAGTTTACTTTTGAAGAGAATTATGAGAAAAAACTCTTTGATCAGCCCTCTTATGAGAGTTTTTGTAAGATAGTCCCGCCTCAGGATGTGCCAAAAAGAAAAAACCTTACGACAAAAGAGGGACAGATATATCTGCTGCATGCCATAGCTCATATAGAATACAGTGCCATAGACTTGGCGCTCGATGCGGCTTACAGATTTAGCGGACTGCCAAAAGAGTATTATGACGACTGGCTCGAAGTCGCAGATGATGAGGTGAACCACTTTCTGATGCTTGAAGAGCTTTTAAACGAGGTCGGCGGATACTACGGCGAGGTCGAGGTGCATAATGCTCTCTTTGAAGCGATGCAGCGCACTTCCCATTCCCTACTTGAGCGAATGGCAGTCGTTCCGCGCTACCTTGAAGCAAACGGACTTGACGCGACTCCGGCCATCCTTAGAAAGCTAGAAAAACTTCCACAAAGCGAGATGCTCGGGCGCATCATAAAAGCTTTACATGTAATAGTCGATGAAGAGGTCTCGCATGTACAAAAAGGGGACAGATGGTTCTCCTATGCATGTGAAAAAGAGGGCAAAGATAAAGAGATCTATTTTGAGATAATAGATAGATATTATCCGCTTTGGCTTGGAAAGAAAAAAGAGCTTAATGTAGAGGCAAGGAAAGAAGCCGGCTTTACATGTAACGAACTTAAAGTGATGGCAAACAAAGAAGTGTGCTAAGGTATTAGCCTTATATTAATCTTTGTTGAATAAATTACGATATAATATTTTTCGTTAATATAACTTTTAGTTTAGGGTTTAAATAGAGTATGAAAAAGTATGCACAAATCAGCGATTATCTAGTACGATTTTTAGATAATGAAGTTCGTAAGACTGGACTTAAACGTGTCGTTGTCGGCTTAAGCGGCGGCATCGATTCTGCAGTGGTCGCAGTCTTGGCACATCGTGCATTCGGTGATGATCTTTTATGCGTTAAGATGCCTTCACAGTACTCATCGCAAAACTCTTTGGATGATGCGGACAATCTTTGTAAAGATTTTGGACTGAGATCTATTACAAAAAGTATAGCTCCGATGCTGCAGGCATATGAGGCGGAAAATCCCGATATGAACAACCTTCGTAAGGGGAATCTCTCAGCGAGGCTTAGGATGGTCACACTTTTTGATATGTCGGCAAAAGAGGGCGCTTTGGTACTTGGAACAAGTAACAAAAGTGAACTTATGCTCGGATACGGTACTTTGTACGGGGATTTAGCAAGCGCACTCAATCCCATAGGCGATCTGTATAAAAGTGAAGTGTTTGAACTGGCACGTCACCTTGGTGTGACAAAAAGTATAATCGATAAGCCGCCGTCTGCCGATCTATGGGACGGGCAAAGCGATGAGGCTGATCTGGGGTATAGTTATGCTAAACTAGATGAAGCACTAAGACTTTATGTCGAAGAGAGACTTAGCATTGACGAGATAGTCAAGCGCGGTGTAGATAAAGATATGCTGGATATGATAGTCAAAAAGATCTATGCAAATCAGTTTAAGCGTAAGATGCCGGTCATCGCGAAGCTGACTTCACGCACGATCAATCATGATTTTAATTATCCAAGAGATATAAACTTATAAGGAGAAAATATGGAAGTTCCATTTTACAGACAGGAAAGCGGTGTCACAGAGCATGACCATATCGCAGATGTTCTAGACGGTGATGAGATAAACTTTGTTGAAAAACTTGAAGAAGATTTTGAAGACTACGTCGGTGCGACATATGCCATAGCTACATCAAGCGGAACTTCAGCACTTCACTTAGCGATGCTGGCGCTTGATCTTAAGCGTGGTGACAAGGTCATCTGTTCTGTGAATGCTTTTCCTTCTGTACCTGAAGTCGTACGCCACTTCGATGCCGAACCGACTTTTATAGATATAGACCCTAAGACTTATAATATAGACCTTGATAAGTTGGAAAGTTACTTAGAGGAGAACTCTTCAAGAAAACTAAAAGCGGTGATCGTAAGCCATATAGCAGGGCAGTGTGTCGACCTGGAGCGTCTTTATAACATTGCAAAGATCTATGATGTAAAGATAGTAGAGGATGCCGCAGATTCACTTGGTGCGACATATAACGGTCAAAAGATCGGTTCTACGGGAGCGGATATCACATGTTTCAGTTTCTCTCCGCATCTAAAAAACAGCATCTGCAACGGCGGGATGATGGTAACGGATGATGAAGATATAAAAAACAGAGCGAAGCTTCTTAGAAACCATGCTATGGTCGTAAACGAAGATGGACTAGACTATATCTATGACATCATCGATATCGGAAATAAATACACTATGAGTCAGCTTGATGCGGCATATATCAGCGCGCAGCTTCAAAAGCAGGATGAGAACATCAAAAGACAGCGCGAGATAGCGGAGATATATAACGATGCACTTAAAAACACGCCGCATATCTCTTTACCGAGTCTGGACAATGAGGATCATGCATTTGCTCTGTACATCATAGAGGTCGATAAAAACAGGGATTCATTTGCAAAAGAGTTGGAAGAAAACGGCATCAAAACAGCGCTTCATTATATACCGTTACATCTTTTGTCGTACTATAAAACAAAGTATATGTTAAGAGTAAATGATTTTCCTGTTGCGCTTAGAACGTTCCAAAAAGTACTTTCTATTCCTATCTTTCCTGCGATGAGCGATGCAGAGATAAAGTATGTCGTAGACACGATCAAAAAGATAGCAAAAACAAGAGTTTGAAAAAATATATAGTCTTTTGGGTTGAGAGATATCTGTATGAACCGAATATCTTTCAACGCCTTTTATCTTTTTTATTCCTTCCGCTCACTCTTATCTACTGTCTTATAGTCTGGATAAAGTATAAGATGACCGACACGATAGATTACGGTATCGATGTCGTAAGTATCGGCAATCTCAGCGTAGGCGGAAGCGGGAAGACCCCTTTAACGACTGCATTGGCATTAAAGTATGAGAATGTTGCCATCGTCCTTCGAGGATACGGAAGAAAGACGCAAGGCTTACATGTAGTCTCTAACGGTCATGAGATCCTCTGTGATGTAGAGTCCAGCGGTGACGAGGCGATGATATACGCCTTAAAAGTACCAAAAGCGATAGTCATCGTCAGCGAGAAAAGAGAAGAGGGTATAAAAAAAGCAAAAGAGATGGGTGCTAAACTCGTCTTTTTGGATGACGGATACTCCAAGCATCATATCAAAAAACTTGATCTTCTTATAGATGTCCGCAGTAAAAACGGTTTTTGTCTTCCTTCGGGTCCCTACCGCGAAAAGATATGGAGCGGAAAAAAGGTCGAACTTCTGCAGGAAGAGATCGATTTTAAAAGAGCTGTCCATATAGAAAATGAGACGGAGAAAATGGCACTTGTAACAGCCATCGCAAGACCTCAGAGACTGGATGGCTTCTTGCCGAAAGTGGTGAGTAAACACTATTTTGAAGACCATCATTTCTTTACAAAAGAGGAACTTGAAGAGATCATGGAGTCAAGTAAAGCGGCATCTTTACTTGTAACTTTTAAAGATTATGTAAAAATCAAGGATTTTGGTATTAATATTTCAATATTAGATCTAGACCTTGACGTTGAGCCAAGAGTATATACACTTATAGATAATTATGTCAAAGGGGACATGTAATGCAAAAAAAAATCGAAACAGTAAAGACACTGCTTGAAGCATTGCCGTTTATAAAACAGTTTGCAAAACAAAAGATAGTTATAAAATACGGCGGCTCGGCGCAGACGTCACCGCAGTTAAAAGAGCAGTTTGCAGAAGATATTCTGCTTATGTATCTTGTAGGCATCCGTCCGATCATCGTTCACGGCGGGGGAAAGACCATTACAGATATGCTTGATGCTTTAAAGATAGAGACAAAGTTCATCGAAGGACAGCGTGTCACTACAAAAGAGGTTATGCGTATAGTGGAGATGATACTAAGCGGTGAGATCAACAAAGAGATCGTCTCGCTTCTCAACTCTCACGGAGCAAAAGCGATAGGTATCAGCGGTAAAGACGCACATTTTATCACTGCAGAGCCGAGAGACTTTGCAAAATGGGGACTTACGGGCAGGATCAAAAATGTAAATGCCGATGTCATCACAAATCTTTTAGATGAAAAGTTCGTACCGGTCATCGCACCTATCGCAGCAGGTGAAGAGATGAGCCACCCGGGCTACAACATCAATGCAGACCTTGCAGCTTCATATATAGCTAAATCGGTCGGTGCTAAAAAGATCATCTTTTTAACAGATACGGCGGGTGTCCTAAACAATGATAAAGTACTTCTTCCTTCACTGACACGTGATGAGGTCGAAGCGCTTAAAGCTGACGGTACGATCCACGGCGGTATGGTGCCTAAAGTAGATGCCTGCCTTGAAGCGGTAGAGGGCGGAGTCGAGAAGGCTCACATCATCGACGGAAGAGTTGAACACTCATTACTTTTAGAGCTATTTACATCTGAGGGTGTAGGTACTCAAATTACGCTATAATTTCAAAAATTTTTTTAGGCAATGATATGAACTTTATTGAAACACGCGGCAACGACGGTAAAAATCCTAAAGAGGTGACATTTAGTCAGGCGATACTTTCTCCTATCGCTTCATTTGGCGGATTGTATGTACCAAAAGAACTTCCTGACCTAGGACAGGCATTTTTAGACAAACATCTAAACTCAAGCTATAAAGAGCTGGCAAGCGATATGCTTTCTCGTTTTGAGATAGATATAGACAAATCTGTTATAGATGAAGCACTAAATCTCTATGACAAGTTTGATGATGCTAAAAATCCGGTTCCTGTTGTAAAAGTAAGAGACGATCTTTACGTAAGTGAACTTTACCATGGTCCAACGCGTGCATTTAAAGATATGGCGTTACAGCCTTTTGGTGTAGTGCTTTCATCTATCGCTCAAAAAAGAGGCGAGAACTATCTTATCTTAGCTGCTACAAGCGGAGATACCGGTCCGGCTGCGTTAGAGACATTTAAAAACCGTGCGAATGTTCAGGTGGCATGTCTGTACCCTGACGGCGGGACAAGTGATGTTCAACGTCTTCAAATGGTCACTGAAGATGCAAAAAACCTGAAAGTCATCGGTATTAACGGTGTTTTCGATGATGCACAAAACGCACTCAAACGTCTTCTTGCAAGTGATAGTTTCAAGTCGGCTCTAAAAGAGAAGAACATCCTTCTTTCAGCTGCAAACTCTGTAAACTTCGGGCGTATCATATTTCAGATCATCTACCATATCCACAGTTACTTGGAACTTGTACGTCAAGGTGCTATTGAGATGGGTGAGAAAGTCTATCTTGACGTTCCAAGCGGAAACTTTGGGAACGCTCTTGGCGGATACTACGCTATGAAGATGGGACTGCCTGTTGAAAAGATCATTATCGCATCAAATGAAAACAATGTTCTTACACGTCTTATCAATACAGGAAGATACGATCTTGTAGGTCACGGCGTAGTCTCTACGACATCTCCTGCGATGGATATCTTAAAGTCGTCAAACGTAGAGCGTATCTTGTATGATATGTTTGGAGATAAGCGTACAAAAGAGCTTATGAACGATCTTGATACTAACTTTGTCTATGAACTGACATCAGATGAGCTTGCAAAACTTCAAGAGTCGTTTGCAGCTGATTTTTGTAACGGCGACGAAGGTAAAAAGTACATTAAAGACACATTCGCATCAGGGTATCTGATGGACCCGCATACTGCTACATGTTTTAAAGCGTATGAGAGCTGTGCAGAGAAAGACTTGAAAACTATCGCTTACTCGACTGCAGAGTGGACGAAGTTCTCTCCTACTATTGCAAATGCATTGACTGGTGAACTTGACGCACGTGACGAAGATGCACTTAAAGCGATCTCGGAAGAAGCAAAACTGCCGATCCCTGCTATGATAAAAGAGCTTTTCAGTAAAGAGATAGCTCAAAAGACTGTTATAGAAAAAGATATGATCGAGTCTGAGATCTTAAAATTCCTATAATCTTTTAATATGAATAGTTTTTAAAAACTATTCATACCTCAAAGCGTCGATAGGATTCATGTTCGCCGCTTTTCTTGCTGGGATTATCCCAAATACTATTCCAATCAACATAGAAAACATCAGAGCAATGACTGTTATACTCGGGTCGATGATAAGCGTGATATCCATTCCGATCGAGACACCTACGGTAATAGCAATACCGACAACGACTCCGATGATCCCACCCAGACCTGAAAGCACTACGGCTTCTATTAAAAACTGGATCAGAATATCCTGCGCCATCGCACCGATAGCCATTCTTATGCCTATCTCGCGTGTACGTTCCGTGACGGAGACCAGCATGATGTTCATAATACCGATCCCGCCGACTACAAGTGAGATCGCCGCTACGGCTCCAAGCATAATGGTCAGCATAGATGTTATCTGACTGATAGTGTTTACAAGTGATGACATATTTCTAACGGCAAAGTTCTCTTCATCATCTGGTTTTAGATGACGTCTTTCACGTATAAGCTGCTGGATCTGTACCGTAGCTTCTTCCAGAGGGATGTTCTCTTTGACCGATGCCATGATAAGATGTATGTTGTCATTACCGCTGATGCGTCGTTGAAACAGTTTTAGAGGAACGAGAATAATATCATCCTGGTCCCTTCCAAATGTATTTGCACCTTTTGCTTCCAAGACTCCTGTGACTTCACATGAAAAGTTCTGTATACGGATCTTTTTACCTATGGGGTCTTCATCTTGGCTAAAAAGCGTATCTACGACAGTTTTTCCTATGATACAGCTTCCAAGACCGGTACGAAGCTCACTGCTTGTAAATTGACGTCCCGATTTTAGATCCCAGTTTTGTATAGTGAAGTACTCGTTATTGATCCCTCGGATACTTGTCTGGTAGTTTTTATCTTTATATAAAACGGTCAACGTGGTACTTTCAGCAGGAGATACTGCCTGCAGGGCAAATACAGACTCTTTTATGATCTCGACATCTTTCATCTTAAAGGGTTTTGCAAATGCCGACTGGCTGCCCGGACCATGCTCTTGGCTTGGAAGGATATAGAGTGTGTTGCTTCCGAGTTTTGAGATACTTTTTGTGATCGATTCACTTGCACCTTTACCAATGTTGACCATAGCGATCACCGATGCGATCCCGATGACGATCCCGATGGCTGTGAGCATGGAGCGCATAAGGTTGCGTCTGATTTCGCGCAGAGCCTGAAGCAGGGCATTAATGAGCATTGTGTTCATCCTTCTCTATGATACCGTCAAGTACATGTATGACTCTTGATGCATATGCGGCGATGTTTTCCTCATGCGTAACCATGATGATGGTTATCCCCTCTTGATTAAACCCTTTTAAAATTTCCATGATCTCTTGACCGCGTTTTGTATCAAGATTTCCTGTAGGCTCATCGGCAATGAGCACCTGCGGTTTTGAAACGATCGCTCTGGCAATAGCGACACGCTGCTGCTGTCCTCCTGAGAGTTCTGAGGGTTCGTAATTCATACGCTCCTCTAGACCGACGCTGACAAGTGCATCTTGGGCTCTTTGTTTTCTCTCTTTTGCTTTTACTCCGAGATAGATAAGGGGCATCTCGACATTTTCCAGAGCGGAGGTTTTTTTAAGCAGATTGAAACCTTGAAAGATAAAGCCCAGTACATAGCGTCTAAAGAGTGATCTTTGGTCTTTGCTGAGTGCTCCGATATCAGTATCGAAAAAATTGTACGTACCGCTTGTCGGGACATCAAGCGTTCCTAAAATATTTAAAAGCGTCGATTTTCCGCTTCCGCTTGGTCCCATGATCGCGACAAATTCACCTTCTTCTATCTTGAGATCGATATCTTTTAAAACGGTGGATGCTGCATCGGCCGTTCCATAGGTCTTTGTCACACTTCTCAGTTCGATCATTTTGCTTTTTCCTGAGTAATGATAATAGGGTCTCCCTCTTTTAGAGAATCAGATGCTATTGCAGAATATGAACCGCTGTTTCCAAGAAGTTTTACATATACTTTTTTTGGTTCGCCGTTTTGTAGTATCCAAAGATGCGGTTTTGGATCTATGTTCGCTTTTGGAGCCGTTCTTGATCCAAAAAATGTCTTTGTTTTGGGTTTGACAGGGATAAAGAGCAGGGCAGCTCTTGGAACGATAAACTCATTGTCTATAGTCTGCGTCGTGATATCGATGTCGGCACTCATTCCCGGTTTTAAAAGCAGGTCACTGTTGTCGACGTTCATGATCGCTTTATATGTCACGACCCCTTCGACGATCTCAGAGTTTACGCGTACAAGTCTTACCTTTGCTTTAAAGGTCTTATCGGCATATGCATCTACTGTAAACTTTGCATCCTGACCCGCTTTTACTTTCGCGATATCTGCTTCATCGATACTCGCTTGAAGTTCCATCTTTGTCAGATCTTTTGCTATGTTAAAAAGGACAGGGGTCTGAAAAGATGCCGCGACAGTCTGTCCCGGATCGATATTTCGAACTAAGATGATGCCGTCTATAGGAGAGTAGATAGTCGTCTTTTGCAGGTCATACTCAGCAGATATAAGTGCTTGTTTTGCCTGTTCGACCTGTGCTTCGGCGTTACTTACCTGAGCTTTTGCTATCATATAGTTCGACCAGTCTTTATCCCAGTCATTTCTTGAAGGAAGAGCACCTTTTGTAGACTCTTTTAACATCTTGTCTCTTGTTATGACGGAATCTGCCTGATAAAGCTGTGCCTGCATGTTCTCAAGCGATGATTTGGCAGCAGATAAAGAAGCTTCGGCTTTATTGAGCGCACTTTTATATTTTGTCTTGTCCAGTTCAGCGAGTATCTGCCCTTTTTTAACGACATCATTATAGTCTACAAACACTTTTTCTATCGTTCCCGAGACCTCACTGCCCACTTCGACCTGTTCGATCGGCTGGATGTTTCCGGTCGCAGATACGGTTATGACAAGGTTCCCTTTTTTCAAAGGTTCAGATACGTATGTATATGCATTTTGATCCTCTTTTGGCATAAAGATCTTATAGCTGATAAAGGCGATGACGAGTATAAAGGAGAGTAAGAGAGATTTCCATAGAAATCCGCTGCTTTTATAACTTGTGACTTTTTTCATCTCTTGCATCTTTTATTTTCCTTCATGTTTTGTATCGAAATAGAGCGATATCTTTTCGATAGTTATATTGTAGTTTTGTATCTTTTCTTCAAGTTGTTGGATCTTTAAAGAGTTCCCTAGTGATTCTAAGTCATATTGTGACTTAAATCCTGCATCTACCTGCTGTTTTGTGAAGTCATAGAGTTCACTGTACATATTTATCATCTCTTGTGCGACAGATATCTTCTCTTTATAATCACCTATGGTACTTGTGCGTTTATCATACTCTTGTTCGAGTTCCAGCTTACGGTCTGACTGTGAACTTTTTGTCTGCAAATATGCTAATCTCGCGGACTCGATACTGCTTTTTGTGTTTATATCAAGCGGCATGCTGAGTACGGCACCATAGCTGTAAGCATCCCCGTTGTAGCTTGTCGTGTCCCCGCTGTAATCCACATATCCGTATGAACCGTTAAAGGTCAGTTTTGGAAGATAGGCAGAGCGTTTGTTTTTCCAGCCTGCCTGTACGACTACATCTTTTTGTTTGTATTGGATGAGCTCAAGGTTTTTATTTAAATACTCATCTCTTGATATCATCGGGATCTCAGGAAGAGTTATAGCGTCTATGTTTTCATTGTCGACCAGTTTTTTCAGCTCATATATCTCATTATGAAGAGCGTTCTTTGTAATGATGAGATTTGTTCTTGCATTGTCTCTGTTTATCGTCGCTTGGTTGAGTTCGCTAATATCCGACGTTCCGACTTTGTATTTGGCTTTTATGATAAAAAGATCTATATCCATATTTTTAAGGGTGAGCTGTTCTTGCTCCATCTTGAGCTGATCACGCTGTATCTGCGCCTTTAAAGTATATATCTGCTTTAAATAGGTTGATTCTTCGATGTCGACACCAAGTAGGTTTGCCTCTGCTGAAGCCTTTGCCTGTTCAACGGTGTAGTAGATCCCGCCGCTTCTAAAAAGGTCTTGACTCCACTCTACCTTCGCATTTTTTGTCTCACTGTTATTGTGCAGGGCGTCTTCACTTTTATTTATGGACAAAGAAAGATTGAGCGGGGATATCCAGCTCCTTTGAGAACTCTGCATATCTTGTCTTATCTGCTCACGTTTTAACTGCAGTATCTCTTTTTTTTCACTTGAGATAGGTAGAGTATCGCTGTACGCAAGTAATGATAATAGTAAAATAATCGATATTTTTTTCAAACTATGCCTCTAATATATATTAAATGTAATAATATATATAAATATTGTTAATTTAATGTTAATCGATCTCTTTTTTAATATTCATATTCGATTCCATGATCAAGATCTCTTCATTCCCGTCCAGGACGATCTCTTTATTTGTCTTTAAAAACTCATCAGAGATCTTATCCGGATAATCTATATGTGAGATGATATGCTTGATACAGTTGATGCGAGCCTGTTTCTTGTTGTCTGAACGGACAATCGTCCAAGGCGTCCCCGGTGTCTGAGAAGATAACAGCATAGAGTATTTAGCGATCGTGTATTTATCCCACAGTTTTTGCGCTTTTTCATCTACGGGTGATATCTTATAGTGTTTAAGCGGGTCTGTTTTTCTGTCTTTAAAACGCTTCGCCTGTTTCTCTTTAGATACGGAAAAGTAGAATTTCAGTACAAGTATCCCCGCATTCATAAGCATCCTTTCAAAGCCCGGAACAGAGCGCAGGAAATCCTCATGCTCCTCAGGTGTACAAAATCCCATAACAGGTTCGACTCCCGCACGGTTATACCAGCTTCTGTCAAAGAGTACTATCTCTCCGGCGGAAGGAAGATGGCTGACATATCTTTGAAAATACCACTGTGTCTTCTCGATGTCAGAGGGTTTGTCAAGTGCGACGACACGGGCACCGCGGGGATTGAGGTGTTCCGTTATGCGTTTGATCGTCCCGCCTTTTCCTGCAGCATCGCGTCCTTCAAAAAGGATAAGCAGTTTCATACCCGTATCTTTTATATGGTTCTGCATCTTTAAGAGTTCGATCTGAAGCATTTTCAGCTCTTTTTCGTAAGCAAGTTTGGACTCTTTTATCATCACTTTTACAAGTTTGTCTTCTTTTGTTCTCTGTTCTCTTTTCATATCTGCCCCTTTACTTTATTATTATAGAACATTTTTTTGTAATTCTTTAATTATTTCGATCTGTCTGTTAGATATAAACGGTACAAGTTCATCTTGTATATTTTGTGACTGGGTAAGATGCACTATCAGTTTAAACTTGTCCGCTACGGCTATGATCAGGTGCACATGACCTCTAAACATCAGTTCCTTTTTCACGAGTGTGACTCTCATATTGAGCTGTGTATCCATTTCGATATCATAAAGATGGTCTACTATAATAACAAAACTATTTATTGAAAGCGAGTCTAGTTCCGCAACAATCCTGTTTTTTCGTGACTTGATGGTGATATCTACCTGCTCTTGCAGTTTTACATGTATGCTTCTTCTGTCTAGCGGAGATGTCTCGACCGTTTTAAACTCTCCCAGTAAGACTTTGTCTCCCTTTGTATCGATACCTTTTACCTTGGCTTTGTAGTTCGGTTTTTTAGGCATCTGGATATAGACATGATCATCGCGGTATAAAGAAAACAGAGATATCTTTCTTAGAGTTACGCTTATCGTATCGTCGTTTATACTTAAAATAGCAGCGTCAGACTTTATCGGTATCTCTAAGTAGTAGCTCGTTACCGGCAGATGTTGATTGTTCTCTTTGTACTGCTTCATAAGCTCAAGAAACTTCTGCTGTTCTTTTAAACGCTCATTCTCTTTTTCCTGCAGTACGCTTTCATCATAAACTGTTTTTTCTTTGTTGTTTTTTACATGGTTTAGCAGTATCTCACCACGCTCGAACATACTCTCTTTGGTGTCTTTCTCATGCAGCAGGACTATTGCAGAGTTTATGTCGATACTGCTTGTATCGATGGTACCGTCGATCTCTTTGACAAGAGTCTCAGCATGGCTTAGAGTCATATCTTCACTCATTACGGCAAAACGGTCTATATCTATTCTTGCCGATTCTTTTGGATAGTGTTCTTTTAATACATCTGCCACGTTCTTTAAGATCTCTTCGCCTTTTTCTTTTCCGTATGTCTCGTTCGTTATTTTAAAACCACGCAGGTGGAGCATCAATATCTTAAAATTATTGTCCGGCAGTCTGTCTAGTTTTTTCTCGATGATCTCTTCAAATCTTTTAAGGTTAGCCAATCCGGTCAAAGAATCTTTATAGAGCATGTCTTTTAGTTTTTTCAGTTCTCTTTGCTGTTCGGTGATATTTGTAAAAGTAAATATATAGTCATTAAGATCATCGATCTTTGCGACCTTCATCTGCATAAGAGAGCTTTTGTTTGTAATATGGTTAAAAAGCTCTACCGTACATTCGCCGTTATTCTCTTGAATGACTTTTTCTATCCATTTGCCATATTCTCCCGATTTGAAAATTGAGCTAAAGATATTGACATGTTTTATAAACCCTAGAGGAGCGCTGTATTTGTCACAATAAGATCTTATATCATTAACTCCCGTTGTAAGAAAAAGCGCTTTATTTGCCAGATGAAGTTTTCCCTCATGTATCTTTAAAATGATGTTGTCCTGTACGTCAAATACTGTCTGTAAACGTTCAAGATAGAGTTTTAACTCCTGCTCTTTTTGTTTTTGTGCACGGTTAGCCATATTTTTTCTGTCAAAGTTTGCAAGGACACCGGAGAGGTTTCTGTCAAATATGGAGATGATCTTTTGAATAGAGGCGATATCGGTAAAAAAGTCGGGATACTCCTCCCAAAGTTTCTTCAGTATTGTCGTTCTAAGACGGGTACAGATGGTAAAGATATCTTCGGATATGATGTTTTTCTCAAGCATAAGATCGACGAACTTGTTCATAATAGGGCAGTCGTCAGGCTGTTTCGTCTCCTGCATGACTCCGATATTATGCAGAAGGATCGCTTGGGCAAACTTCGTGGAGAATTTTTTTATATCGATATTGTATTTTAAGAACAGCTCTTTTATATCTTTATCGCTAAGCCATGCATCGACTATCTTATCGACTCTGTTTTCGAGCCACTCTCCAATAAGATAAAGGGCATTCATAATACTCTATTCCTCTGTTATAGAGTTGCTTATGATCTCATCTATCTGACCGATATCGGCGGTATTCGCAAAACAGCTGTTCGCACCGCATATCAGATAGTCGCTATTTGTACTTGGCTGTTTTAAGAGGTACGGGTATTTGACCTCTGCTATTGCCTTGGCGTTTGATCGCAGGTTTTCAATGGTGGATTTAATGATCCTGTCGCCTTTGAGATATCTCAGCATCTGATCTAACATATACGGAGAATAGATCGGTTTTCTTCCCAAGTCATAAGAGTTGTACTCTAGGGTCTTAAATGCGAAAACGGTGTATTTCTCTTCGACCAAAGAGCCAAGCGAGAGCAGCAGGTCTATCATTACGCTTACAGTCGAGGGGTAAGTATTGTCACTTACCTCGGCTTGTGTCGTGAACTCTCCCGTGCTAAAGAACCATCTTCCGTTGTCGTAAAATTCTTCTAATGCCTTGTTCGCAAATTTTTGCGCGGTTATCAGGTCAAACTCGTCGCCCGTGTGTTCATAAGCCGATATAAGAGCGATCCCCATAAAAGCATAGTCTTCCAAGAACGCGCCGACTTTCGGCTCTTTATGGATAAGTGCCGAGTGGTAAAGCTGTCCGTTTAGATACATCGCTTTTAAAAGAGCGTCAAGAGATCTTTTTGCGATGTCGGTGTATTTACTTTCGATCTCCCCAAGAGTGAAAAGCGCTTTTATCATCATGGCATTCCATGAGGTCTGTACTTTTTTGTCGATAAAAGGATATTTTCTATGCTCTCTTAACGAACTTAGAATATGCATGACGTTGTCGTACCAGTCGGGTTTGACACTCTCTTCAAACCTGATGATATTGCGCTCTTCAAAGTTGCCGTTCTCGCTTACATGTAAGAACTTTAATATCACCGATATCTCGTCATTTTCGTAACCGTTTATGATGAGTGCGGTTTCGACTTCATCTTTCGTATAGGTGAAGTAAGTTCCTTCTCCCTCATCGCTGTCCGCATCGCTTGCCGAGTAAAAAAGATCGTCTTTTTGCATAAAGTTTATCATAAACTCTGCTGTCTGTTTGGCTATATGTAAGTAGGTTTCATCTTTGTATGCAAGGTAGGCTTTTGTGTAGAGTTCACAAAGCAGGGCGTTGTCATAGGTCATCTTCTCAAAGTGCGGGACAAGCCATTTATCATCGGTGGAGTATCTGCAAAAGCCTCCGTCTACAAGGTCGTACATCCCGCCTTTTATCATATTGTCAAGCGTGAAAGTGACCATCTGTTTTATCTCTTTGTTCTCATAAAGCGTAGAGATGTTTAGAAGTGTGCTAAGCGTAGAGGTATGCGGAAACTTCGGTGCCACAGAAAATCCGCCGTATACTTTTTCAAAGTTTCTGTTCGCCTGGACGATAAAGTTCTTGTGGATATCCTCTGTAAGTTTTGTCGCCTCTTTCGGATGTGCCGGCGGCTTTAAAAAACTTACTATCTCATCGGCATTTTTAAATATCTGCTCATCTTTTTGCGCGACTTTTTCTGCGATGATCTTTGTTATCTCACTAAAGCCCATCATGTTTACATGACCCTCTTTGTTATGCAGGGGGATATATGTTCCTGCAAAGAACGGCTTGTTCTGAGGCGTTGCAAAGATAGATGTCGGCCACCCGCCTGCGCGGCGGTTTAGAAGCTGATACACCTCTTGGTAGTGTTTATCGATATCGGGGCGCTCTTCGCGGTCGACCTTTATACAGACGAAATGTTCGTTTACAAACGTTGCTATCTTTTTATCTTCAAAGACCTCTTTTTCCATCACGTGACACCAGTGGCAGCTGCTGTAGCCTATAGAGATAAATATGGGTTTATGCTCATCTTCTGCTTTTTTAAAAGCTTCATCACACCAAGGGTACCAGTCTATGGGATTGTTCTTGTGCTGCTGAAGATATGGAGAGTCTTCAAATTCTAGTCTGTTTGACATTATCATCTTCCTAAATAACTTAATACATGTAGAGTAGATAAATATTACTAATATTGCGCTTAAATCTGCAGGTTGCAATCTAAACTTATGCTGTTTGGCAGATGGAGGCCGAGGGGATGTGCAAGTTTGATTTAAATCTAATTTGTTATCATAGGAGGAGAAAGGGTATGGCAATGCAAATACAAAAGAGAACATTTGAATCAGCGAAAGGTGTAGCCAGGAACTGGCAGCTTGAGATAGAAAAAAACAGGATAAGCAGCGAGAAAAAATTTCATGAGATAATGCAGAGAATGCTCAAAGATCCAATGAATAAAGTCTTCCTTATAGAGCTTTTAGATCAAAGTTTTCGTGCACACGATCCTAAACGTATCGCAGATCAGTTGGAATACATCTTTAAAAAATATGAGAACACGGATATTTTTACAGAGTTTGAACAGCTCCTTGTATGGTCATTTAGACATATCGGTATCTATATGCCCGATATTTCGGTCGAACTTTTTATAAAGTATCTTCGTAACGATATAAGCAGCATCGTCATAAAGGGTGAAGATGCTCCGCTTAACAGACATCTGGATAAAAGACGTAAAGAGCATACCAGAGTAAACATCAATGTCATAGGCGAGATGGTCTTAGGCGAAAAAGAGGCGCAGGAGAGAATAGAAAAATATATAAAAGCCCTGCAAAATCCAAATATAGACTATATCTCCATAAAGATTTCCACCATCTTCTCTCAGATAGTCCCTGTAGCACATGAGTGGAGTGTGGATGAGATCTCACGCAGACTAGAACCGATCTATAAAGCGGCGATGAACAACAAGTTCACCGATGCACACGGCAAGGAGCAGCATAAGTTTGTAAACCTTGATATGGAGGAGTACCGCGATATCAACATAACCGTCGATGCATTTATGCAGACTCTTTCAAAAGAGGAGTTTTACGGACTTGAAGCGGGAATAGTCCTGCAAGCCTATCTTCCCGACACTATGAAAAACCTGCAAAAGCTTGTCAAATGGGCGAAGACGAGGATAAACAAAGGCGGAGTCCCCATCAAGATCCGTTTAGTCAAGGGTGCAAATCAGGAGATGGAACTTACAGAAGCGAGTCTTCGCGGATGGCCGTGCGTGACGTACCTGAACAAAGCTGAGACCGATGCGAACTTTAAACTCCTGATGGACTATCTCATAGATGAAAAGGTCACTCCTTACGTGCATGTGGGTATCGCTTCGCATAATCTTTTCGACCATGCGCTTGGTATGCTTTTAGCGCGTGAGCGCGGAGTAGAAAAGTATTACACTGCAGAGATGCTGGAGGGGATGAGTGAAACGGCATATCAGGTCCTGAAAAAAGAGGGGCTCAATGTCATCTTATATGCTCCCATAGCAACGGCGAAGACATTTACAAACGCTATTGCCTATCTTGTCAGGCGTTTTGACGAAAACACGGCAGAAGAAAACTTTCTGCGCCACAGTTTCGGACTTCGCGTAGACACTCCGGCTTGGAAGACGCTTCTTAAAAGTTATGATGATGCCGTAGAGGTTTTGCCAAGCATCGCTTTAGAGCCGTTTCGCATGCAAGACAGAAATGCTGAACTCATAACACCTCGGATCGAGGCTCAAGGGTATAAGTTTAAAAATGAGAGCGATACGGACTTTGCACTGCCGCAAAACATAAGATGGGCGGAATCTATACGCGATAAATGGAAAAACATCTCAAAAAGCGGCGGTTTTCATGCGGCGCCCGTCATTAGCGGTGAGGAGATCTCTTCAGAAGAGCGTGTCGAGGTTATCGATAAGTCTCAGTTTCATCAAAAGGTGATGGTGGGAAGCTATACAAAGGCTTTAAAAGATGACCTGAACAAAGCGGTCTCGGTAGCAAAAGCAGATCCTGACGGTTGGAGAGAGCTGAGTTCTAAAGAGCGCCAAAAGATACTTATGAATGTCGCCGATGAGTTTAAAAAAGCAAGAGCGGATCTTATCGGTGTTGCCGCGGCAGAGGTGGGAAAGGTGTTCTCCGAGACCGATGTCGAGGTCAGCGAAGCGATAGACTTTTTAAACTTCTATCCATACAGCGTAGAAAGATTGAACGCTCTGGACGGGATCAAAACCGAGGGAAAAGGGGTAGGGCTTGTGGTAAGCCCTTGGAACTTTCCCATCGCCATACCTACGGGAGGCGTAGCTGCGGCGTTGGCTGCGGGAAACACGGTAATACTTAAACCCTCATCGGATGCAGTTCTGTGCGGGTATAGACTGTGTCAATGTTTTTGGGACGCGGGAGTGAGTAAAAACACCCTGCAGTTCGTTCCATGCAGCGCAGATGCTGCAGGCGAGCACCTTATAAAAGACAAGGGGATCGACTTTGTTATCTTCACAGGAGGAGAATCAACCGCACAGCAGATGATAAAAGCCCGTCCGGATATCCATCTTAGCGCTGAGACAGGCGGTAAAGATGCGACTATCGTGACAGCGCTTGCAGACAGAGACCAGGCGGTCAAAAATGTCGCGGCATCTGCTTTTAACAACTCGGGGCAGAAATGTTCTGCTACGTCGTTGCTTGTACTTGAACGTGAAGTGTATGAGGATGAGAACTTTAAAAAGATGCTTGTCGATGCGGCGACATCCTTACATGTAGGCTCGGTCTGGGAACTGCAAAACAAGATAGGGACACTTTCAAACAAGCCTTCAGGAAACTTGGAAAAAGCGCTGCATCATCTCGATAATGATGAGGAGTGGGCGCTTAAGCCTTCTTATGCAGACGACAACCCGTATATGCTGAAGCCATCCATCAGGTACGGTACGGCAAAAGGAGACTTCTGTCATCTCAATGAACTTTTCGGTCCCGTACTAAGCGTGATGTGTGCGGAGGATCTTGAAGAGGCGATAGAGATCGTAAACTCTACGGGATACGGACTGACTTCGGGAATAGAGAGTCTGGATGAGCGTGAAGTGGAGATATTTAAAGAGAAACTTCATGCCGGCAACCTTTATATAAACCGTATGACGACAGGTGCAATAGTCCGCAGACAGCCTTTTGGCGGTATGGGAAAATCAGCGATAGGAAGCGGAAAAAAAGCGGGAGGGTTTAACTACGTATCTCAGTTTATGGATATCAGTTTTGAGAGTTCTAACGCTTTAAACCTCTATATGGACAGACTGCAGCCCCTCTTTGAAGAGGAGAACAAGATAGCATTTAGTCTTGAGATGATGCGCAAGGCGATAGGCGAGTTCAAGTACTGGCTGGATGTCGAGTTTAACAAAGAACATGATTATTCAAATATCAGAGGCGAGAGCAATGTCATAAGGTATCTGAGTGTAAAGAGTGTTCTTTTTAGATTTATGGAGGATGATAACCTGTTTGAGATGCTGGCATCCATAGCAGCAGCAAAGATAGTCGGAGCACGTGTGCATATCTCGATCCCTATGCATTATAAGAGCGAGTCATTGGATTATCTGCATGAGAAAAAAGCAGTTTTACTCGATGAAAATGACAGTTTTGCCTTAGAAGATGAAAGCACTTTGGCAGAGTCCATGAAAGAGGTGCAGAGAGTGCGCTTCTTAAGACCTCAAAACGTTTCGGAGTTCATTTATGAAGCGGTCGCCGATGATGCGGTCTACATCGCAAGAGACCCGTTTGTCGTTCACGGACGTATCGAGCTTATGCACTACTTTGTCGAACAAAGTGTCTCGAACAGTTACCATAGATATGGGAATCTAGGACTTCGCGGTCTAAAAGAAAAAGGAGAAAAATAATGCAGACACCCTTGATAGTCTCGTTCGTAGCGTATATGGTAGTCATGGTAGCTATTGGAGTATATTTTTACTTTAAGACTAATGACTTAAGCGATTTTGTACTTGGAGGAAGAAGTCTTGGACCGGGAGTAACGGCTCTGAGTGCGGGAGCGTCAGATATGAGCGGATGGCTTCTTTTAGGGCTTCCGGGCATGATGTATACGCAGGGGATAGTCGGGAGCTGGATCGCTGTCGGACTTATCTTAGGAGCATTTATCAACTGGCATTATGTGGCAAAACCGCTTCGTGTCTATACGCATCATCTTGATGATGCCATCACCATACCAGATTACTTTTCAAACCGTTTTGAAGACAAAGGGAATACTCTTCGTGTCGTGACGGCGGTCGTCATCCTGATCTTCTACACGCTTTACACCTCTTCGGGGCTTGTCGGAGGCGCTAAACTTTTTGAGGCTACATTTCATCTTGATTATTCCACAGCTCTTATCATAGGGAGTTTTATCATCGTATCATATACATTCTTAGGCGGGTACAATGCGGTCAGCTGGACAGACTTCATACAGGGGATACTTATGATGCTGGCACTCGTCATAGTACCGCTGGTCGTCATATATGATCTCGGAGGAGTGAGTGCAGGCTTAAAGATCATAGAGTCAGTCGATCCTGCCAACCTTGATATAGTCAGCGGAACGTCATTTATAGGGATACTCTCTTTAATGGCCTGGGGACTTGGCTACTTCGGTCAGCCTCACATACTCGTACGCTTTATGTCGATCCGTCATGAAGATGAGATGAACCGCGCGAAGACCATAGGTATGACATGGATGATACTCTCGATCATCGGCTCACTGGCAGTCGGATTTTTTGGTCTTGCATATGTCGTCTCACACGGAGTCGACCTTAAAGACAGTGAGAAGATATTTATCACTCTCTCTCAACTGCTTTTCAATCCTTGGATCGCCGGCTTTTTACTTGCGGCCATCTTGGCGGCTATTATGAGTACGATCGATTCACAGCTGCTTGTATCCTCTTCAGTACTCACAAGAGATATCTACCATGCCATCCTTAGAAAAGACGCAACAGATAAGGAACTTGTATGGGTAGGGCGCATGACTGTTATGGCTATTGCCGTCATCGCGTGGTATCTCTCGACAGATGAGAACTCAAGCGTACTAAAACTTGTGGCGTATGCATGGGCAGGGTTCGGTGCGGCTTTTGGACCTGTTGTCATACTCTCTTTGTACAATCACAACATAACAAAAAACGGAGCTATCGCGGGGATGATAGCAGGCTCTGTAACGGTGATAGTATATAAACAGCTTCACGGCGGGATCTTTGATCTGTATGAGATACTGCCGGGCTTTGCCGCATCTTGGATAGCGACTTTGATATTTAGCAAGATAGGGACTAAAAACTCTTCGGATGTCGAAAGGATATTTAGCGAGGTTCAAAAGAGGTTAAATAAAACTTTTTAGTTAGTTGACTTATAATGGCGTAATGATTTGTCGTTTTTGACTATAGAGGAAATTTAATGTTGGTATTTGACGTTGTAGTGTATCTTTTGCTTTTTTTGATGGCAATGATCGTATTGGTACGGTTTTTTGTCATATATAGAGGGTTCATCCCTCTCATATCCATCGCCGCTTTGATAGTCGGACTTTTGATCTTTAAGACCTCTCTTCCAAAAATATTCGAGTATCCTCTCAATGCGTTTTATATCACGTATCACAATGTAGATATCTACGACTATAAAAAATTCGCACCGAAGATCGATACGAAAGTAGATATAGACTATTTCGCAAAAAAATTCTACAACGATAAAAACAAAGACTTCTATATAAAGATGGACGGCTACTTCGTCGCTCTTCTTCCTGTTAAAAAAGAGATATACATCGACAACCACTGGGCTAGGGTGGAGATATATCTTGACGGAAAACTCCTAAAGTCTGTCAAAGCTATGAAAAAAAAGCTGGATATCGAGTTTTCAAGCGGTGTACATCATCTGGAACTCTATGTCTATAACTCGGATGTATCGGTCACGATGATGCATGTCGGGATAAGTGACTATGTACCTGTCATCTCGGATGAGAATCTGACACAGGAGCTGAGGAAGATAGTCAAAGAGGAAGACTACAACCTCTACTTTACGACGCAGTACACAGACAAGACGCTCAACCTAAAAGACTCGGCAAAACCTTCCATCCTCTTTATAAACTCCACGGGTACTGCAGCATACAAGATAAAGAATATAAAAGGCTCGAACACAAAAGCCGTCGTGTACAGCGGAATAGGGACTAAGTTTCATTTTGACGGTGAGGTGAAATTGCTGCGCATTGAGAAGATGCCCTCAGTACATGCGGTGTTTCCAAGGGTGATGGAGTGTGTGAATCAAGCGCCTATGGGCATACACTGTCCAAGTTTTAAAGAGTTCACGAGTCTTGGCGAATGGATGCAAAAACTGCTGGGTAAAAAGATAACAGGCTTTACAAAAAGTGAAGATAAAAGAGTCGGCTCGGTAACGGTTCCAGAGTTACAGCTTGATGCAAAAAAATACCAAGAGATCAATGCAACGATAGAAGCCATAAAAGTACAGAAAGAGGAACTTACAAAAAGAGTAGCCGACCCTTTTTACCCTTACAAAGGGATGCGCTGGTTCGATGTCTTACATGTAAACGAAGCGGATGTGCCGAGCAACGCATTTCAAGCCTACTATATGGACAAGTTCGATGTTTCTAAAGTAAAATACAGCGAGATCGTCACAAAGGTCTCTCTAGATTACTCACACAACAAGTTTCACGGTATACCGGCCGATAATTTTGTAGGGTACTGGATAGGCGACTTTGCTTTTGCAAGACCGCTTACGTATGAGTTTGATGTAAGTATAAGCTGGTCGAAGATCAAGATCATTATCAATGATGAGGTCGTCTATGACGGAGACCGTTCCACAAGTTTTACGTATAAATTTGCACCGGGAAAAAGATACAGGATAGAGGTCGAGTATATTAACAACTACGGTCAGGTGGATATGCAGGTAAATATGAAAAAACCTGTAAAACAGTTAGAAGATGAGAGTCTGAAACAACTGATGACAAAAGACACGAAAGTATACCTTTTTGGGACATACGAGAGCAGACGAAGTGACCACGGCATGGATATAGTGATGCAGGACTCGGATGCTGAGACGATCCTTTTCTTAGCCTCCTATGAAGCCATAAACTACGATATAAAAAATGCCAAAGGCGCTAAGCTAAAAGCCGTCATCTACAATGCATACACTCCTGTTGGCAGCATACATGTAGATGCGTCAGACGTAAAAGTCTTTCAAGACAAAAAGCTGAGATATGCGGGAAGAGTGATGCCGTTTTGTTATGAAGGAGCGTTTAAGTACTGTGAAAATAAAAATGCTTTTACCGATGCAGTCTCGCGTATAGTAACACTTACAGGCAAAAAACCTGACGGGTTCAGTTCGATAGAGGAACCCTCTTTTGAGACAAACCGCCTAAAAAGACTCGATGAGAAGACGACAGCCGTCACGGTACCGCAGATGTTACTAGATGGGGACGCATACTTTAAAATTCAGCAAAAAATGAAGCAACTCCGTTAGCTGTTTAACTTAATTAGATAATATAATATATCAAAAAAATGAGATAGGACGAATGAATGAAAAAACTGATACTTTTAGCCCTGCTTAGTGTCTTTACACTTGCCCAGGCGAGGGCTTTTCTTATGCCTGATGAGGCATTTAAGCCATCCGCGACCGTAGATGAGAACTCAAATATAGTCGTCGATATAGCTCTTGGAAAAGATATTTACCTTTATGAAAATGAATTAAAGATCTCTTTAAAAAAGAATGACGCAGTAGCAATAGAATCTATAAAACTTCCACAAAGCGTCATGCATGAAGAGGACAAAGTCTTTACGACATCTCCGCATGTTTTGGTAAAGCTAAAAAAACTTTCAAGCTCAGACGAGACGGCAAAAGTCGATCTTGATCTGGCATTTCAGGGGTGCTCGCAAAAGGGTCTTTGTTACGAGCCTCAGCAACATTCATACACTTTAAGTGTCGACACATCTAAGATAGTTTCAGAAAAAGCTTCAAAACCTGCAGATATGCAGCTGTCAGAGACTGACAGCATCGCAAATACGTTAAAATCAGGAAACATCCTGCTTACTCTTGGAATGTTCTTGATCTTTGGACTTCTACTTTCTATGACTCCGTGTGTGTTCCCGATGATCCCTATCATCTCATCGGTCATCGTCTCACAAGGGGAAGGGCTTACGACGAAACGCGCATTTTTCCTATCTATCGTTTATGTCTTGGCTATGTCTGTCGCCTACACGATCGCAGGAGTCTTGGCAGGTCTTTTTGGAGCAAATCTTCAAGCAGCGCTTCAGACTCCTTGGGTCATCTACTCGTTTGCAGGGATCTTCGTACTTCTGTCTCTATCTATGTTCGACGTTTACGAACTGCAGGTGCCAAACTTCATCCAGTCAAGAGTAAGCAGTGCTACAAGCAACAAAGGCGGTATCATCGGTGTTGCGATCATGGGCTTCTTATCTGCACTGATCGTAGGACCTTGTGTCGCAGCTCCGCTTGCAGGTGCATTGGTCTACATCGGTCAGACGGGTGACGCACTTCTTGGCGGTGCAGCACTCTTTATGCTCTCCATAGGTATGGGTCTGCCGCTCATCGCCGTAGGAACAGGGGCAGGGAAGTTCATGCCTCGTCCCGGCGGCTGGATGGATATGGTAAAAACTATCTTCGGTCTGATGATGATCGGTGTCGCTATCTGGATGGTCTCACGTGTCTTAGACGAAGGTATCATCATGATACTATGGGCAATGCTGGCTATCGCTACGGGTGTGCAGTTTGGAGCGTTAGAACCGCTGCAAGTTGAAAACGGTATGAGAGAGAACAGTGTCTCGAAAATATTCGCGGTCATCATCATGCTTTACGGTGTCATTCTTTTCATCGGCGCGATCAGCGGTTCGAAAAGCATACTTTCTCCGCTGGATCAGTTCACTTCAAAAGCGGTTGCAAGCGAGGTACAAACCAAGACCGATGAACTCAAGTTCAAAGTGGTGACAAATCTAAATGACCTTGATGCCGAACTGGCGAAAGCAAAAGGCAAAAAAGTGATCTTGGACTTTTCCGCTTCTTGGTGTACGGCATGTAAAGAGTTCGACGAGATCACATTCAAAGACAAAGCCGTAGTCGCTAAGATGAAAGAGTTCGTCCTTCTTCGTGCAGACCTGAGTGCAAACACGGATGCACAAAAAGCGATGTCTAAAAGATACGGAGTATTCGGACCTCCGGTCGTCATCTTCATAGACAAAGATGGCAATGTCCGTCAAAGCAATACAGTAACAGGCTACAAAGAACCTACAGAGTTCATGAAACACCTAGAAGCTCTCTAGGTAGTTTATTTTTTTAAAAATAATTGATTGGATGAATTTCAAACATCTCTAAAAAATTATTTTCACTTTCTTTATTTCCTTTTTCTAAATAAATCAGTTCTGTACCGATATTCAAAAGTTGGTCAACAGTATTTTTTTAATGTGACCTTGATTATGATTTTCCCAGATGTTTAATATAAATGTAACTTTTTATGATATATTATATGCTTAAACTGATTATTTGTGACTTATTCACAAATAATAGAGTACAATAGCCTCAATTAAAAAGGATATTAAATGTTAATTGATTTTACTGTTGAAAATTATAGATCTATTAAAGATTCTATAACTTTTACAATGGAAGCCACAGCGATAAAAGACCATTCTGAAAATATTTTTGATGATGGCAAAAAAACTTTGTTAAAATCAGCTGTAATTTATGGTCCTAATGCGAGTGGAAAAAGTAATTTATTAAATGCAATGAATTTTATGAGACATTTTATTGAAAATTCGGCAACTGAATATAAACAAAATGACACAATTGGTATAGAATCATTTGAACTAAATTCTCATACTGAAAATCAACCTTCTCTTTTTGAAGCAACATTTGTACACAATAAAATAAAATATAGATATGGCTTTAGATTAGATAATAACCTTGTGCATGATGAATGGCTCTTTTATACCCCAAATATTAGAGAAACAAAATTATTTATTAGAACTGGACAAGAATTTGATTTATCAACAGCTTTTTCTGAAGGTCGCCTTATTGTAAAAGAGAATAAAACAAGAGTAAATGCGCTTTTTTTATCTGTGGTAGCACAATTTAATGGTGATATATCCAATGATATAAGTAATTGGTTTAAGCAATTTAATATTACATCAAATGTTGATAAAAATAAATTTGAGCATTATACGCATGATATGCTTAGTAATTCAGAAAGTAAATATAAAATTCTTCAATTACTTCTATCAGTTGATATGGGCATAAAAGATGTAGAAATGAAAATAAGAGATGTGGAGTATGAAGAAGTTCCTTCTTTTATACAAAAAATGATCAAAGATGATAAAGCAGAAAAAAGTAAGATTACTCAATCAGAGATAATAACCAAACATATGCAGTATAATGAGAAAAATGAGTATATCAAAGATATTGAATTTAAATTAAAAAAAGAATCAACGGGTACAAAAAAGTTTTTATTACTTGCTGGTCCAATTGTTGAAACTCTTGAGAATGGTGAAATATTAGTTATTGATGAATTAGATAATAGTTTTCATACACAAATGACTGAATTTATTATAAAACTATTTAATTCTAAAGAAACTAATCCAAATAATGCGCAATTAATTTTTGCAACACATGATACAAATTTACTAACACATAAATTATTTCGTAGAGACCAAATTTGGTTTGTAGAAAAAAATATATATGGTGAAAGTGAGATTTTTTCTTTAATAGATTTTGGAGCTAGAAAAGACACTTCTCTTGAAAAAAATTACTTAGAAGGTAAGTTTGGTGGAGTTCCACATATCTATAATTTATATGCAGAGAGTATAGATAATGGGAACTGAAGATAGACATAAGATAGCAAAAGCTCAAAGAAAAAGAACTATTAAAAAAACAAAAAGTATCTCAAAAAGAGTTCTTATAGCTTGTGAAGATACAAAGTCTTCAAGATTTTATTTTACAAAAATGATAAAAGATTATAGGCTTAGAGGCAAAGTTACTTTTGCAACGAATATTGGAACAAATCCAATGAAAGTTCTTGAAGCAATAAAAAATCACTTATTAAAAGATTCTAATTTCGATGAGAAGTGGATTGTCATTGATAAAGATAGTTATTCAAAATCAGAGTTTAATGGAGCTATCGCAAGTGCAAAAGCTTTAAATATTAATGTTGCCTATGCAAATGAAGCTTATGAACTATGGATATTACTTCATTTTATAGAACAGACAGCACATATTAATCGACTCCAATTAAATAAAAAACTTAAAACTTTAATTGACTATGAAAAAAATAATGAATTTATTTATGAAATAGTTAAATCTAAGCAAAGTGAAGCAATTAAAAGATCAAAAAATTTAATTAAACATTTTATAGATATAAATGGAAGTTCTAATCCATTTAATGACAATCCATCAAATACTATTTACAAACTTGTTGAATCTTTGGAAAAACTTAAGATAACAGAACCTATCACCAAAGAGTGAATTATGAGTGAAGTCAAAATTAAAATTCCGGGGATAGGATACTTATTTAATTTAGTTTCAAAAATAGTAATCTAAAGTGTATATCACGACAAAGCCTGTTGTGTCAGTTGCAACATCTGCAGAGCCGAGAAATAGAAAAGGAGTGACGTAAAGAAAATGCAACTGTTTGAGTGAAACGAGTTTTGCATTTTTAGGAATGGATTTTCTATTGCTTGGGAACTTGACAAAGTCAAGCTCGAAGCCGTTGCAAGAGCTTTTTGGTACTTTTTTGCGGAGAAAAAAGTACATATACAAAGCCTTACTTGTAAACAGAAAATAGGGGACATTCCACATACCTTTTCAATGTCAGGCATGATTTATGTATATACTCTTTAAATGCTGTTTAACAGGGAGTATATTTTGAATGCATGTTTGGTAAATATATGCGAGACATTTGAAGAGATAACAGATTTCTTTCCAATGAGGTCTCAGGAAAAAGAGGAGACCGTAACAAGACTTTTTTTTGATTTTTTAGACTGCTTCTCATCTTTGCAGGCAGAAAAACTCGAGTATCCAAAAGAGTTTCAAAATGATGTAAAGCTCTATTTGCAGGGGCATCTGATACTGCAGAAAAAGTTTGAAGATGTAGAGATACGATATCTGATGTTAAGTGATTTTTATGATTTTTGCAGATTGACAAAAAGGTATAAAACAAAAAAGAAAGGCCATGAATGTTAGATTTTGGGCCGTTCAAGTCTCTTTCAACGAAAGAGTTTCAACAAAAAAAAGAGGAAGGGTTTCATATCATCGATGTAAGAAGAGTTGACGAGTGGGAGGAGTACGGCATCATCGAAGGCAGCCATAAGATCACATTTTTTGATGAGCTGGGACTCTTTGATATAGATCAGTTCTTAGAGGCATTTACAAAGGTGGTGACAGATCAAGAACAGCCTTTTATCTTAGTGTGTGCTCATGCAAGCAGAACAAAAGCGATCGGTGAGATAATGGGCTCAAAACTTGGATATCAAAATGTCTATGAGTTAGACGGCGGGATCAATTGGGGTTGGATCGATAAAGGTCTGCAAACCGTAAAATAAATATAGGAGATGCAGAGAGCCTTACATGTAAGACTCCCTTTGTAGAAGTTTTAGTGTCTGACGTTGATATTATGCGCTTTGATGGTCTCTACAAGTTTAGAGATATTTGCCATCTTTTGCTCTTCTTCCTCTATGTTGTTGATCGCATCAAGGTTGAACTTGTCCAGTTTTTTATCTAAGTAGCTTGTATCAAACGTCCCTGCGATAAAATCCAGGTCACGCACGATAGCTCTGTGAAGAGGGATATTTGTAAATACTCCCTCTATGAAGAACTCATCTAAAGCACGTTTGGCTTTTCTAACAACTCCGTCCCAGTCAAGACCAGAGACGATAAGTTTTCCTATCATAGAGTCGTAGTTTGCAGGGATCTTGTATCCTGAGTACATACTCGTGTCAAGTCTTACTCCAGGACCTCCCGGCGCCATATAGTTCGTGATAGTCCCGACAGCCGGCATAAACTTCAGTTTCGGGTTTTCAGCATTGATCCTAAACTCGATAGCGAAGCCTTTGAGTTTGATCTCCTCTTGAAGGAACTGCAGTTTGTCACCCTCTGCGATCTGTATCATTCTTTGGATGATGTCTATCCCTGAGATGATCTCTGTTACAGGGTGCTCGACTTGTACCCTTGTGTTCATCTCGATGAAGTAGATGTTGTCCGCTGCATCGACAAGAAACTCGATAGTCCCGACACTCTCATATCCAAGTTTGAACATCGCTTTTGTAGAGATGCGGTAAAGTTCGCGTCTTACAGTTTCGCTTAGTCTAGGACTCGGTGCGATCTCGATCACTTTTTGGTGACGTCTTTGGATCGAACAGTCACGTTCACCAAGGTGTACGACGTTGCCGTATTTGTCAGCGATGATCTGGATCTCTATGTGTCTCGGGTTCTCGACATATTTCTCGATGAACATCTCGTCTCTACCGAAGTATTTTTTAGATTCGTTCGCCGCAGACTCGAAAAGCTCTTTGAACTCTTTTTCCTCTCTTACGATCCTCATACCTCTACCGCCGCCGCCGAAAGCCGCTTTGATGATGACAGGGAAACCGATCTCTTTAGCGATCTTTTCACCCTCTTTGATATTTTTTACAGGCTCATCCGTACCTTCAAGTACAGGAACGCCTACTTTTTTCATAGCCACTTTAGATGCCATCTTGTCACCGAAAAGTGCTATGTGGTCTGCTTTTGGACCGATGAAGATGATGCCGTTGTCTTCACATGCCTGAGCGAACTCTGCGCTCTCGGAGAGAAAGCCGTAACCCGGATGGATAGCGTCACACTCAGCTTTCTTTGCCAAAGATATTATCTTGTTATAGTCAAGATACGCTTCAACGGGATTTCCTAGAATAGGGTAACATTCATCCGCTTTTCTAACCCAGATACCTTCGATATCTACTTCAGAAAATATCGCGACACTTTTGATCTCCAGCTCTTTACAAGCTCTGATGATTCTTAGGGCGATCTCGCCTCTGTTTGCTATAAGTACTTTACCTATTTTTTTCATTGGATAAGTCCTCCATTTTTTTGATGGCACTATTTTATAGGTTTCAAAAAAAAAGTTCTTCCTCTTTTATGCTCGAAAAATTGTTCATAAGTGCTTATTTTATGACTAATTTATGCTACAATTATTGTTATGAAGAAAGAAACACTGCAAAAAAGAATCAAGATCGCTAACGATATCATGTACTATGTCTATACCCATATAGAGACGCATATAGACATTGACGAGCTGAGTCAGGACTTCGGCGTAAGCAAGTACCATATGCAGCGTATCTTTAAAGAAGCGTTTGGAAGAAATATCTACGAGAGCATAAAGTCCATACGCCTGCAAAAAGCTTCCAACCTTCTTTTGACAAACAAATACTCGACCATCTCCAACATCGCCAATATGTGCGGATACTCTTCACAGTCCTCTTTTATAAAAGCTTTTAAAGAGAGATTTCGGATGACTCCAAAAGAGTGGAAAAACGGAGGCTACAGACTGTACTCGAACTGGATACTCCAGCAGTCAAAGGGCGCGATGCAGTCGACTGCGGACTTCAGTGACGTTACGGCGACTATCGTAAAGATGCCCATAATACAAAGCTACTACATAAGAAATAAAGGTTACAACACTAAAAACATAGAGGAGAGCTGGCAGAAGTTAGAGACGTGGGTACTTAGCAACAATGTCAAAGAGTATCAGGAGATCGCACTCTTTCATGACAACCCGACGATCACGCCGCTTGACGAGTGCCAGTATGTCGCCTGCATCGCCACAAAGAACGAAGTAAACAGTGACAGACTGCCGAAGTTCAACATATCAGACGGCGTTTATGCAAAGTTTGATCTGAAGGGGAAGAAGGGCGACTTCTTACGGTTCATGAACTGGGTCTATCATGAGTGGCTTTTGAGCAGTGAGTATGAGACGACGACAAAACCTTCATACGCCATCTACCATAAGAACAAGTATCTCTCAGACGACAAAGAGTTCGACCTGAGCTTCTACCTGCCTATTCAGTTTTAGAGGTTGCTCTCTTTGATGAAGCCTGCAAACAGTTTGACATAGTTGTTTGCACTCTCTTGCTCTACTGTTTCCGCCAGCTTTTTATCTATACCGTGGTTGATCAGCTTTTTGTATGCAGCTTTGATGTCTTCGATATCGTCACTGTTGTTAAGTCTGCGTCTTAGACCGATGATATTGAGACCCTTGATACTTGAACGGTTCCCTTCGACTAGACAAAATGGAGGGACGTCATGGTTTACGAATGAAGCACCGCCGATCATGACACCTGTCCCTATATGGTTGTTTGCCTCTACCGTACTAAGTCCGCCAATGATGACACGCTCTTGGCATGTGACGTTCTCATAGAGTCTTACAGCATTTGTAAGGACACAGTTGTTTGCTATCTTCACGCCGCTCATTATCTGCACATAGGCCATGATGAAGTTGTCGTTGCTGATATCTATACTGTTGTTCTCTTCACTCTCTTGAGCTCCGATCTGAGCGAACTCTCTGACATGAGTGTTCTTGCCTATTCTGATAGTAGACTCTTTATGCCCGATAGTCGCAAAGCTGAATATCTTGACGTTCTCTTCAACAGTAGTCTTGCCTTTGATAATGACATTTGAGGCGATCGTCACACCCGAAGCTATGACGGCATCTTTGCCTATGAAACAAAATGGCCCGATATTAACGTCATCTGCGATACTCGCACCGTCTTCTATGATCGTAGTCTTATCTATCATGATTGGATTGCAATTTTTAAAGTGATGATACTGTCTTCGATAGAAGCAAGAGAGCCACGTTCACCGGTTTTGAGGTATGAGATGAAAGTCTCAAGCTCTTTGATAAGAGGCTCATCTTTTTTGATATGGCATCCTCTTACGACATAAGAGTTGTTTGTACTAAACGATGAGTACTCAGTAAGACTCTGCGCTATCAGGTCAGCTTCAAAGTATGAGTCCTGACATGCTACCTCGATGCAGCGTTTTTTAAACGGAGTCAGCCAGTTCGTCGTGATGTTCGCGATCACAGAATCTGTAAGTTCGAAACTAAGAACTGCATTGTCTTCATGGTGGTTATGGATCTTTCTTGATTTAAAGATAGACTGGTCAAGGATATCTTTATGCGTGATAAAACGGATAAGATCGATATCATGTACCGAAAGGTCTGTTAAAACTCCGACATCGGCGATACGCGGAGGAAACGGTCCGACACGTGTAACTGCAACGGAAAATATCTCTTTAGCTGCCAGTTCATCTTTTAATGCCTGAACGACCGGGTTAAATCTTTCGACATGCCCGACACAGCTTTTGATCCCCGCTGCATTGACGGCATTTAAGATATCTTTTGCATCTTGAACCGTTGAAGCCGCAGGTTTTTCAATGAATATATGAACACCTTTATCGGCACATTTTAGAGCGACCTCTTTATGTAAAAAAGTAGGAACGGCGATTATGACGGCATCAGGTCTTGCAGTGTCCAGCATCTCGTCTACATCATGAAAAAACGGTTCGTTGTAAGGATCGTTCTGTACGACATCACAAAGTGCGCAGACCTCTACGCCGTCAAGCTGACTTAATATACGGTAATGGTTTTTACCCATCGCTCCCAGGCCGATAATCGCTATTTTTATCATACTTATCCTTTTATCGCTTCTACTATAAAATCTTGTTGTTCATCTGTAAGATACGGGCTCATCGGAAGAGACATGATCTCATTTGAAACAGCTTCGGAAACAGGGAAGTCACCCGCTTTATATCCAAGGTATGCAAACGCTTCTTGAAGATGAAGAGGCATAGGGTAGTGAACGGCAGTCGGAATAGACTTTTCACTTAGTTTTGCTACCATAGAAGCTCTGTCTTTTACTCTTACCGAGTACTGTGCATATACGCTTGTTCTGTCAGCCTCTACATGAGGAGTCACGACATTTGCACCTGAGAGTAAAAGAGAGTATCTTTGACCTATCTCTTGGCGCAGTTTTACCTCTTTGTCAAAATGGCGCAGTTTTACATCAAGGATAGCAGCTTGAACAGCGTCAAGACGACCGTTGATACCGATATATTTGTGTTTGTATCTCTCATTCTGTCCATGGTTTAAAAGCATTCTCATCTTCGCAGCAAGTTCGTCGTTGTCGGTAAAGATAGCTCCACCGTCACCGTAAGCACCAAGCGGTTTAGAAGGGAAGAAACTTGTACAGCCTATGTGTGAAAGCGCACAAGACTTTTTGCCTTTATATTCGGCACCGAAGCTTTGACATGCGTCTTCTATGACTGTAATATTGTGTCTGTCAGCAATAGCGTTTATCTCATTCATATCTGCACATTGACCGTAAAGAGATACAGGGATGATCGCTTTTGTGTTTGCAGTGATAAGATCTTCTATCTTAGATGTATCGATATTGTAAGTCTTTTCATCAATATCGACAAATACAGGTTTTGCACCTAAGAATGCGATCACTTCGGCAGTCGCTATAAAAGTAAAAGGAGTCGTGATCACTTCATCGCCTGCTTTGATGTCAAGTGCCATAAGAGCGAGTAAAAGTGCGTCAGTTCCACTGCTGCATCCGATAGCATGTTTTACACCCGTATATGCAGCGATGTTCTTTTCAAAACTGTCAAGTTTCGGTCCGCCTATAAAACCTGCACTGGTAAAGACTTCGCTTACCTCTTTGTCTATCTCTGCTTTATACTCTTGATACTGCGCCTGTAAATCTATAAAATTAATTTTCATTCTTTCCCTCTATGATGGATGCTACGGTCTTTGAACTTCCGTGGTTTAGGTATTTTCGTAACTCTTTTGAATTGTTCAGAAATGTTTCTCTATCAAACTTTTTATATGCTTCTAAAAGGTTTTCAACGGTTACTTCGTTTTGGATAAACTCCGGATGAAGTGCTTCGCCTTTGAACTTCTCAAACATGATATTGCCAAGACCGATATAATCCAGCTTCACAAGACGGCTTGCCAGAAAATAATCAAGCGGTTTTGCGATGTAGCTCAAAATAAACGGAATACCGATAAGTGCTGCTTCAAGTGTAGCCGTCCCGCTGCAGATAAAAGCAAAGTCACACTCTCTTAAAGTCTGATGTGCATCATGAACAATTTTAAATTTCGTTAGGGTACCGTAAACTTCTTTTATATCTTCTTTAGTGAACTGTTTTGGGACGATAATATACGCCTCACAGTCAAGCTTTTCTCTTAGTTCGGTAAAGATCGGCATCAGTTTTTTGATCTCGCCCCTGCGGCTTCCCGGCATAAATGCTATTTTATTCGTGTTTGAAAGTGTCTCTTTATACTCTTTTATCTCATCTAAAAGTGGATGCCCTACATAGGTGATAGGAGCATTTTTGGAGTAATAATCTTTTTCAAACGGCAGTATCGAAGCAAGGTGCGTGATGGTCTTTTCCAGTACCGGTATACGCTTTTGCTTCCATGCCCAGGCTTGCGGGAGGATATAGTAGATGATCTCTTTTTCCGGATATCTTTTTTTGATCTTCTTGGCAAGAGGAAGGTTAAAACCTGATGAGTCCATAAGAAGTATCTTGTCGGCATCTTTTGCCAGCTCTACCATCTGGGCATTGAGTTTGAAAAAAAACTTTAGTTTTTTGACGGCATCTACAAAGCCCATGATCGCTAAAGAGGAGAGATCAATGATGGGATTTCCGAGCTTTTTGTCAAATATCCCTATGAATTCGACGTCGGGACTCAGCTCTTTTTTCAGAGCATTAAGATGGATATTTGCAGAGTGCTCCAAAGCACTGACAAGAAGTTTCAAAGTTTAAACCTTTTTATCATATAATTTTGCAATTATATCTAAAGGTGTTGTTTAAATGGTAATATCTAATCTTAAAATTTGCGATATCGACGGCGAAAGATTTGCCAATATAAAAGTGGAAAACGGAGTAATAACCGATATAGAAGAGATACAAGGGAGCAGTGCGGGTTCTTTATGCCTTATCCCTTCGTTAATAGACCTCAATGTCAGAGTCAAAGACGATGTCTTAAACTCTAAAAGAATAGAGGAGATCTCTTGCAATGCCGCAAAAGGCGGTGTAAAAGATGTTATATTAAATCCGGAATCAACACCTGCAATAGATGATGAGATCGTCCTGGAATTTGTTCAGAACAATCCGATCCCAAATGGCGGAGCTGATGTACACTGCTCCTTTAATACCATCAAATCATCAGATGCGACACTGAGCAACATCGCCATCCTTCTTAAAAAAGGTGCAGTAGCTCCTTTTATGAGTACGACGACTCATAACAATTTAGCGATCAAGATAGCAGAGTATGTCAAGATGTATGGTGTGACGCTGTTTTGTAGAGCCGAAGACAGAAGCCTGAGCAATATGGGCGTGATGACAGAAGGCGAGGTCAGTGCTCATCTGGGTCTTGCGGGCATACCTGCGATCGGCGAGCTCTTACATGTAAGCCGTATGATAGAGCTTGCGCGTTACTACGGCATAAAAGTGCTTTTCAAATCCATCGCAAATCCACGTTCTATAGAGATGATAAGCAAAGCAAAAAAAGAGGGCGTCGATGTGAGATGCGAGGTAAGTATCCACCATCTTCTGCACTCGGACGAGCTTTGTGAGAACTTCAACACGACAGCAAAAATATACCCGCCGCTTGCTACAACAAACGACATGAAGCTTATGCAAGAAGCACTGAAAAACGGAGAGATAGATATGCTGACCACTCTTCATCAGCCTTCATCTCCGGTAAACAAAGAGGTCGCTTTCTTTGATGCGACATACGGGTGTGAGAGCATAGATCATGCACTGCCTCTTTACTATACGAAACTTGTTAAACCGGGTATCATCAGTATGAAAGAGTTTGTACGTTTAAGTGTACAAAATCCTGCAAATGCGATAGGTCAGCAAAGAGGAAAGATAGAAGTAGGGACAAAAGATTTTGTGATCTTTAATACAGAAGAATCTTTACATGTAAGCAACTCGCAGTCTCTTTACAACGGCGAAGAACTTTTTGGTGTCATAAAAGAGATCGATGGACTTTAAAGAGCTTCTAACTGAACCCGGCTGGAAAGAGCTTCTGTCCGATGAACTGGAGAAGCCCTATATAAAAGAGCTGGAAAGCTTTTTGGAAGAGGAAAAAGAGCATTACAAGATCTATCCGCAAGAGAAAAACTTCTTTAATGCCTTTAACCTTACTCCTTTTGATAAACTAAAAGTCGTGATAATAGGACAGGACCCTTATCACGGAGCTTCTCAGGCTCACGGTCTGGCTTTCAGCGTTCTTGGCGATACTCCTCTTCCTCCGTCTCTACGCAATATTTTTATCGAATATACAACTGATCTTAACCTGCCGATGCCAAAAAAAGGCGATCTTACTAAATGGGCAGAGGAGGGTGTTTTTTTGGTCAATGCGGTTCTTAGTGTACGTGAAGCTCAGCCCAACTCGCATAAGAAGAGAGGCTGGGAAAAGTTAGTAAGAAAAACGATAGAGATCATCAATGAAAAAAAAGAGCATGTCGTCTTTATTTTGTGGGGAGCCGATGCACAAAAAAAAGAATTACTTATAGATGGAACCAGACATCTTGTACTAAAAGCTCCGCACCCGTCACCCTTATCATCATATAGAGGATTTTTCGGTTCAAGACCTTTTACGAAGACAAATGATTATTTAAAGAACAATAATATAAAACAAATCGAATGGAATTTAGATACAATTAAAGAATAATATGTGCACTATACTGTTGTACGAGAAGGGGATTGTATTTGAAATTACTTAATTATACATTTGACAATACTGCAGATTTAGAACAATTTATACAAAAGAATATAGCTGATCAAAAGAGTGTTTTAGTTCAGGTATTCAGCGGTGTATTAGATACTCAAAAAGTTCAGTCTGTACTAGATATATTGGTAAAAAAAATCCCTCAAGCATCTATTATAGGTGCATCGACTGCAGGTGAAATATCCGGCGGTATAATACATGACAATACTATACAGCTCTCTTTTTCTATTTTTGAGAACTCTGCACTAAGAACTATATATTACCCCCAAACAACTTTTCAGACAGGTGTGGATGCCGCAAACCAATTTCTAAAAGAGAATACCAAAGCTGTTATCGCATTCAGTGAAGCATTAAAGAGTGATTCGGAACTTTTTTTAGAAGGTTTTTCATCGGTAGAACATAATATCCCGATAGCCGGCGGTAATGCAGGAGATAACCTTACCTTTCAAGATACATTTTTGATCCATGCAGATCGTATATATCATGATGGTATTGTCATCTGTGCGATAGACAGTGATGTACTCAGCGTATCGACGAACTACTCTTTAGAATGGACACCTGTCGGAAAAGAGATGGTAATCACAAAAGCAGACAAGAATATTGTCTATGAGATCGATAATACTCCTGTTGAAGAACTATACAGACACTATCTCGGTGATGAGATCCTATTGGATTTTCCGGCTGCTGTTGTAGAGTTTCCTTTGATCAAGACAGATGAAAATGTTGTAATAGCGAGATCGATCGTAGCCAAAACAGAAGATGAGGGGTATATCTATGCCGGGCACTTTAAAAACGGCGACAGAGTAAAGTTTGCGATAGGAAATGTCGAAGAGGTGCTAAATAGAGCGAAATATCTTCATAATAACATAATCGCCTCACCTGTTGAAGCCACTTATATATACTCATGTTCAGTGAGAAAGCTGTTTATAAAAGAGCAGTTGAACTATGAGTTTGGTCTGATAGAAGAGATAGCTCCTACTGTCGGTTTTTTCACCTACGGAGAGTTTTATCATGGAAAGACAAAAAACCAGCTTTTAAATATCACTACGACGACACTTAGTCTTTCAGAGTCTAAAAGTCTGCATAAAAAGTCTGAACTTCAAGAAAGAAAAGCTAAGTCGTGTATGCTTAAATCACTTACAAATCTTGTAAATATTTCAGAAAAAGCGCTTAATCTTAATCTTGTAAAACTCAATCAATATAAACAGATATTAGATAACAGTGCCATCGTCTCAAAAACAGATACGAAGGGGGTCATAACTTATGTCAATGATGCATTTTGTAAGGTCTCGGGATACAGCAGAGAAGAGCTTTTAGGAAAAAAACACAATATTGTAAAACACCCTGAGATGGATGATTCTGTCTTTATACAGATGTGGGGAGATATCACAAGTAAAAAGATATGGCAGGGTACTATCCAAAACCGTGCAAAAGACGGGCATTCATACTATGTGAAGTCTGTGATCATGCCAATACTCGATGATGAGGGCAATATTATGGAATATATTGCCGCTAGAACTGATGTGACCGATCTGATAAATAAAGATAAGATCATAAAAAGACAGTTTGAAGATACACTGACAGGTTTGCAAAACAGAGCGTCTCTTCTTTACCAACTAAGTACTAAGCCAACTGAGTACGCTTCGCTGATCCTTATCAATATTGACCGTTTCTCCGATATCAATGATTATTTCGGATATGAGACAGGCGATATAGTGTTAAAAGAGTTTGCCAATAGAATAAAAAATCATCGTAATCAGGTATATAGAATAAGCGGAGACGAGTTTGCGATACTGTGCGAACATGATCTGGCCGATGAAAATAAAGATATGATCATTAAGATGATAACGGATCTGGAAAATGCAGAATACAGACTTTATGAAGACACGGTCTCGATATTTCTATCCTGCGGGGTAGCATACGGTAGAAAAAGCGAGATATATAAATTTTCGCATATGGCTTTAAAAGAGAACAAGACATCAAACAAACACGTGGTCTTTTATAATGACAATGATAATCTGGATAAACAGATAAAAGATAATATAAGGATCATTTCCAACATTAAAGATGCACTGAAATATGATAGATTTGTGCCGTTCTTTCAGGGAATAGTAGATAACAAGAGTAAAAAGATAGTCAAGTATGAATCACTGATCCGTTTAAAAGAGGATGACGGCAAGATAGTGTCTCCATACTTTTTCTTAGAGCATGCGAAAAAATCAAGACTTTACACAAGACTTACAGAGGTGATGATCAGGAAATCGTTTGAAAAGTTTGCAGACCTTGAATATGAGTTTTCTATCAACCTCTCTTTACAGGATATCGAGTCCTCAAAAGTAGTCAATCAATTGATAGAAAGTCTAGAAAAGTATAAGTGCGGGGACAGAGTAGTTTTGGAGATAGTCGAATCAGAGGGGATCGACAGTTTTGAAAAGATGTCGGAGTTTATAAACAGAGTCAAGACATTCGGCTGTAAAATAGCGATAGATGATTTTGGAACAGGTTACTCGAATTTCAGCTATCTCTCAAAACTGCATATAGACTATATAAAGATAGACGGTTCTTTGGTCAAAGATATAGATAAAGACGAGTCTCAATTGGCAACTGTTGAGAGTATCTTACACTTTGCTAAAAAGATGAATATAAAAACGATAGCGGAGTTTGTAGAGAACGAGACAATCTACAATGTGTTAAATGAGTTGGGAGTTGATTTCTCTCAAGGGTACTTCTTCTCTAAACCGCAAGAGGAACTTGCTGATTAGCATTTATTTTTATTTCTTGATGTCTTGAGATAGGGGGAGAAGCTCTAAAGGAAAAGCCTTTAGAGTGGGTTTATGCTACCTGTCTGTGCAGCATTCTGGATTGTTCAGGACGTACCAGTTTTTTGATGATCTTATCGACTGAAAGTACCGAAAGTACATCTTTTGAAGATGAAGCTTCATCAGGGAAGACGACACTGTCTACTAGTGTCCCGTCTCCTACGATCTCATCTTGAAGCATTTTAATATTTGTAACGCTTACTTCCGAGATATCTTCCAAACAGTTGACCAAGATGCCCAGATATGTCTCAGGTGTCCCGTATTTGATGATGACGATCTCTTTGTAGTCCTCTTTTAGTTCCTCTTGCAGATATTTTTTGATATCTATTACCATCACGGCTTTATCATCATAGATCAGTGTCCCTTTAAAGTGGTGGTTCGGATCTATTTTAATGGTAGATTTCAGTTCACTTACATTTACCGCTTCTACGACATCTTTTGTATCGACTCCAAGCCACTGCTTACCTATCATAAACGTCGCGATATCTAAAGTGTTGTCACTTCTTTCAAAAGAGATCTCTTTTTGTACTCTAAATTCATCATCTTTTTGGATAACGCTGTCGCTTACATCGCTGATATATGAGAAAAACAGAGCATATACATTGTTGACATAGTCGTCATCACGACCTTTAAATTCACGGTAGCCTTTAGAACATTTGACACCTAATGAGTAATACTTGTCTTCATAGACAATGATCTCGCTTTTTGACTCTCCGACATCAAGATCAAAGTAGCTGCTGTCTATATCAAGGTGATTTCCTACCTGATGTTTATCATAACTAGATGAGATGACCATCATATCTTTAGTCGCGATCGTTGCAAAGACGCCGTCTTTGACAGTTCCGTCACTGTTTTTTGGAAGAGCTTCTTCGATCATATTCTTAAACTGTATCTGAGAGTCGAAGACTACGCCGATACCGCCAAGCGTCTTTTGATCATCTAAAGACTTGATTGCTGCATTATAGATATATGTGTGTTGTTCATCATAAAGATTGCTGTTCGTAAAATCACTTACACAATACTTGGATGAATCAGAAAGTTCGATGGTCTCATTTACCCATTTTTCACCGATTCTTTTTCTGATGAGGTGCGATTCATCCTTGTTCGATACGGCTCTGATGACTCCTTGTGCATCATATATGATGATATTGGTGTACACTGTATAAAGTTCGTTTATATAGTGCAGGATATCGCTCATTCTTTGTGTATCGCTATCACTAATATTGTCGCTGTCAAGTATCTTTCTAAACTCAGAAGTAAGAGCCCACCATCTACAGTCGTTTGCCCTTTCATAAAGGTTTCTATCCATGATATCGACGATCAAGTCGGCATAAAAGACACTGTCACCGAGTACGATGGTCTTTGTAAGATTTGCAATGGACGAACCTATGATACTTTTTGTGTTCTCTCCTGTTTGACGGATCTCCTGCATAAGAGCACGTGAGAACTGTTTATTCTGATTTTTTGAATTCCCCTGTTTGATATTTCCGTTCCAGATAGCACGGTTAAGGTTTTTTTGGATGCTGCTGGCTTGAATAGGGATGTTTTTTAGAGCATCACTGAACTGCTTGCCGTTTTGAAGTATATAAAGCAGAAGGTCTTCATCTATCTCAAAACTGTTATTATCCACATCTTCAAACGCATTATCGATAGGTACCATGATATGTCCATACCATCCAAGTCCGTAAAATTCTTGATAACCGTTTGTCTTACGGCTTTTTGCAAGATAGTCTCTTCCGCCGAAAGTCACTATTTTAAATTTATCGTTTAGGATCACTTCTAGTTTTGAACCTAACGGAATATGGTACTTATCACTTGTCGCTATGACATAACCCTCTTTGTCTAAAAGAGTTATTGCCTCTTTTTTTGTCGTGTTTACCAAGTTTTTAAATATCTCATCCATCTCGTCTTGAAATTTAAAACATAGTGATAATATCCCGATCACTTCAGAGTTCGGATCATTATTCTCAGTCACTTTATACGAATAGACAAGAGATTTGTCATGTGAAGGCAGAAAGTCATGGTACTTGAATGTCTCGACATACTCTTTTGATGTTGTCAACACCTCTTTAATGATCGAATCTTGTGATTTCGACAATTTAAGGTCATCATCCAAGTTGGCAAGGATCTCTCCATGTGTGTTCATAAGTACGATATTAAAATATACACTGTATTTGTTGATGTATTCTATAAATCTGTTTTTTAAATTTTGGAGATCTTCCGTATAGTTTGCCGTGTATTTGATATTATGATTTTTTAAAAAGTTTCTGATGTCGTCATCTGTTGCTAAGAACCCGATATCTGCCGTTCTTTCAAACAGATTCCTGATCACTATATCAACAGCGACTTGCGCTTTAAAGTTCATCTCATTTATATTTTTATTTAAAAGTTCTATTGCAAGGTGGTCGATAAGTTCAGAAGAGAGTGTAGAGAAATTGTTTTTTATCTCGCTCATATTGACACCGGCATCTCCAAGCTGACTAAGTAGTGAAAGTGTGTTCCAGTTGTTGCTAAGATCATGCAGCATCTCTCTGTTGTCTTCTACTTTGTCCATATATTTTATAAATGGGACGATCTCTTTCGAGATATTCATGTTTTTATATCTATAGTTTTCGCTTTTCATATCTTTCATCTTTCATAGTATAAATTTGATAGGAAATTTTATAATAAAAAGTCCGACAATTATGTAGTAGTTTGATTAAAAAATAAACATTATTTTGAGTATGTAATTTGCATTTTGATTATAAAATATACAATAGAAGAGTTGACAAAATCACATTTTTGTTATAATGATTTTTAAGATAATTGTAGCAGATGAGAGTTTTTGTAAAAGGGAGGGCTAAAGGAAAAGTTCCTTTAGCTTAGAGTGCTTTTGTGATGATGCGGTTAAGCTTAGCGATAAATGAAGGCAGATCATCTATCTCCATACCGTTAAACAGTTTTGCCTGATCAAGCAGTACATGTGCAGCGTCGCTGATAAGATTTTGGTCAGCAGAGTCTTTGAGCTTCTTGATCAATTCATGATTTGGATTGATCTGAAGGATCGGTTTTGGCATCGGGATATCACCGCCTTGACCCATCTGTCTCATCATCTGTGCCATCATATATGAAGGATCTTCTTTATCCTCTTTTATAGCAACGGCAGAGTCTGTAAGGTCATATGTGACTTCAACGTCTTTGATATCTTCACCGAGAGTATCTTTAAGTTCTTTTGTTAACGCTTCATACTCTTTTTTACTTTCCTCTTTTGCTTTCTTATCCTCTTCGCTCTCTTCAAATTTAGCGTCGGTCACATTTACAAGCTTATACTCTTTGTATTCGTTTACCATTGGGAAGACGATCGTATCGACCTCTTCGTTTAAAATAAGTACATCGATCCCTTTTGCTTTAAATCTTTCAAGTGCAGGATTATTTTTAAGCATGCTTACAGTCGATTTTGCCGTGATATAATAGATCTCTTTTTTCTCAGCATCGACATTTTTAACGAACTCTTCAAGAGATGTTTTCTCATCTGAGTTGAGTGTGCTGAATCTTAAAAGGTCTAAGATCCTTTCACGGTTTGCATAGTCAGAGTACAGACCCTCTTTTAAGACATTACCGAACTCTTTTATAAAAGTATCATATTTTTCTGCATCGTTTTTAGCCATTTTTGAGAGTTCTGATAAAACTTTTTTCACAGATGCACTTTTGATCTTTGCCAAAATCGCATTGTTTTGAAGTATCTCACGGCTTACGTTTAACGGCAGGTCTTTTGAATCGATCACACCTCTTAAGAAACGAAGGTATGTAGGCATCAACTCTTTTTCGTCATCTGTGATAAATACACGGTTGATATAAAGCTTGATACCAGGCTGATAATCAACACGATACATATCCATAGGTGCTTTAGAAGGGATGTAAAACAGTGTCGTATACTCTATGGCACCCTCAGCTTTGTTATGTGTCCACATAAGAGGGTCTGTCGAGTCATGAGCGATACTTTTATAGAAGTCTTTATACTCGTCATCGCTGACCTCTGATTTTGAGATAGTCCAAAGAGCGTTTGCTTTATTGACCTGCTCATTGACGATCTCAGTCTTTGCTGCTTCTATCTCTTTTCCGTCATCATCTTTTTTTGCAGGAGTATAGTGCTCTTTGTCCATAAAGATCGGGAACGGGATATGGTTAGAATATTTTTCGATTATGCTGGAGATTCTATGCTCTTCTAAGAACTCATGCTCATCATCGTTTAGAAAAAGTGTGATAGTCGTTCCATGTCCTTCACGTTCAGCAGAATCAAGTTCAAATTCTCCGTCGCCGGCACTTGTCCATTTAAATGCTTGATCTTCACCCGCTTTTTTCGTTACGACTTCGACTTTACCTGCTACCATAAATGCTGCATAAAAACCGACACCGAACTGACCGATAAGTTGAGAATCTTTCTTTTGATCTCCGCTTAGACTTTCGATAAAAGCTTTTGTACCTGATTTAGCGATCGTACCTATATTGTTTATAAGGTCCTCTTCATTCATACCGATACCGCTGTCTTTGATAGTTAATGTCTTGTTTTCTTTGTTTGGTATGATATCTATACGAGGATTGAACTGTACATTTTTATATTTTTCATCTGTCAGAACTAACATATTCAGTTTATCTAATGCGTCCGAGCCGTTAGATATAAGTTCACGCAGAAAGATCTCTTTATTTGAATATAAAGAGTGGATCATAAGATGTAATATTTGATTTGCTTCAGTTTGAAACTTATGTTTTGCCATATTAATTCCTTTTTTTGATATATAAAGTTGAGTGAAAGTATATCAAAAAAAGGTAAATAGATGCAAGTTGCATTAGCTTTCTTTAGTCTATGCGACTAAAGATTGTTTAGCTCATATGAGCTTCTATTTTAGTAAGGACTTGAGAGAGAGTGTCTTTGAATTTTTCTTCAGCTTCAAAGTAGTTATTTTCTTGGTGGTTGTTTAAAACTTCTCTAAATTCCGTTGAGACATCAGCTAATCTATCAGCACCGATATTCGCAGAAATCCCCGATATGTCTAAAAGGAGTCTTTGTATGGAATCTATGTCATCTTTTGCCATAAAGAGTTTTATCTTTTGGTCGGAGTCTTGATACATAGTCGTAAACTCAGACAGTACCTCTTTATAAAGATCATTGTCTCCACCACAGATCTCAAGACCCTCTTCGATATTGAGTATCTCATCGTACTCTCGGTTTTCATCTGCTTGTTCAGAAGACTGAGGATCATCTTTCATGTCGATATAGCAATAGATCACTTCAAAAAGTTTATCCATCTTTAAAGGTTTTTCAAGATGCTCCTGCATACCTACATTGTACATCTTTCTGATGTCGTCTGCCGCAGTATCACCGCTTAGAGCAACAACAAGAAGATGATCTAAAGAGCTGTCTTGTCTTATCTGTCTTGTCGCTTCATACCCATCGACTCTAGGCATATGTGCATCCATAAGGACAATAGAGAAATCTTTGTCCTTTTGCAGGATATCTAAAGCCTCCTGACCGTCATCTGCCATTACTACGATCATCCCGGAATCACCGAGTATACCGTTGATGACTTTCTGGTTGATCATATTGTCTTCTGCGACAAGTAGTTTTGAACCTGCAAAAATATTAAAACTCTCTTTTGTTATTGGCCCGTGTGAAACAAACTCACGCTTCTTTTTGATGATCTTTATAGCCGGTGCAGCCTCTGCTTTAGCCGGTACTTCTTCTATCTCTTCAGGCTCTTGGAGTTCTTCTTCCACCTCTTCTTCTACTGCTTCTTCAGTTTTTTCCTCTGGAGTGGTGCTAAATATATTAATATGTCTTTTTTCATCTTTCTCTGGTTCTTCATGCTCTTTCAGGTCTTTTGGTTTGTCGCTTCTTTGTTTGATGATGACATAAAGCAAGACTAAAAAAATAACTAAGATTAAGACGATTGTTTCTGCGAGGTATTGTGTGAAGAACTCATTGATTTTATTCATTTGTTTCCCTTGATTTCAAATAATGACTTCTATATGATAAACTCTTTTTTCTTAAACTTTATAATCCTTCAAGCAATACGTACCAAAGTCTGTCGATTTCTTTGTCGTTTAAGAAGAGTGAAGAGTCGTTTTCAAAGAGTTCATTCAGAGCATCTTTATTGATCGCATAGGTATGTGAGCACTCAAAATGCGTAGGCAGATAGCCTCTGATTACAGATATTTTTTCAGGAATATTCTCACTGCATAAAAAACATCTGTTCTCTACATGTAAGCGTCCTTCATACCTTAAAAGTTTGATGTAAGATTCCACGGCCACACGTTTTGGATTTTGTTTATCCCATTTCAGTGCGGCTTCATCTATCAGTTTAAAGTAGAACTCTCCGATATCTTCGGCTTGTTTGAGGTGTTGATGAAAAAGTGCTATAAAATCTTGCCATACTCTTAGTCGGTTTCTGTCGGATATCCATCTAAAACTTAGATGGATCACATCTCTTAATCTGGAAATGGAGCTTTTTACCGAACCTTCAAGTTCATAGTCTATCTTGAATCCAAGATTTATTACACCGTGTCTTGCACCGTAAAATCGATAAACTATTTGTAAGTTATCCTTGGATATTATTGTGACTATAAGATCTTCATCTTTAGCCCGATTGATATTTATTATATAGCCCTGCATAGTGTGCTTCCATTTTACACGAATTTAAATTTTTAAAACAATATTATTACGATTAAATACTTTTTTAATTCTTTATTAGATACAATTGACACGTAATTTTTCTAAATAGACTAAGTTTATTTAAAAATAGATTAAATTTTCTCTTTTTTTGAAGAAAATTTGAAAAAAATAACAATTTGGAGTGAATATATGGTTGAATATAATGACTTATTAAGATCTTTTAAAGATAACTGTGGTTTTGGTCTGATCGCTAACATCAAAAACCGCTCATCACATGAAAACCTAGAAAATGCCATTACAGCACTTGAAAGAATGATGCACCGTGGTGCAGTTGCAGCTGACGGAAAAACAGGGGACGGTAGCGGACTTTTACTATCTATGCCTGTAGAATTTATGCGTAAACAAGCGCAGGCTGCAGGAATCGAACTTCCGGATCAATTTGCCGTAGCATCTGTATTTACAAAAAACAGAGATCAAATAGACGTAATCGAAAAAATTTGTATGAAAAATGACCTAAAGGTTGTATTGGTACGTGATGTACCGGTAGATATTAACGCTTTAGGAGAACAGGCAAAACAAACTTTACCAAATATTATTCAACTATTTATTGCTTCAAATTCAATTATGGCATCTGAGCGTTTCGATGCACTTTTATATCTAAGCAGAAAAGAGTGTGAACACGCACTTACAGATGATAGAAACTTCTATATCTCATCAATGTCGTCAAAAGTGTTGTCTTATAAAGGTCTTGTTATGCCTACGCATATCAAAGAGTTCTATAAAGACCTTCAAGATAAAGAGTTCAAGATCTCTTTTGCACTGTTTCATCAAAGATTCTCGACGAACACACTTCCTGAATGGCGTCTTGCTCAACCGTTCCGTGCTGTTGCACACAACGGTGAGATCAACTCTGTAGAGGGAAATAGATTTAATGTAGCTATCAAATCTGAGTCGATCAAAAGTGAAGTGTTTACAGATGAAGAGCTTTCTCGCATACTTCCGATCCTTCAGCCTGCATCATCTGACAGTGCAAGTGCGGATAACTTTTTAGAATTCCTTCTTGTAAACGGTATGGATTTCTTTAAAGCTGCTCGTGCTGTCATCCCTAGTGCTTGGCAGAACGCTCCGCATATGGATCCTGAGCTTCGCGCGTTTTACGAGTATCAGTCGACTGTATTTGAAGCATGGGACGGTCCTGCGGCATTCTCACTGACTGACGGTCGTTACATCGGATGTGTACTTGACAGAAACGGACTACGTCCATCAAAATATATTATTACAAAAGATGACACGTTATTGATCGCTAGTGAATACGGTGTTATCGATATCGACGAAGATAACATTAAAGAGCGTGGACGTCTAAAATCAGGACAGATGATCGGTCTTGACCTCAAATACGGAAAAGTTCTTAAAGATGAACAGATCAATGATTATCTAAAAAGTTCAAACCCGTATATGAAATGGCTTAACGAGCATATGATCTATCTTCAAGAACATGTTGAAGAGCAATATTTAAGTCAATGTGACTTTGAAGAGTCAGATCTTATAAAAAGACAAAGATATTTCAATATTACTCATGAAGTCGTAGAACAGGTTATCGAACCAATGATCCGTGACGGTAAAGAAGCTGTAGGTTCTATGGGGGATGATACTCCGCTTGCAGCGTTTAGTGATAAACAACGTTCATTCACTGACTATTTTAAACAAAAATTCGCTCAGGTAACAAACCCGCCGATCGACCCGATCCGTGAAAAAGTGGTAATGAGTTTAAATACCGGGTTCGGTGAAGCTCACAATATTCTTGGTGAACTTCCGTCACATGCACATAGATTAAAAGCTATCTCACCTGTGATCACTTTTGAAAAACTTGAGGTCTTAAAATCTTTTGGAGATAAAAAGTCACCGAGTTACCAAGACTTCTATAAAAATGCTACTTTTTCAACAGCGTATGATACAGATTTGAAATCAGCACTGGATGATCTTGTAAAAAATGTAATAGAGAGCGTAAAGAATGACAACGTACGTATTGTCATTCTTGATGACGTAGAACTTAGTCAGACAAAGCGTGTTATCCCTATGGCAATGGCAGTGGGACGTTTAAACCATGCATTGCTTGAAGTCAAATTGAGACATCTTGTATCTATAGTCGCTTCGACTTCAGAAGTCGTGGATTCTCATAGTGCTGCGGTACTAATCGGTTACGGGGCAAGTGCAGTATATCCAAGCCTGCTTTTCATCACTGTTGCAAAAGAGCTTGAAAAAACAAAATACAGCGGTACATCTTGTCAAGAAGCACTGAAATCTGTTCACGGTGCGATCAATGCCGGGATCCTGAAAATCATGTCAAAAATGGGTATCTCTACTGTTGCTTCATATAGAAATACAGGTCTTTTTGACATCATAGGTCTTGGAAGAGATATTACGGCTGAGTGTTTTGAAGGTTCTCATATCTTAGTTCCTGGTCTTAGCTATGCTGATATAGATGCGAAACTGCAAGAGAACCATAAAGCGGCATATAAAGAGGATGGATTTAACAAAATATTCCCTCTGAAAATTGGCGGATATTACAAGTTCTATAACGGTCAAGAGTATCATGATTTCGGTCCGGACGTTATCCACTCGCTTCATGCTGTAGTAAAATCGGGTGATAAAAAAGATTTTGAGAAGTTCAAATCGATAGTCAATAACCGTGGTCTTAAATTTATTCGTGATTTCTTTGAGTTTAAATCTGACAGAGCTCCGATAGATATCTCAGAGGTCGAACCAAAAGAGGCTATTTTCAAACGTTTTGCATCTGCTGCTATGAGTCTTGGTTCTATCAGCCCTGAAGCACATGAGACGATAGCAATGGCTATGAATCAGATCGGTGCACAATCGAACTCGGGAGAAGGTGGAGAAGACGCAGTTCGTTTCGATACTGACCGTAACTCGAAGATCAAACAGGTCGCTTCGGGACGTTTTGGTGTTACACCTGCGTATCTTCGTTCAGCTGAAGAGATCCAGATCAAAGTCGCTCAAGGTGCAAAACCGGGTGAGGGTGGACAGCTTCCTGGGCATAAGGTAACTGAGCTTATCGCACGTCTTCGTCATACGATCCCTGGTGTAACGCTTATCTCGCCTCCGCCTCACCACGATATCTACTCTATCGAGGATCTGGCACAGTTGATATTTGACCTTAAACAGGTGAATCCAAAAGCTCGTATCGCAGTGAAACTTGTTTCTACTGCGGGTGTCGGGACTATTGCGGCAGGTGTCGCTAAAGCGTATGCTGACAAGATCATTATCTCAGGCGGCGACGGTGGTACGGGTGCTGCACCTCTAACATCTATCAAATATGCGGGTAACCCTTGGGAGATAGGTCTTAGCGAGGCTCACAATGCACTTAAAGTAAATGATCTTAGACGTCTTGTCGAAGTTCAGACTGACGGTGGATTAAAAACAGGTCTTGATGTCGTAAAAGCTGCGATGCTTGGTGCTGAGAGTTATGCATTCGGTACAGGTGTTCTTGCGATCGTCGGTTGTAAGATGCTTCGTATCTGTCATTTAAACAAATGTTCGGTGGGTGTCGCTACACAAAACGAAAAACTGAGAAATGATTTCTTTAAAGGTCACGTACACCAAGTGGTAAACTATTTTACTCTTCTTGCTGAAGATGTAAGAGCTATCATGGCCGGTCTTGGTTATAAAACGATGGAAGAGCTGATCGGTAGAAGCGATCTGCTTAAAGTCGTAGATGATAAGTTCGCACAAAAATTCGACTTCTCATCGGTTTTACACCAAGTAGAGGGTGTAAATACTTGTCAAGAGCCTTTCAATATGCCTTTTGACGACAACTCGTTTGAAAAATCTATCTTAAATGAAGTGATGCCTGCTATCAAGCATCCTGATCATCCGATTAGAATAACAAAAGAGATCAAAAACATCCATAGAAGTTTCGGTGCGCTTATAAGCGGTGAAATAGCACAGTATTACGGTGATGCAGGTCTTAAAGAAGACACTATTACTATGGAACTAAAAGGTATCGCAGGTCAGGCATTCGGTGCATTTTTGATCAACGGTGTCTCTTTATACCTAGAGGGTGTTGCAAATGACTATATCGGAAAAGGTCTTCACGGCGGTAAGATAGTCGTTACTTCTAAAAACGAGGGTGAAGAGTTCAGTGCAGGCGGGAACACATGTCTTTACGGTGCGACTTCTGGAAAACTGTTTATCTCAGGAAACGTAGGTGAGCGTTTTGCTGTCCGTAACTCAGGAGCATTAGCGATCGTAGAGGGTGCAGGAGATAACGCTTGTGAATATATGACAGGCGGTATAGTCGTGATCCTTGGTGAGACAGGTATCAACTTCGGTGCAGGTATGACAGGCGGTGTTGCATTCGTATATGATAAAAAACATGACTTTATAGAGAATGTAAACCGTGAACTTGTCGAAGCTGTAAGAATAGATACGGATGACGGTGACGAAGCTCGTCATTACCTCAAACGTCTGTTAAAAGAGTACTTGGTTGAAACATCAAGTGAAAAAGCTAGAGATATTTTAGATAATTTTAGAGAAGATATAAGAAACTTCTGGCTGGTTCGCCCTAAAAACCTTAAAAAATTACCGTTAAACGTTGATAAAGGAGACTAAGATGCAAGAATTTTTAAATACAGGACGTATAAATCCTGAAAAACGTTTAGTTGTTGAGCGCGTAAGAGATTTTAAAGAGATTTATGAAGTATTTGATAAAGACCGCGCATCATCTCAAAGTGACCGTTGTATCCAGTGTGGAGATCCATACTGTCTTAACAAATGTCCGCTTCATAACTACATCCCTCAGTGGTTAAAAAGCGTGGCAGAAAAAGATCTTGAATTTGCATTCCGTCTTTCAAACGAGCCTTCACCGTTTCCTGAAGTAATGGGAAGAGTCTGTCCTCATGACAGACTTTGTGAGGGTGACTGTACGTTAAACGACGGACACGGTGCTATCACTATCGGTTCTATCGAGACTTTTATCGTAGAAGAGGGATTTAAAAACGGTCTTAAACCTGAATTCCCTGGAATCACAACAGATAAAAAAGTGGCGATAGTCGGTTCTGGACCTGCTGGGCTTTCTGCTGCGACATACCTTCTTCGTTCAGGTATAGCCGTGACTATGTATGAAAGAAGTGATCGTGCAGGCGGACTTCTGACTTACGGTATCCCTAACTTTAAACTAGATAAAAAAGTTGTAGACCGCCGTGTAAAACTGCTTCAAGATGCAGGGATGAAACTTGTTCTAAATACTGAAGTGGGTAAAGATATCTCTTTTGACGAGATAGCGGATAACCATGATGCTATGTTCATCGGTATAGGTGCTACTGTAGGTAAAAAAGCGGGTATCTCGGGTGAAAATGCAGCGAACGTATATAAAGCGATGGATTATCTTACAAACATCCAACGTAAAAACTTTAAGCTGACATACGATAAAAAGTTTGACTTTAAAGACCTTGATGTCGTGGTTATCGGGGGCGGTGATACTGCAATGGATTGTCTTCGTACTGCAAAACGTGAAGGTGCGAGAAGTGTCACATGTCTATACCGCCGTGATGCACACAATATGCCGGGAAGTCAAAAAGAGTATAAAAATGCTATGGAGGAGGGTGTTGATTTTACATTCTGCGTCTCTCCTAAAGATATCGTTTTAAATGAATCCGGACGTGCGATCGCGGTAGAAGTCGTAAAGACGACTCTTGGTGCAAAAGATGAAAGCGGACGTCAAAAGATGGAAGAGATCAAAGGCAGCGAATACAGAGTAAGCGCTGATGTGATCATCATGTCATTAGGTTTTGACCCTTCAAAACCGTCATTTTTAGCAGAAAACGGGATCGAGACAAACTCATGGGGCGGAATCATCATTGATGAAGAAACACATGAGACAACTACTTCAGGTGTTTACGCAGGCGGAGATTGTTACCGTGGAGCAGACCTAGTCGTAACTGCAGCGTTTGACGGCCGTGAAGCAGCAAGAAGTATAGTTAAATCACTTCTAGGATAATGTTTACCTCATTTATTGAAGATGCCATATCGGCATCTATCAAGATACAAGAAAAACTACTACAAAATACCTCCTCTTTATATGAAAGACTTGAGGTCGGTGCCGGCGGTGATATAAGCTACGGTGCCGATATCATGGCTGAAGATATCTATGTTTCCTATTTACAAAAACATGCAAAGATCGACTCGGAAGAATCCGGTGTCATAGGCGAAGGCGAATACACGGTCTATCTTGATCCGCTGGATGGAAGTGACAACTTTAAGAGCAATTTTCCATACTACGGTTCGTCGATCGCACTTTGTAAGGGTGATGAGACCCTAATTGCGATCATTGTAAACTTCATATCCTCAGAAGTCTTTATAAAAACTCAAAAAGAGTTTTATAAAACATATTTGAATAACCTTACATGTAAGACTGATGTAGTGACTAATAGTTCTCTCTCATCAGTAGGGATAGTTGAAAAAGCCTATGCAGATCCGCAAAAAGCGGCACTTTTAAAAGAAAAGAATATGAAATTCAGATCACCGGGAGCCATAGCATTATCTCTGGCATATGCACATTATGTTAAATATATGCTCTTTTTTGGTACAATACGCATCTATGATATGCAGGCAGGTCTTTATATGTGTAAGGATCTTAATGTATATAAAGATGACGAGATAGTCATAATATCAAAAGATGATGATTTATTTAAAAAATTATGTAAATTATATAATAAGGAAACGGTTTGAACCTTTTTAACCTTTTTAGCTCAAGCTCAAAAAAACAACAAGCTACAAAAAGTGAAGCTCCTGCACACTGGATAAAATGTAACTCTTGTCAATCACTTATGTATTATAAAGAGGTTGAAAATCAAAACTATGTTTGTCCAAAATGTGGTTTTCACCTGCGTGTAGGTGTAAAAGAGCGTATAGCACTGTTGGCGGATAACGGCGAGTTTATAGAACATGATGCAAATCTTGCACCTGTAGATCCGATCAAGTTCGTTGATAAAAAAAGTTATGCAAAACGTATTGAAGAAGCATACTCTAAGACTTCTCGCAAATCTTCAGTCGTAAGCGGCGAATGTAAGATAAACGGAGAGAGTGCTCAGTTAGTCATCTTTGATTTCTCTTTTATGGGTGGATCTCTCGGTTCTGTCGAGGGTGAGAAGATAGTACGTGCAGTAAACCGTGCGATCCAAAAGAGAGAAGGGCTTATCATCATCAGTGCCAGCGGTGGTGCTAGAATGCAGGAGAGTACGTTCTCTTTAATGCAGATGAGCAAGACTTCGGCTGCTTTGGCAAAACTAGCAGAACATAAACTTCCGTATATCTCACTTTTGACTGATCCGACTATGGGTGGTGTCAGTGCGTCATTTGCTATGCTTGGTGATATCATCATCGCAGAGCCGGGAGCATTGATCGGTTTCGCAGGTCAGAGGGTAATCAAGCAGACTATCGGTTCTGATCTTCCTGAAGGTTTTCAAAGAGCAGAGTTCCTTCTTGAAAAAGGATCGATAGATATGGTCGTCAATAGAAATGACTTAAAACAGACACTTTCGGATCTTTTAAAGATGTTAGTTAACAAATAATATGCGACTTTACGCACTCTGCGATCAAGAACTATTGGATAGAAACGATCTTTCTCTGGAAGATTTTGTGACAATAGCTAAAAAAAACGGTGCTGAAGTGATTCAGTATCGTAACAAGACCGCAGACATCTCCTTTATAAAACAGCAACTCATCCAACTCAGACAACTTTTTGAAGGGTTTTTAATAGTCAATGACTCTTTTGAATTAGCGCAGTTTTGTGACGGCGTTCATGTAGGTCAAGAAGATCTGCAAAGTATTGACAGCGATACAAAAAAAGCGGTAAAGATACTTAAAGAAGTGATAGGCAAAGACAAGATCATCGGTATCTCTACGCATAATAAAGATGAGATAATAAAAGCCAATGAACTGGATCTCAACTACATCGGTCTGGGTGCTTTTAGAGCGACAGGAACAAAAGATGTCGATAGTATTCTAGGCGATAAATTAGATGAACTGGCATCGTTGTCTATTCATCCCGTAGCAGCAATCGGCGGAGTAAAACTGGATGACAAATTTAAAAATATCACTTATCACGTAATAGGCAGCGGGCTTTTATGAATATAGATATCATCTCAATAGCAAAAAAAGAGCGTTCGACTTATGATCCTTTGTACAAAGAATTAGAAAAAATGATATCTCGATTTGCAAAAGTGAATGATATCGAGCTATTTTCCAAAGATATCACTAAAGCGCACAATATTGGACCAGATGCCTCAAAAGCCGCGTATACCAAGAGTTTTGAACAATATTTAAACAACGGATATGTAGTTTCGTTACATCCTGATGGAAAATTAATCGACAGTTTTGAATTTAGTAAGCTATTAGATGGTAAAATGTCCGTTCAATTCTATATTGGTGGAGCTTACGGCCTTGAGGACAAGTTTTTACAAAAGTCTGATAAGGTGATAAGTCTAGGGAAGATAACAATGAGTCACAAGATAGCGAAGGCAGTTTTGCTGGAGCAGATATATCGAGGGTTTTCAATTTTATCGAACCATCCATACCATAAATAACGGGGGAATTAGTGAGACAGAGTGAGCTTGATTTTTTCAAAGAGATGTTAGAAACGCGTAAGACACAGATCATCAAAAATATTCTTGGTGTTGAAGAAGAGATGGGTATGCTGCGTTTAGAAGAGTTGCACGATGATGCGGATTATGCTGTTATGAACAATAATAATTTAGTAGAGACTGCAATAGGTGAGCAACAAAACAAAGAGCTGCGCGAAATAGAGGTCTCTTTACATAAGATAGTGTCTCAGTCATACGGAAGATGTGAGATGTGTGAGGAACTGATCAGTATCCCTCGTTTAAAAGTAAAACCTCATGCAAAATATTGTATAGATTGCCGTGAGATCGCGGAGAAAAAAGAATCAAAATAAGGAAAGAGATATGTATATTAAACGCTACACTATAGCAGTAAGTTTATTTGCAATTTTACTAGGATGGTATGTATATGCTTTTGTGTCACAACAAAGTATTCAAATGGAGTTCTTCGGAATCCTTCTGCCATCTTTACCTGTTGCTGTTTTAGTCGTATTACCTGTAATTTTACTTTATTTAGCAAGCGTTTTACATATGAGCTTTTACTCATTAGTCGGTACTTTGAACCTAAGAAAGTATGAGAAAGATTATGAAAAACTGATCAACTCTATCAGCGATGCTTTACTTGGCAAAAAAAATCGTCATTATGAATTTAAAACTCAGAGATATAAGCAGTTGGGAAAAGTATTGGACAACGTCTCTATATATACAAACACGGAGATCACTGAGATCGATGATGAGAAACTTTCTGCTACTCTGGAGATCATCAATAAGATCAAAGAGGGCGAAGTAGTCGACCTTAGAAAATACGGACTGCAGTCTGATAATGAACTTGTCGTTTTAAACAGCAAAAATAGATATGACGCAAAAGAACTTTCTGCGGAAGATATCTTAAATAAACCGGCAAAATATCCGAAAGAACTTTGTATGAAGGCTTATGCCGATTTATCAAAAGTCGCTTCGTCAAGCGTGATCGAAAAATATAAAGAGTTTATGAGTAAAGAAGCTCTTAACAACATCTTATCTCGTATTAATGTAGATAAAGATGCATTGGAAATCACAAATGAATCGTTAATAGAACTATTTTCTCTTCTTGAACTTAAAGAGAAAGATTTTATTGAAGCTTCACATATATTGTCAAAAAACATGGTTCCTGAACAGAGAATCAAGCTTTTCGAACTTTTAAGTGATAAGTGTGAAGAAGCTATGGGTGGATATCTTTATACGCTTTACGACTTAGAGATGCTTTCACCGGCAGATGAGATACTAGATAACTCTCAGCCTGATGAATACATCTATTTTAAAGCATACCGCGCTTTAAAAGAGTGTAATAAAAATTATGATATTTCACTTTTTGTTTAAGAAGCATAGCCTTCTTAAGCAAACTTTCCCTCTTCATAGCAGCTATTTATATAATAGAAATCACTTTTTAGATAAAATTCTATAAAAACAATCTGGAAAATTTTATATGCAAAATAAATTATCATTTGATAAACCTATATATGTATTAGCTCCTCTTGCCGGATATACGGACCTTCCTTTTAGAAGTGTCGTAAAAAAATTCGGTGCAGATCTGACAGTGAGTGAGATGATAAGTTCAAACGCTTTGGCTCACGGATCAAAAAAGACTCTGCAGATGCTTGAAAAAAATGAGAATGAAGACCCATACTCTGTGCAGATCGCAGGTGCACAGGCAGACATCATAAAAGAAGCGGTCGAAGTCTTAAATGAGCAGACAGGGATAGATATTATAGACCTGAACTGCGGCTGTCCCGTTCCAAAAGTCGTAGGGCACGGAAGCGGTAGTTCACTGCTTTTGAACCTTCCTCTTATGGGTGATATTATACGAACGATAAAAGATACTTCAAATAAATCCATGACGAGCGTGAAGATACGTCTTGGATATGAGAAGAAAAACCATATCGATATAGCAAAGATCGTCGAAGACAGCGGAGCTGATTTTTTAGCGGTTCACGGTCGTACACGTGCAGGAAAGTTCAAAGCCGAAGTGGACTATGACGCTATACGTGAGATAAAAGAAACTGTCAGCATTCCCGTTATCGCAAACGGAGATATCGATTCTTACGAAAAAGCTCAATGGGTTTTAGAACACACGGGAGCTAACGGTGTGATGATAGGACGCGGTGCTGTCGGTGCACCGTGGATATTTCACCAGTTAAAAACAGGTTCTTCTGATATCGACAGGCTTTTGAAGCATGAGATCATCATGGAACATTTCGATAAGATGATAGAGTTTTACGGTGCTCACGGAGTCAGTATGTTCAGAAAGCATACACACACATACTCTAAAGGGTATCAGGGAGCATCTGCTCTTCGCGATCAGGTAAACCGCATAAACGATATAAATGAATACAGAGATGTAATAGATAAGTTCTTCTTGGAGAATGAGATCGTTGCAAGATAATAGGGAGAGTAATGCTTGAAGCAACAGAATCGATAATAGAGCTGCAAGAAGATGATATTGACGATAACGTTCTTTATTATGACTACAATATAAGGCATCTGCTCTCTTTAATCAAAGAGGGTGTCCCTGAAGATGATAATAGATTTCTAAGTTCATACCGTTCGTTTGAGGGTGAAGTCTTTGAAAACTACATGTATGAAAAGCTCCTGGCTTACGTCCAAGTACAGGATGAAGTAGAAAAATTCATCTTAAAAGGGCATCATCAAAGTAGAGACAAGGCATATGCAAACACTCTTTCCATAAGTGAAAAATCCCAGATAGTTTATCGTACGAAAAGTAGAGAGATAGGTGAGTTTGATGCACTTATTTTTACAAAAAAAGAGCTGTACTTCGTTGAGATGACGCTTGTCAAATCTGTTTTAAAACTCAAGAAAAGACTTCGTAAGAAAAAAGCGCTTTTAGAGACGATTTTTCCCGATTACGAGATAAAATCACTTATAATTTTAAATGACGGTGTCGGTGGAGTCAAACAGCTTCCCGACTACTGTAAAGTATGGATAACAAAGCCTTTCTCAGCTAAAAAAGTCCTGGAATATCTTAGAAATAAAAAAGCTTACGTCAGAAAACCCAAGAAGGTGATGAACAGTAAAAAGCTTGTTGAAGCTGAGAGTCTAAGAGTATTTCCGTTTCGGTATTACAACACCATGGCTTGGATTACAAAATCCCTGCGCTCAAATAAAAATCATCTTATCAATATGAAGTTTTTATTAGACCCGCTTACTCAAAGATATCATGACCTCTATACTAAGATCTATCTTGGATATATGGAACCTTCAGAGTTTAAAAAGATCGTTGATATTCCAAACGACACGAAAGTGGTTGTAGCATTAGAGAAGAAACATTCCGATGAGATAGTTCTTACCTACTATATCCAGCACAGCAGAAAGAAACTTGACTATATATCATTTAACGACGACGGTGTGATGAGCATCGAGAAAAAAGACCCGTTTGGCATTACCGTCACTGAGGTCTACCACATAACAAAACTGATGGATGAGAGTTTTGTATTCACAGCTAATAATATAAAAACTATCAAAAATCTTCTACGAAACAGTTTTCTCTCTGCAAATGGCGGTAGATCAGAGTAAAACTCTGTCTACTTCGTAGCAAATGTGTAGTCAAGCATAAGCCATGCTACATCTTTATCGTTGCCCGTATCGCCTTTAAAGTAGCCCGCATATTTTACAAGTCCTTTGAGGTTTTTAATGCCAAAAACGGCATTGCTGTACATAACATCTATCTCAGAGCCGAGGTCTTTGTTTGAACCTGTCTGTGCATCGAACTTATGGTATACGGCAAGAAGTTTTCCAAAACCTTTTTCTGTGTATCCAAGACGTGCATTGGCATCATTTAGACCTGCATTGTTCGTACTTCCTAAAAACACGTCTGCCCATCCGTTAAACGCATGTAAAGTCGCAAGCGGAGTCCAAAACCCTCTTGTCGCACTGCCTTGTGCTTTGCCGAGTGATTCGTAGTTCACACCTGCCAATACTCCTGAAATATTTGCACCCAAGTCCAGATTGTAATACTGCGCATCGGCTTTTACGTTTTTGATCTGGTACTCTAGTGAGGGATCAGTCTGTTTTGCATACTCTGCACGGTAAGTCAGTTTCGCATCATCTACATTTATATTTCCTGTCAGTGCTACGCCGTAAGTATCACTGATTGAAGCGAGCATATAGTCATATGCCGTTACGGTAAGTTCATCCATCACTTTGTATGAAGCATGTAACAAGACTGAGGCGGTATCAGTGGTTGGAAGGTCTTTGACACTCTGGTAGCCGTAGACATATGCTCCTAAAAGCGAGAGATTCTCAATACTGTGGTCTACAACGGTGATAGCATCGTATGTCTGTTTCATCTGGCGCCAGTTGACGGTACCTATGAATCTTTGATTGTCAATATTTACATCCTGACGGCCTGCACGTACAAGTGTCTTATCTAGTTTATAGTCTATATAAGCTTGAGTCATACGGGCTTGCTGAGGGTCTACTATGATGTCATACTGAGTTTTGGCATTTGCCGTACTGTTGTAGTTGTCGTAACCGAAGTTGTTGACAGATGTACCTTCGAGATACGCAGATAACCCCTCAACCTCCAAAAGCTTTGCATTGATTCCCAAAGAGGTACGTGCAGTAAATGCATTGGCAGCATCTTTTGCATTATCTTTTATATCCGCATACTCATAACGCGGGCGTATCTCGCCCGAGAACTTCACATCACTCAGTATATTAAATCCATCTTCTGCATTTGCATCCATAGATAATCCGCCTAATATTAATGGCATGGCAGCCATTGATAGCAACAATCTTTTCATCTGTTTTCCTCAATTTAATTTTTCTTAAAGTTACATAAAATACTTTTTACACCAAAATTGTATCTGATAACAATAGCGATAACTATGGAAATATGTTTAAATTTTAATCATTTTATTTCTTAATTTTACATTAATTATGTTACAATTTTGAAAATGTATTATATAGAGGTTATGAATGATTAAGTCTGTTTGCGGATATTGCGGTGTTGGATGCGGTTTGGAATATGATGAAAAAAATTTGATAGGCGATGTTACTTATCCTACAAACTTTGGCAAGGTGTGTTCAAAGGGTGTGTCTGAGCTTGTAAGCATACAAACCGACACAAGACTTTTAAGACCCGTATATAGAAACAGTATAGATGAAGAGTTTACGACAGTGAAATGGGAAGATGCCATAGCACTTATAGCTAGGAAGATACAAGAGAGTACAAAAGAGAAGATAGGGTTTTATCTCTCTGGTCAGCTTTTAACGGAGGACTACTATATAGCAAACAAACTCGGAAAAGGTTTCATAGGCACGCCAAATGTCGATACCAACAGCCGTACATGTATGTCGAGTGCGGTAGTAGCATACAAAAAGACGATAGGAGCAGATTTTGTCCCTCTTAGAATGGATGATATTTTTAAATCAGACCTGCTCATCTTAGCCGGAGCCAACACTGCCGAAGCTCACGTAGTGTTTCATAATCAGATCAAAAAAGCAAAAAAAGATGGTCTAAAAGTGGTGGTCATCGATCCGAGAAACACCGAGACCGCAAAGATAGCCGACTTGTACCTGCCCATTAAAGCAGGGGGAGACATCGACTTTTTCAATCTGATCTCAAAGCGCCTTATAGATGAAGAACTCTATGACAAAGAGTTTGTAGAAGGTCATGTAAACAATTTTGAACTCTTAAAAAACAAGTTCAAAAGAGTACCGACTACCAAGATGATAAAAAGAACTGGACTCACACAAGAGCAGTTTGACGAGTTCTTCGAGCTATATAAAAACAGTCAAAATATCATAACAGCATGGACTATGGGACTTAACCAGTCAGTTCAGGGTGTAGACAAGAACGTGGCACTAATTAATACGCATCTGCTTACCGGAAAGATATTTACAGAGGGCAACGGACCGCTCAGTCTTACGGGTCAGCCAAATGCGATGGGCGGACGTGAGGTAGGAGGACTCTCTACGATGCTTGCCGTGCATCTCGGATTTGACAAAGAGAGCGTCAAAAAAGTCTCGAAGTTCTGGAATAGCGAAAATGTCGCTTCACACGCAGGACTTACTGCGACACAGATGCTAGAAGCGAATCTTGACGTACTCATCATCTGTCATACGGACCCGGTCTACCATCTGCCAAACAGAAACAAGATGGAGGAATTGATCAAGAAGATCCCTTTTGTCGTGGAGATCAACGCTTATGAGAACTCTGAAAGTTCAAAGTTTGCACATGTAAGACTTCCTGCATCTCCATGGGGAGAAAAGGAGGGGACGCAGACAAATCTGGACAGGACGATAACAAGACAGGAAAGGATAACCCGTCAGTCAATCGACTCTAAGCCCGACTGGGAGATATTTCAGCTCATAGCAAGAGAGTTGGGATATAAAGAGGCTTTTAATTTTAAAACTCCAAAAGAGATCTTTAAAGAGTATCAGGAGATGACAAAGCTTAACGGTTATATGGATATTCATAAAGCCGATTATGACGAGATGTATAACAGTGCGTTTATCTGGGGACAAAACATAAAAGAGTTCCTGACACCTGATAAAAAAGGAAATCTTTACTTCGTGGAAAACAGGCTTTTAAGCGAGAAAACATCATTGGAGTATCCGTTTATCCTTTTGACGGGACGTACACGTGACCAGTGGCACAGCGGGACAAAGACGAACCTCCCCACGACTTTGTTAAAGTACAAAGAACTAAACTTTTGTGAGATAAATCCGCTTGATGCACAGAAGCTGGATATAAAAGATGGAGACAGTATAAAAGTGATCTCAAAAAGAGGAGAGCTTGTCACTAAAGCTCTTGTGACGGAGGATATCAATGAAAAAAACATCTTTATCCCTATAAGTAACAGAGAGATAAACTATCTGACTAATGACTTGTATGACAGTGAATCGCTGGAACCTGATTACAATCACAGTGCAGTTAAAATTGAGAAGCTATAAAGGATAATTATTTTCTTTTAAGAACAACTGCTCTATACTCATAGCATATCAAATTTGAAGGAGTGCAATATATGAGGCAGTATGAGACATATAAGTGCAATGTCTGTGGAAACGAAGTAGAGGTCCAGCATGTAGGCGGCGGTAAGCTTACCTGTTGTCAGCAGCCCATGGAGTGTACGACTACAGATTTAACTGCAGTAAACCTGATGAAAGCGTTTGCAGGAGAGAGTCAGGCTCGTAACAAATACGAGTTTTTCGGAGAACTTGCACGCGAAGCGGGATGGCACGCCATAGCCGACCATTTTGCCGAGTCTGCTATGAATGAAAAGTATCATGCAAAAGCCGAGTATGAGGCTTACAATAAACTGATGTACGGTATAGAGATGCATGAGACCCTAAAAAACCTTGATATGGCGATGGCGGGTGAAAACTATGAACACACTCAGATGTACCCGAACTTTGCGGAGATAGCTGAAGCAGAAGGTCATAAAGATATTGCCCGTCTGTTAAAAGCGATCGCAAAAGTGGAAGTCGAGCATGAACGCGAATACGGCGAGCTTAAACGTGCCCTTGAAGAGGAGGGCTTTTTTAGCAGTGATGAGGATGAGTATTGGGTATGCGAAGTATGCGGGCATGTCCACAGAGGCAAAAAACCGCCAAAAGCATGTCCATTATGTAAAGTGCCTCAAGAGTACTTCAAAAGAGAACATCTGTATTAAAAAAGGAGTTCAACATGGCAAAGAGAGGAATATCGATACTTAAAGGGATCGAGGCTGATACCGTTACACGTCTTTTAAATAAAGCCTACGCCGATGAGTGGCTGGCATACTATCAATATTTTACGGAAAGTAAAGTCATTCAGGGAATCATGAAAGATGCAGCTATTACTGAACTGACGCAGCATGCAGCGGATGAACTTCGTCATGCAACGATGTTATGCGACCGTATTATCCAGCTTGGAGGAACACCACTGCTTAGTCCAAAAGAGTGGTTCACCCATACAAACTGCGGATACGATGCACCGACTGATGCTAATGTACTGCCGATCTTACAACAGGCGATCAAGGGTGAGCAGTGTGCTATCGGCATCTATTCAGAGATCGCGGATATCACAAAAGACAAAGATATCGTCACTTATGACATGGTCTCTCAGATACTGGCCGATGAGGTGGAACATGAGGAGGATCTGCAAGCACTTTATGATGATATCCATGAGTTTATAGCGGAGATCAAGAAAAATCTGCAGTAGGTTGTAGTGCTAAATCGGAACTCCGATTTAGCTTTCACTGCTTAGTTCTATAAACGCCAATAGTTCCGAAAAGACAAGCGCTCTGTTTTCATTCCCTATCATTCTTTCTATAATCTGTGCAAGATTCTCATCTACTTGTGAACAGAGTTTTCTAATATCTTCAAGTTTTTCCCGTGGATTTGCATTTGTAAATCTCTCATATGATAAATAGGGTTCCTGCTTTGTTAAGAGGTAGTAGAGTCTTCTTCCGAGTTCAAAAAGCTCGAACTCCTCGTTCTTCCCTGTATTTGTAATCCTGTCAATATCGAGCTCAAGCTCAATGTTCTTTGCTTTAAGATAGGCTTTTAACTGCATGAAAAAACCGATATATGCCGAAGTGTAGAGTGTCAGGACTCTGTCGTGAAACTTTTCAAACGGTTCATTCTTTATGCGGAGTTTTTTATACTCCAGCATCAGACTCTCGACAAAGAGGTGTGCATATCTCAGCGGTGCCCCTTTGATGACTGTGTAGCCCTCGACCCCTTCACTCACAAGTTTTCCGCCAAGACTGATATGAACACCGTCTTCTGTCACGCCGTTGACTTTTGCTTTACACCCCTCAAATCCAATGTCCCCAAGTCCGTGAAGCCCGCATCCTTTGACACAAGCCGACCAGTACATCCTCACGCGTCCAGACTCTAGTGGAACATTAGTGCTGAGGTAGTCCGCCATATTGATGGCATCCTCTTTGTTTTCTATGACGCCGAATGCGCAATGTTTTGTCCCGGCACATGCGATAAGATTGTTAAAATAGGGCGTATTGATGTTTTTGTATTTGTTAAAAAACTCCTCTTTTAAAAGCGCATCTACATCTTTGACACCCAAGATATACAGATTTTGCTCAACACTGAATCTTATCTCGCCGTTTCCGTACTTTTGGCTCAGAAGACTTACATGTAGGAGATCGCTTCCGCTGAATATCCCCGAAGGTACGACTACATGTAAACCAAAACTGCCGTCTCGCAGCTGTACTTTTCCGTGGTCTGCATCGGTAAAATCAAGACTCGTCATTGTCTCGCCCGCTGTCGCAAAATCGACACCGGCATTTTGACGTATGGCAGCAGAGATCTCATTCATCCCGACCTCTTGGATAAGAAAGTGGAGTCTGTTCTTGTTTCTGTTGTCTCTGAAGCCGAATCTTTTAAAGAGATCGATGATCGACGCATAAGCTTGGAGAACTTCCTCATGAGAAGATAAAAATATGTCTGCACTTTTAGCGATTTCACCGACTTTTCCGCCAAGATACATGTTGTAACCGTACACACCCTCTTTTTGCGCGAGTATAAAACAGCAGTCATGACCAAAAACGTTGCATCTGTTTGAAAGTGAACCCGATATGGCCGTATTGAACTTTCTTGGAAGAGCGCTTATCCATTTTGGATCATGTAAAAACTTGCTTTGTATCTTTACTAAAAGGTCTTGAGAGGGCAGGACATTGTCAAATGCATACTTGTCCAGCGGATCGTTTACGATGTTTCTAAAGTTGTCCACACCCGTCTGATAGGAGTCGATGCCGACTTCTTGAAGTCTTTTTATTAGCGTTGGGATATTTTCGATATTAAGATAACGAAGCTCGATCTGCGCTCTTGTGGTGATATCTATGTAGTCTTGTCCAAAGTCGCGTGCGACCTCTCCCAAGACTTTTGCCTGAGCAGAGTTTAGATGACCTCCGGGAATGCGCACACGCATCATGAACTGTTTAGGAGTAAGGTCGTTTTTGTCAAAGAGTCCGAAACATTTTAAAAAGTACTTTTTGTCTTCATCCGGGATGGAATCGTAACCGCCTTTAGCATAGTCATCCAGTTTAGCAAAGACATCCATCGGTTTTTTTAGTTGTTTGATCTCCTCTATCTTGTTTATTTTTTTACTTCTTGCTTCATATGCTTTTTGTAACATTTCCATTTTTATTCTCCATATTTAGGTAATACATTGTGCAGATTAACCACATCGCCGAAAACTATGAGTGCAGGACGCATAGCGTCTTTGCACAACTCCTCTAACTTACTTAACTTTCCGATAGCCACACTCTGATCTACTCTAGATGCATTTGAGATGATCGCTACATCTTTGTCCATACTTACACCAATGTTTGCCGCACATTTTTTTATCTCTTTTGCACGTGATACTCCCATTAGCACTACGACAGTATGGTTCTCATATTTTAAGAGCGGTATCCATTCAAGGTTGACTCTATTGCCTGCCAGGTGCGCCGATACGATGGATAGGTTTGTAGCATACCCTCTTGCAGTAGGGGCGATGCCTGATAGAAGAGGTCCTGCGATCGCTGAAGAGATACCCGGTATCACTTCTACTCTTATGCCGTTTTCGACCATAGAGATAGCCTCTTCGCTTCCGCGTCCGAAGATATACGGGTCACCGCTTTTAAGTCTTGCTATCGTATAGCCCTCTTGTGCATACTCTAAAAGAAGTCTGTTAATCTCCTCCTGCTTGACGGAGTGAAACCCTTTTTGTTTTCCTACAAAGACACGTTTTGTTTCTTTAGGGATAATGTCGATGATCTCATCTGCTATGAGGTGGTCTATAAAGACGACGTCCACGCTCTGGATGATCCTGTATGCTTTGAGTGTCAGAAGCTCCACATCACCCGTTCCGCATCCGACAAGATATACTTTGGAGAGAAGTTGTTTAGTTTTGAGTCTTGCATCCTCTTTATTGATGATGCCGTTTTCTCTCTCGACGCGTTTCTCCTCTGTGAGAAGCGCTATCTCTTTTGGAACGATCTCTTTTATCTTGTCGCGCACTACTTGTGTGATGGTAGGAGAAGCTCCGCCTGAGCTAACCGCGATCTTCAAGTCGCCGTACTCTAAAAGCGAAGCAAAGAAAAAATCGCAAAGTTCGGGGATATCTACTATATTTATAAGGATATTTTTTTCTTTTTTTATCTTTAGCAGCATATCGGAGACTTTTTTATCTCCCGTCGCATCGACGACTATCTCATAGTCTGCCACATCGCTTGGCTCAAACTCTTTACATGTAAGCTTTTGTGTAAACTCTTTTATTCTTTCATCGATCTCTTTTGCTATCACTTCAAATTCGATCTTGTTTCTATGTAATACCAGCGCTTTTTGAAGTGCAACATTTGAAGCACCAAGAAGCAATATCTTCTTATTATGTAATATAATAGGTAAAGTCGTCATGTTTTTCCTCTCAACTAACTTATCTAGTTGGAAAATTGTAACATCAATTTAATGTAAAATTAATATTAAGTTGTATAAATTTTAAACAATAGACTGGGTAATTTAGGGTTTTTATAGTGTTATAATTTTGATGTTCGAACAATGTTAATGAAAAATTAAGTTTAAGGAAAACAAAATGGCAGGATTTAAAGCATTAAAAGGACAAGGACACTGGCCGACACTTATGGCAGCATTTTTGTATTTTGATTTTAGTTTTATGGTGTGGACTATGTTAGGGCCACTTTCAACAGAGATAAGTGAAGCGTTAGCGCTTGGCGGATTTATCATGAGTGCTTCACAAAAAGCGACTTTGTTATCTATCCCTATCTTGGCAGGAGCACTTTTAAGGATCCTTCTTGGTTTTGGTGTCGATAAGTTTGGAGCGAAAACGACAGCTCTTGTCTCTCAGGCAGTTGTCATCGGTGTGCTTTTTTATGCATATTTTAGAGGTGTAGGTATCACTTATAATGAACTTCTGCTTGTTGCATTCGGTCTTGGTTTTGCAGGTGCTTCTTTTGCCGTGGCACTGCCGCAAGCAGGTCAATGGTATCCTCCAAAACTTCAAGGAGTCGTTTTAGGGATTGCCGGAGCCGGCAACATCGGTGTTGTCATAGACTTCCTCTTTGCTCCGAAGATCGCTGAACTTTGGGGATGGGAAGCTGTTTTTCTTGTCGGCGGCGTTCTTTCTACCATCATCTTTATCGCATATATGTTTATGGCAAAAGATGCACCTGCGGAAGTATATACGCCTCGTCCTAAAAAACTTGGAGATTATCTTAAACTTTTAAAAGACAAAGACACTTGGTGGTTCAACCTTTTTTATGCAGTGAGTTTCGGCGGTTTTGTCGGGTTTGCAGGGTACATGAAAGTTTATCTTATGAACACGTATCAGGCTGATATGAGTGCATTCGGTCTTGACTTTTTAGATGAGGGAAATGTCAAAGTGGTCGCGGGATATTTTGGAGCTTTATGTATATTTGCAGGTGCGGTACTGCGTCCGGTAGGCGGAGCGATCGCAGACAAGATGGGCGGTATCAAGTCGCTTTATCTGTTCTTCGGAACTGTCGCACTTATGGCTATGATAAATGCTTATATTGTGTTGCCGTTTTATGTCGCTATATTAGTCCTGTTTTTGATCATGGCAAATCTTGGAATGGCAAACGGTGCCGTTTTTCAACTTGTCCCTCAGAGATTCGGTAAAGATATTGGTATAATGACAGGTATAATAGGTGCTGCAGGCGGACTTGGCGGTACGGCACTCATCAAGACTCTTGGCTGGAGCAAAGGAGCGTTTGACGGTTACGCTGCAGGTTTTATGATATTTGCAGCAGTGGTAGTCATCGCTTTAAGCGGCATCAGTCTTGTCAAGACAAGATGGAGAACTACATGGGGCGTAACAGCCGGCGGTAGAATATAATACAAGGAAAAAGATGTCATCGACCAACATAAAAAGTTCAGGATTTACACTTGCTAAAGGTAAAGAACTCGTCGGTGATGACTTTTATGATATAAAGACCATAGGCGATCTTACTGTAGCGATCGTCTGTGACGGAGTAGGAAGTGCCGCAGAAGGAGCTCAGGCTGCTTCAAGGGTCACTTCCTATCTCATAAACAACTTCAAGATGCGTCCAAAGAGCTGGAGCATCGAAAAATCTATCATTACATTTATAAAATCCATCAATTCCATCCTTTATAAAGAATCGATCATCCAGTATGAACGCCCGGAACTTGTCACGACTCTGGCTTTAGTGGTCATAGAGGGAAACCGTCTCTATGGAGCCAATGTAGGCGACAGCCGTATTTATCTTTACCGGGACAAGCGCATCAATCAGCTTTCACAAGACCATGTTATGCAGGAAAAAGGGTATGAAAATGTACTTACAAAAGCGATAGGCATAGAAGAGGAGGCAGAACCTTACTATTTTGAGAACATCATTCAAGAAGATGACAAGATACTGTTGTGCAGTGACGGCCTTTATAATATAATGGAGACAAGCCGCTTGGAAAGCGGCATACTATTTGGTGCACACGGTCTGGTAAAAAAGGCGAGCAAGATCACTCAGCACCATCTTCCCGATGATACGACAGCCGTAGTCTTGGACATAATACAAGCAGATGAGTTTGAGATACTAAAACAGCAGGAGCTTTTGATCCCGCAAAGTCTGAAAAAAGGTCAGGATATAGACGGATATATATTAGAGAGGTCTCTTATCCAAAACGACAGAACTTGGATATGTTCAAAAAAATCCAAACAGTATGTCATAAAGTTTCCTCCTCTTGAGGCTGTCGATAACGAGATGTTTTTAGATCTTTTTGTAAAGGAAGCGTGGAATGCAAAGAGGTTACGATCGGAGTTTTTTCCTAAAGCGGTCATCCCAAAAAAGAGAACATACCGCTACTATATAATGCAGTTTCTTGAGGGTGAAGACCTTAAAAGCCATATCTCCGTAAAAAATATCAGTATAGACGATGCCATAAAGCTTTCAAAGATGCTTTTAGATATGTCACAGTATCTTTTAAAATATGATCTTGTACACGGTGATATCAAGCCTGAAAACATCATGGTCGTAGTAAACGGCAGTGAGCTGGGCTTTCAGATGATAGATTTCGGAAGTATCACTGAGATATTTTCGACAAGTTCAAGAGCCGGAACGCCGAGCTATCTTTCTCCTCAAAGATTCAAAGATGAGGCTATAAGTGAGACAACGGAGATTTTTGCTATAGGGGTAACACTTTATATGGCATTGACAAAAAAATATCCCTATGGAGAGATAGAACCTTTCTCAAATCCGATATTTAAAGAAGCCAAAAAACCGAGTATTTACAATAAAAATATTCCGGCTTGGCTTGACAGTGTTGTACTTCGTGCTATCGCTATAGAGCCTGAGAGAAGATATCAGCATTATTCCGAGATGATGTATGAACTGCAGTTCCCTCAAAATGTTAAGCCTTTCTTTCCAAAAAACAGTTCTATTATAGAACGTTCTCCGTTACTCTTTTATAGAACTGCTTTTACTGTTATGTTTTTGTTAAATATAATCCTGATCATATACTATAATCTTGATTAGACAGATAATAATACGATAATACTTTCACTCCCACTTCTTTAAATCATTTACTGTTCTATTATACGTTATTTCACCAATATACTTGATTGTATTAAGAATAAGCATTATAAATATAAAATTGATTAAAATTTAATCATTATGCTTGCGGCTATTTTTAAAAAAAATGTCATAATTTTTTTCGTGTTAATGCAACACTACTTTTCGTTATCATTCAATAGGGCACTGTTATGTCAGTCAGGTAAGCCCCTTTTTCATCTCCTTACCTACAGCGTTATCCTATAAAGATTGCGTTGTAGACAAACAACTGTACCTTTCATTTATCTAAACTTCTTATTTACTATATATAGTTTATTGTAAATCCTGTTAAATTTTAAATTTAGATATAAATTTACAATATGATTAAAATTTAATCATTAATATGTATTATTTATCATCTACGTTATATATAATCCTTGTGATAAAACATGACTTGAGCTATGAGGTTGTAAAATCTTATAACATTAATAGATTACTAGGGTTCCGGCAAAGTATTTGTGACTGGACCGAGAGTTATCGACCTTAAATAAAAGGTTACACGGAGGGATAAAAGCCCGGGAGACTAAAAACCTCTTGCCGTGTTTTAAAATTAATTTAGTCCAGGAGACAGTATGAAATTAGCAAAAATGAGTTTGGCGGCAGCGCTACTATTAGGGGCAAATGTATATGCTATCGATAATGTAAAAGTAAACGGGACGGCAAGTCTTTTTTATGGTAGTGATGCTGTAAATACTAAAGGTGTATCAAATGCGGATATGTTCCATAAAGATGCAAGTTATGCTGATGCAGGATTAACTCTAGGGGCAACAGCTGATCTTACAGAAGGTGTTTCTGCCGGTGCAACATTTCAGGGAGTTTCTACACTTGGCTTAGAAAACAACCTTGTATCTGGTGTATGGTCTGGTGCTCACACTGCAACTGCTAATGGTAGTTCTTATGGTGCTCAAGTAGAGGATGCATCATTTTTCTCTGAAGCATGGATCGCAGGAACTTTCGGTAAGACTACTGCAAAAGTAGGACGTCAATCACTTGATACGCCACTTGCATTTACTGAGACATGGAATATTACTACAAATACTTTTGAAGCAGCAGTAGTAATAAACGAAGATATTCCTGATACTCAAGTAATCGGTGCATGGATCGGTACATCAAACGGCACAGGTGATGATGTCAATAGCAGTCTTAATATCGGAAATGTTACTTCTGTCAATGGAAAATTCAATACATTCGCAACAGATGGTGCGTATGCAGTAGGTGTGATCAATAACTCTTTTGCACCGTTAACGGCAAAAGCATGGTACTACGATGTAACTCGTGTTGCAAAAGCATATTGGCTACAAGCTGATTTAGATATGGACGGTGTTCTTGCCGGTGCACAATATGTAAATATTGACTCTGATGCAACTGGTGCTAAAAATGATTCTGCTTATGGCGTTATGCTTGGTTATTCGATGAAAGATGTCGGAACACTTAAAGTTGCATACTCTTCTGTAGACGATGAAGGAACACTTGGCGTTGCAAACTTGGCAACACGTGGTCAGGCAGCAGGTGCTGCGTCTCAACTTTATACTGAGATGTGGTGGTGGTACGGTACTGTAAGCCAAACAGGTGCTGATACACTCGCTGTTTCTGCAGAGACAACTCTTGCTGATATTGACTTTTTCTTAGGATACTATACATGTGATATTGCTCCTAAAGGGATCACAGCAGGGACTAATAACAGTGTAGATGAAATTGCATTTACTGCAAGTAAGTCTTTTGGCCCATTGGATTCTACTGTTGCTCTTATTCATGATTCATTCGGTTATAAAGGTGGAACATCAATTGGAGATAATGAAGATCTGACTTCATTTCAAGTATATCTTACTTACAACTTCTAATTTAAATGCTATAAACCAACTCCCTTTTTTTTTAGAAAAGGGAGTTCCTATCTTAACTTAATACATAAAATCTTCTAAAAAACAGTGCATTGTTCTATTTTATATCTTTATTTTTCCTTTTTGATTAAAATTTAATCAGTAACTTAATTATCGAGATAATTTCTTCTGGTACAATTATCTGTATAAAACATGACATGAGGTTGAAAGACCTCTAATGCAATAACAGACGACTAGGGTTCCGGCAGAATATTCTGTGTCAGGTCCGAGAGTTGTCGACCTCTTGAATAGGAGGTTACACGGAGGGATAAAAGCCCGGGAGGTTACAACCTCTTGCCGTGTTTTAATTAAACCTATTCAGGAGTCTCAAATGAAAAATATCTTTCAATCCACATCAAAACTCTTAGTTGCCGCAACATTGGTCATGGGTCTAAGTGCATCATCACTTATGGCAGAAGTAAAAGACAAGTTTACAGTCTCTTGGACTATCTATGTCGGTTGGATGCCGTGGGATTACGCTCAGCAAAAAGGCATTGTCGATAAATGGGCTAAAAAATACGGAATCCAAATCGATCTTGTACAGGTCAATGACTATATTGAATCTATCAACCAGTATACGGCAGGTAAATTTGACGGTTGTCTTATGACAAATATGGATGCATTGACGATTCCTGCTGCCGGCGGTGTTGACTCAACGGCACTTATTATGGGTGACTTTTCAAACGGAAACGACGGTATCATCCTTAAAGGCAAAAAGAACTTAGCTGATATCAAAGGCCAGAACGTTAACCTTGTCGAACTTTCTGTTTCACATTATCTTTTAGCACGCGGGTTAGAGACTGTCGGTCTTAGTGAGCGTGATGTAAAAGTAGTAAACACTTCAGATGCCGACATCGTAGCAGCTTACTCTTCTAACGATGTAACTGCATTAGTTCCATGGAATCCTCAATTGAGCGAGATCATGACAAAAAAAGATGCAAATCTTGTTTTTGATTCAAGCAAAATCCCGGGTGAGATCATCGATATGTTAGTTCTTAATACTGAAACGCTTAAAGATAATCCAAAACTTGCTAAAGCATTGACCGGAGCATGGTTTGAAGTAATGGCATTAATGAAAAAAGGCGATACAAAAGCTCTTACATTTATGGCTGAAGCATCAGGTACGGACCTTGCGGGTTATAAAAGCCAGCTAAAATCTACAAAGATGTTCTATGATCCAAAAGAAGCGGTAGAGTTTGCAGACAGTAGTGCATTGCCAAACACAATGAAAAAAGTGAGCGAGTTCTCATTTAATCACGGTCTTTTAGGTGAAGGTGCACCGGATGCAGGATTTATCGGTATGGAATTTCCAAACGGTAAAACATTCGGTGATCCAAAAAACATTAAACTTCGTTTCATTGATACTTATGTAAAGATGGCTGCTGAAGGGAAACTGTAAGGTACTCCTATGAAACGATTTATGAACCTTAGGCCGTCAAAAGTAACGGCCTTTTTTCTAGGATTATTGCCGTTCTTTATTGCCGGAATGTTCTATATCGTGGCATCCGACCTGCGTCTCGCAGAGAACCCAAATGATAAGCTTCTGCCTTCAATGGCAAGCTTTTCAGAAGCTATCGATAGAATGGCTTTAACACCGAGTAAGCGTACAGGTGAGATTCTTTTCATAGAAGATACATCTGCTTCACTTCATCGTCTTGGGCTCGGAATCCTCATAAGTGCTGTCTTGGCAATGCTTATCGGTATTCCTTTAGGATTTATTCCCTTTGTAAGAGCAGGTTTTTCACCGTTTGTCGCGGCCTTTTCTATGGTGCCGCCTATGGCGATACTACCCATACTGTTCATAGTTTTTGGTATGGGTGAGATAGCAAAAGTCGCTCTTATCGTTATCGGTGTCACACCGCTTATCGTGCGTGATCTGCAGCAGCGTGTGGCTGAGATACCGGCTGAGCAGCTTATAAAAGCTCAGACCTTAGGCGGTTCTTCATGGAGTATCGTGGTCCGTGTCATATTGCCTCAGATCTTTCCTAGGCTTCTTGATTCGGTGCGTCTGACGCTTGGAACAGCATGGATATTCCTTATCTCTGCTGAAGCGATCTCTGCGACAGAAGGGCTTGGATACCGTATCTTTTTGGTACGCCGTTATATGTCTATGGATGTAATTTTGCCGTATGTTGCATGGATCACATTCCTTGCATTCCTGTTTGATTATCTACTGAAAAAGCTGACATATAAGCTTTTTCCTTGGTACAGCGCAGGAAAGGATAACGCATGAGTCTTATAACCATAAAAAATCTCTGGAAAGAGTATGGAGACAATGTCGTTTTGGAAAAGCTGAACCTTAATATAGAAGAGGGTGAGTTTTGTACACTGGTAGGACCTTCGGGCTGCGGTAAGACGACTTTTTTAAAGATGCTGCTTGGGCAGGAAACACCGACAAGAGGAACTTTTTTACTTGACGGTAAACCGTTTCCGGATGAGCCTAGTATTGAAAGAGGGATCGTATTTCAGCGTTATTCCGTCTTTGAACACTTGAGTGTACTTGGAAACGTACTGTTGTCTATGGAATTAAAAGAGTCTAAATTTTTTGGAAGACTTTTTGGAAAAAAACGTAAAGAAGCAAAAGCAAAAGCGATGCAGATGCTCGAATCTGTCGGTCTTGGCGATGCAGCTCATAAGTATCCGAGTGAACTTTCAGGCGGGATGCAGCAACGTCTTTCCATTGCACAGTCTTTGGTAATCAAACCGAAGATTCTGTTGCTGGATGAACCTTTCGGGGCACTTGATCCGGGGATACGTGCAGATATGCATCAGCTGATCCTGGATCTCTGGAAGAAGAACAATCTGACAGTCATCATGGTCACCCATGACCTGCATGAGAGTTTCTATCTGGGAAGCCGTCTGCTTGTCTTTGACAAGGTGAGATATGACGAGCAAGCGCCGAATGCTTACGGTGCCCGCATTACCTACGATATTCCGGTAGGCAATGAAAAAGGGGCAATTTTAACAAAAGTTGATAAATCTAGAAAAAAGGAAACTAATAATTATGATAACTGAACATATAAATTTAAAACCCGAATCTATCGTTCTTGATGAAGTTCTTCCGGGAGGCGGAAAATGGTCAAAGATCATTAAACGCGGTCAAAAAATACGTATAAGCACAGAAGACGGGCTTGGCTCACTCTCTGCACTTTTTTACAATGCCGACAATATCGCAGAACGTTTTAACTCTGCTGATACGGTAAAGATACAGTACAACGCATTCTTCGGGAAAGGAAAAGTACTTTATTCGGAATTGGGACATATCCTGTTTTCGATCACTGAAGATACGACTGACGGTCTTTTTGATGCGATCGCCGGGATGAGTAATCCTCGCATAGTCGAAAAGAACTTCGGAAAGGGAAGTTTCAACGATATCCGTAACCGTTATTACAAAAGTGACAGAGAAAACTTTCTTGTAGAACTTGGAAAATACGGTATGGGTAAACGTGACATCATTCCTTGTCTGAACCTGTTTAGAAAAGTAGACGTAAAAGAGGGCAGTAAGCTTGAACTTTCACCAAAACGTCCGATGCCGGGAAGCTACATAGAACTTCGTGCCGAGATGAACGTCCTTTTAGTACTCTCAAACACGCCGCATGTCATGGAGTCAGGTGAGTATGATCCGAGTCCGGTCCAGTTGACTATCTATAATGCAGAACCGGTCACGGCAGATGACTTTTGTATGAACTTTACACCTCAAGCTAAACGCGGCTTTGAAAACAATGCAAGATACTTTGCTTAAGGAGAAGAAGATGAAAAAAGATATTTCAAATGCAATTTATAATGAAAAAATAGCGGCAGGCGTGCCATGGTCTTATGTCGTAAAAAAAGGCCAGACACTTCGCATCGTCGATCTTGAAGGATGTCAGGCCGTCGATACGCTTTTTTATAATGCAAATGATCATGAAGAGCGTTACTCTGCTACCGATACGGTAAGAGAACAAGGCAGTATCTTTGTAACAAAAGGCACGAAACTTATCTCTAGTGATGATAACATTATGATGGAGATCACAGAAGACACATGCGGGAACCACGATACTTTAGGCGGTCACTGTAGTGCTGAGAGCAATACGGTACGTTTCGGTCATGATAAAAAATATATGCACAGCTGTAGAGACAACTACCTTTATGAGATAGGTGAGTTGGAGATGGATCCGCGTGATCTAACAAACAACATCAACTTCTTTATGAACGTACCAGTCGAGGAAAACGGTCACTTGGCGATCGTAGACGGTATCTCAAAGCCGGGTGATTATGTGGAGATGAAAGCAGAGATGGACACTTTGGTACTGGTATCAAACTGTCCGCAGCTCAACAATCCGTGTAATGCATACAATCCGACGCCTATTCAGATGATCGTCTGGGATGCATAATCTTTTATAAAAAGAACAGAGATGACACAAGTAAAAAAATTTTGGCCTATCTTGACCGGGACACATCGTTATGAGAAGACACTTTCTACCCGCGGTCACGGTAAAGGTATCATCATAGATGCACCGATACTGGCGTATCTGATAGAGACGTCTAACGGACGTATTCTTTACGATGTGGGGTGTGATTATAATAAGATCGCAGATGAGAAAAAACGAAAAGCCTTCTACGAACATGAAGGATTTCCTTTCGGACCTCCTCAGATGAGTGAAGAACAGCGTCTGCCAAACAGACTCGCCGAGCTTGGTCTTTTAAAAGAGGATGTGGATGTGGTCTTTTGCGGCCATCTGCATTTTGATCATGCGGGCGGAGTTTGCGAGATGTGTCATGCAGAGGTGCATGTGCATAAAAAAGAGCTTGAAGCGGCCAGAGCGCTGGCAGATGAAGCATATTTTGCAGAAGATCTGGACTGTCCGATCAACTGGCGTATCTATGATAAAGAGTATGACCTTATTGATGGTGTCCGTGCGATAGAGACGCCGGGTCATACGGCAGGACATATGTCTATGTTAATAGAACTCCCAAAAGGAAAACCGATCCTGCTTGCCGGTGATGCCGCAGACCTGAGCGAGAACCTTGAAAAAGAGATCGCACCGGGGCTGTGTTGGCAGGATAACGAAGCGATGGCGATAGAAAGCATACGTAAGCTCAAAGAGCTTGCATATCGGACGGGTGCAGAGATCTGGCCCAACCATGATATGAAATATTTTGAGTCAAAAAACTGTTTTCCAAAGTTTTTTTCATAAGGCCTGAGAAAGCCTATCTTCTCCGTCTCACAAGACGACTTGTGAGATGTAAATAATCGGGACGGCCCGCAAACATAATTCTAAGGACAAAAAATGTTTACAAAAGTACTAATTGCCAATCGTGGTGAGATAGCTTGCCGTGTTATACGTACTCTAAGAAAGATGGGTATCAGCTCTGTCGCTGTTTATACGGCTGCAGATGCAGATTCATTACATGTAAGCCTTGCCGATGAGGCATATTTCATAGGTCACGGCGTTGCAAGTGAGAGTTATCTAGATACGAAAAAGATCCTTGAGGTCGCTAAAGAGAGCGGTGCAGAGGCGATCCATCCCGGATATGGTTTTTTAAGTGAAAATGCAGCGTTCGCACAGGAGTGTGAAACAGCGGGCATCAGATTTATCGGGCCGAGTACGGAACATATGAAGCAGTTTGGTCTTAAACATACGGCACGTGCACTCGCTGAGCAAAACAATGTTCCCCTCCTACCTGGTTCTTCAATCCTTGCAGACCTTGAAGAAGCAAAAAAAGAGGCGACACGTATCGGTTATCCGGTTATGCTAAAAAGTACGGCTGGCGGCGGCGGTATCGGTATGCAGCTGTGTTATGATGAAACTGAACTATGCAGTGCATATGAGTCGGTTAAACGTCTGAGTGAGAATAACTTCTCAGACGGAGGGATGTTCTTAGAAAAATATGTCGCATTAGCTCGCCATATCGAAGTACAGGTATTTGGAGACGGTAAAGGCTTCATAGCAGCTTTGGGTGACAGAGACTGTTCCGTTCAGCGCCGTAACCAAAAAGTGATCGAAGAGACTCCTGCTCCGGGAATATCGGATGAGACCAGAGAAGCGTTGTATGCAGCGGCTGTCGCTCTTACATCATCTGTGGCTTATCTTTCAGCCGGAACGGTAGAGTTTGTCTATGACACGACTACTGACGAGTTCTATTTTCTTGAAGTAAACACACGCCTTCAGGTCGAACACGGTATCACCGAAGAGGTCACTGGTGTCGATCTTGTCGAGTGGATGATCACTCAGGCGTATGGAGAAAATCCGGCACTTTACGAGTATGTCCATGCACCAAAAGGGCACTCTATACAGGTACGTATCTATGCAGAAGACCCGTCTAAAAACTTTCAGCCGAGTTCAGGCGTACTGACTAATGTGAAGTTTGCAGAGGGTATCAGATGCGACACATTCATCGAGACGGGACTTAATGTCTCTGCATTTTACGATCCGATGATCGCAAAACTTATCATCAAAGCAGATGACCGCAAGGAAGCACTTGTAAAGATAGCCGAGGCGATAGACAACACGGCAATAGACGGTATAGAGACAAACCTGCGTTATCTGGGTGCTATCGTAAAATCGGAAGTGTTTAAAAACGCACAGCAGACGACAAAATATCTGAACAGTTTTGAGTTTTCTACAAGCAGTATAGATGTTCTTCGTCCGGGTACGCAGACGACTGTACAGGATTTCCCGGGACGTACAGGGTTTTGGGATATCGGTGTACCGCCTTCAGGGCCATTTGACAACTTCAGTTTCCGTTATGCCAACCGCATCGTAGGAAATGATGAAGCGGCTGCGGGCTTAGAGATCGCTATTGCAGGACCGACACTTCGTTTTAATTCAGATACTGTTATCGCTCTATGCGGTGCAAAGATAGATGCTTCCCTAGAGGGCGAGACGATCGCTATGAACGAAGCCGTACATGTGAAAGCAGGCAGTACGCTTAAACTTAAAAAAGTCCATGCACAAGGGTTTAGAACATACCTTGCGGTTCGCGGCGGTTTTGATGTGCCTGAGTATCTGGGAAGCCGTTCGACGTTTACACTCGGACAGTTCGGCGGGCATGCAGGACGTACGTTAATATCGGGTGACGTACTGCATATCGGCAGTCTCATAAAAGGTGAAGCGGCAGACAAAGTGGTGATCCCTCACAAAGAGTTTAAGAACAGTTGGGAGATAGGGGTACTTTACGGACCTCACGGTGCTCCTGACTTTTTTACCGATAACGACATCAAGACATTCTTTGAGACTGAGTGGGAGATCCATTACAACTCAAACAGAACGGGTATCCGTCTCATCGGTCCAAAACCTGAGTGGGCGAGAACATCTGGAGGCGAGGCGGGACTTCACCCTTCAAACATTCATGATAACGCATATGCTATCGGTGCAGTGGACTTTACGGGAGATATGCCTGTGATCCTTGGACCTGACGGTCCGAGCCTTGGTGGTTTTGTGTGCCCGGTGACGATAATCAATGCGGAACTGTGGAAAATGGGTCAGCTTCGTGCGGGCGACAGAGTGAAATTCGTTCCTGTGGAACATGAGACAGCGCAAGAGATGATCAAAGCACAAGATGATGCAATCAATGGACTCAAAAGCTATGATGAAGCAGTTTTCTTAGCACCTAAGCCGATAGGTTCGCCTATCCTTTACAGCGATGAGGGGGAAAAAGATCTTCCTGCTATCGTCGTTCGTCAATCGGGTGACAGCAATCTTCTAGTCGAATACGGTGAGATGGAACTCGATATCAGTTTGCGTTTTCGCGTGCATGTATTGATGGAAGCATTGAAAGAGGCAGATATAGAAGGTGTTACGGATATAACACCGGGCATCCGCTCTTTACAGATCCATTTCGAACCTAGAGTATGTGACCGTGCGGCACTCATCGAGAGATTAAAAGAGATAGAGCTCACACTTCCTTCAGTCGATGATATCGAGGTCCCTGCACGTATCGTGCATCTACCGCTTTCATGGGATGATGAGTCGACACGTATAGCGATCGACAAGTATATGAGAACTGTCCGTCCTGATGCACCGTGGTGTCCTAGCAACATCGAGTTCATCAGACGTATCAATGGACTGGGTAGCATAGAAGAGGTCAAAAAGATCGTCTTTGGAGCAAACTATCTTGTAATGGGGCTTGGAGATGTCTATCTTGGTGCTCCTGTTGCGACACCGCTTGACCCTCGTCACCGTCTTGTAACGACAAAATATAATCCTGCACGTACATGGACGCCGGAAAACGCCGTAGGAATCGGCGGGGCATACATGTGTGTCTACGGTATGGAAGGACCTGGAGGTTACCAGTTCGTCGGACGTACGGTACAGATGTGGAACCGTTACCGTCAGACAAAAGATTTTAGTGCGGGTAAACCATGGCTTTTAAATTTCTTTGATCAGATCAAGTTCTATGAGGTCAGCTCAGACGAACTTCATCAGATGCGTGAAGATTTTCCAAGAGGGCGTTTTAACCTCAAAATCGAGGAAACGACGTTCAGTCTTAAAGCGTATAAAGAGTTCTTAGAGCAAAACGACGATTCGATCCAGACATTTAAAAAGACACAGCAGGACGCTTTTGAAGAGGAGCGCCAGATGTGGGAACGCACGGGTCTTGCTAACTTCAGGACTGAGAGCGCAGATGTTGAAAAACAGAATATGGAGCATATCGAGATCGGTGAGAATGCCGAGGCAGTCGAGTCTCCTGTTCAGGGAAGCCTGTGGAAAGTGATGTGTAAGCTCGGTGATGTGGTAGAAGAGGGTGAAGTTCTTGCGATCGCGGAATCGATGAAGATGGAAGTCGATATCGAAGCACCTGAGCACGGAAAGATCACACAGGTCCTTTGTCATGAAGGCGAAAATATTCAAGCAGGCAAGATGCTGTTTGTTATCGAGCCTTTGTAAAAGAAGAGAAGATGAAAGTAGAGAATTTTAAGACCATGTGGGGATTTACGGGAGACTTTGAAACTGCCTGTAAAGAGGTAAAAGAAGCAGGTTTTGAAGGGATCGAAGGAAAAGTGCCCCAAGTGTCGGAAGAGAAAGCACGTTGGAAAGAATGTCTAGAGAAGTATGATCTCGCTTTCATAGGCGAGATCGTGACGGGAGGCGACTATGTCCCCTCACGTCATCATACTTTGCAGGGGCATATCAACGATGTCGAAGAGGCTATAAAGAACTCTTTGGAACTAAACCCTCGTTTTATGACCTGCATAGGCGGATGTGATGCATGGAGCCAAGAGCAGAGCATAGAGTTTTTTAAAAGCTCTATGGAGCTGGCAAAAAAGTATAATATAGAGATCTCTTTTGAGACGCACCGCAGCCGATCTTTGTTTACTCCCTGGATGACAAAAAGTATAGTAGATGCGATCCCTGAGATCAAACTGACACTCGATATGAGCCACTGGTGCGTGGTCTGCGAACGTCTGATGACTACGGAACTCGATACTATGAAAGCTATCGCAGCAAACGTGCACCATATCCATTCCCGTGTGGGTTATGCACAGGGTCCTCAAGTGCCTCATCCCGGAGCACCTGAATACAAAGAGGCTTTACTTTCTCATCAAGAGATATGGGAGATCGTTTGGGATGCGCAAAATGTAAAAGGGATGCAGATCACAACGATGACACCGGAATTCGGACCTGACGGATATCTGCATACTCTCCCTTTTACGAATGCCCCGATCGCCGATCTATGGGAGATCAACTGCTGGATGGCAGAGACTGAGATGAGACATTTCAATACTTACGCTGAAAAAAAAGGACTATTATGAGAGCGCATCTTCCTGTTTTTGTACTGCTTGGAGCCTCTGTACTGTGGGGTCTTACATGGCTGCCGCTTAAAGCTATAAACGAGATGGGTATTGACGGGATCGGACTTATCTTTTTAGCTTACGGTATGCTGGCTCTTGCATTGACTCCGCTGCTGCTTAAACAGTTCTCTTTATGGAAAGGGCATAAAAGGATAATGCTTTTGATCGCACTTTTTGGCGGCGGGGCGAACCTTGCTTTTACTTATGCTCTCATCAACGGTGAAGTGATCCGTGTGATGGTGCTTTTTTACCTGCTGCCTGTATGGGGAGTAGCGGGAGGACGCTTCTTTTTAAAAGAGGAGATAGACCGTTGGCGTTATCTGGGTGTTTTCTTGGCTATAAGCGGAGCTTTCTTGATTCTGGGTGGTTTTGACGTACTCGATTCTCCGCCGTCATGGATCGACCTTATCGCTTTGGCATCGGGTCTTTTCTTTGCTATGAACAACCTGCTTTTTCGTGCAGTTCAAGCCGTACCGGTCGGATCGAAAATAGGCAGTATGTTCTTTGGCTGTTTTGCTCTTGCGGGGATGTTCTTACTTGCAGGCATAGAACAGTTTCCTTTAGGCATCGGCGAAAATGCATGGCTTATGCTAGTGATGTATGCACTTTTCTGGCTGCTTTTAGCAAATATAGGCTCTCAGTGGGGAGTGACGCATATGGAAGCAGGGCGTTCATCGATCATTATTATCTTGGAACTTATCACTGCGGTTATCTCGGCGACATTGATCGCGGGTGAGACGATGACGTACGTCGAATGGACGGGCGGCGCGCTTATTATGATGGCGGCTTTTATCGAAGCGTTTCGTACAAAAGATGACGAAATACCTCTAACAACTATTGACTAAAGGAAAACAAATGAATATCTCTGATCTAAAAAAATCATATATAAATAAAACACTTACTCCAAGAGAGTTGATGGCACAGATAAAAAAGCGTATAGAACAACACAGCGCTAATCCTATCTGGATACATATACTAAGTGACGATGAACTTGAACCATACCTTCAAAGACTTGAAGCGTGCGAACCCTCTTCATTGCCTCTTTACGGGATCCCTTTTGCCATTAAGGACAATATCGACCTTGCTGGTATACCGACAACGGCAGGGTGTCTTGATTACAGTTATATGCCTGAAAGATCGGCTTTTGCCGTAGAGGCTCTCATAAAAGCGGGTGCTATTCCTGTAGGAAAGACGACTCTTGATCAGTTTGCGACGGGACTTGTAGGGACACGTTCTCCTTTTGGGGCTTGTCAAAACAGCATCGACCCTAAGTATATCTCCGGCGGTTCGAGTTCGGGAAGTGCGGTAAGCGTCGCTTTAGAGATGGCAGCATTCTCACTTGGAACGGACACTGCGGGATCAGGACGCGTACCGGCTGCTTTTAACAACCTTGTAGGGCTCAAACCCTCTAAAGGAGTGCTCAGTACATCGGGTGTAGTGCCTGCATGTAGAAGTCTAGACTGTATCTCAATCTTTGCAAAAAGCACTGAGGATGCTCAAAAGGTGTTTGACGTCGCGGCTTCTTTTGATGAAGGCGATCCATACAGCCGTAAGATGCCTGAGATGCAAAAAAGTGTGCCTTCAAGCTTTCGTTTTGCCGTTCCAAGAGCCGATCAGCTGAAATTTTTCGGTGACGTTGAAGCAGAGGAGCTTTTTTATAAAGCGGTTCAAAGATTTGAAGAGATGGGCGGAACCGCGGTCGAGACCGATTTTTCGCCTATGCTTGAAGCGGCAAACCTGCTTTACTACGGACCTTGGGTGGCTGAACGTTACGTAGCCGTAAAGGATATGATAGAAAACTCTCCCCAAAGTCTTATAGATGTCACTCGTACGATCATTGAGTCGGGAAAAAGTAAGAGTGCGGAGGATTACTTTAATGCAGAGTACAAGCTAAAAGCCTACAGACGTAAAGCGGATATCGTGATGGAAGACATCGATTTTGCATTGACTCCGACGACGGGGACTATCTATACGATAGATGAAGTAAACGCCGATCCGATACAGCTGAATTCTAACCTCGGATACTATACAAACTTTATGAATCTTCTGGACTTCTCGGCTTATGCGGTTCCTGCCGGTTTTAGAAAAAACGGTCTGCCGTTTGGTATTACACTGTTTGCAGAGGCTTTTGAAGATAGAAAACTGTTACAGATAGGGGAAAATTATATGCAAAGGGGCAGTGATGTCTAAAACTATCAAGATCGCCGTATGCGGCGCACATATGAGCGGACTGCCGCTTAACCATCAGTTGACCGAGCTGGATGCCCGTCTTGAAAAAAAGACATTGACAGCCAAAGGTTACCGCCTTTACAACGTGCCTGAAAAAGTACCGCCTCGTCCCGGAATGATCCGTGATGAGACAAGCGATGCATCATTGGAGCTTGAAGTATGGGAGATGCCTTTGGAAAACTTCGGTGCATTTATGATCCAGATCGCATCGCCGCTTTGTATCGGGACTGTTTTTTTAGAAGACGGAAGCAGTGTTTACGGGTTTTTATGTGAGAACAATGCTCTTTTGGGCGCAGAGGAGATCACGAAATACGGAGGCTGGAGAGATTATCTGGCTAGATAGATCTTTGTAGAAAAATACTTTACATGTAAGCTCTACATGTAAAGTATTCTGGGATTAAAGATTAAACGTCATACGCTATGGAAGCGGCTTTTTCCTTGTATGTCTGAAAAGGTTCTTTTTCTTTGTTGTTGTTTAGCTGCAGCAGCTCTGTAAGTTCTTCATTACGAGATTTTAGTATCTCTTCAAACTCATTATTTGTGACAGGCTTATTGTCTTCAAACTTATCAAGAAGTATATTGTCGTTTCCTGCTAGGATAAGGTAGCTTAGATTTCCGTAATCGACCATGATCACTCTGTTTACTTGATCTATCTGTTTTGAAAAGCGGATATTTACATCCTCTTGGTTCTCATCTTTAGGATTGAACAGCCAAGATTTTCTCGCAGGTTTAATCATACCGGGACTCTTTTTAGCGTTTGTCGCATTTGTTATCTTTCTTTTTAGATAGTACACAAAGACAAGGCTAGCCAGTAAAACCGCTATGACTATATAGTATCCTGTTGAGATCTGAATATCTTTTTTTGTCGGTAAAGCAGAAGTTGCAGTCGTCCCGGCAGCTTGAAGTGCCGGAGCCGCTTTGTTAAATCTCAAACGCAGACCGTAAGCATCTGCGGTCTTTGATGCTTGAAGTTGTACATCTGTCGGAACATAAGCGACTATCTGCGTATAGTTCGTTACCGGTGTGATGGTCAGTTGTGTCAGGTACTGAGATGAGAGTTTTTTTATTTTTTGAGACTCTATGGTCGCATCATCAAGTTTGATTATGATCTTCGAGTTTTGTGTCTGCTGGCTTATGACACCGTCATACGGAGTATCAAACGTAAACATCACATCGACTCTGTCGCTTCTGTCATATACGTTGTAGCTTAGTATCTTCGATGCAAAAAGTGCCAGCGGTATAAACAGTAAAAAGAGTATCTTCTTCATAATCGTTCCTTCGACAGATGGTATAAGACGGCACTGGAGTTTAAGATCTCGTTAATACGGATAGCAAGGTTCTTTTCATATACCATGACTTCACCTTTTCCCAAGATACGCCCGTTTACATAAGACTCCACACTCTCTCCGGCAGGTTTTTTCAAATCGATGACAGAACCTTTTTCAAGTTTAAGTATATCACCGATACTAAGCTCCGTTTCACCAAGATCAGCGACGAACTCGACCTCCATATCCAGCAAACCCTCATAGTTCATCCATGAAAGTTCTTTTGTCTCATCGAATTCAGTTTCATCGTTATGCGGCATCGTTTTCCTTGATCGCTACTAGTATATTTGTGTCACCTATACTGATATTTACTTCAGAATCATATGGATAGTTAAAGTCATTTATATCTAAAAAGACCGGAGTCCTTATATCAAACTTCTTTGCTCCATTTTCTTCTTGAGCTATCACTTTTGCACTTCCTACTATCATATTTGTCATCTCTAACAACATATCTTTGAGTGTCTCTTCATCACAATCATCTTCAAAAAGAAAAATTTCACACAGTGTCTGCAGCAGTTCTGTCGGCGCTGCAACATACACTTTATGCGTGTTATTGTTCTCCAATATGTTTATAGAAGCAATAAACATTCTCATTTTGGGCATCTCATCTGATAATGAATAAGGTTTTCTTATTTGATGCTCACAAAAGTTTGTAGCTGCTTTAGTGATGGTAGATAACATTTTTTAATCCAATATACAAAATTTAGTAGATTATACGTTATACAAACCTAAAAATAAATTAATACAGTGGCTCTCTATGTATCTTCGTAAGCAATTCTTGGGTATAATCGGGCGAAATTTGAACCAATATAAAGAGTATTGATGCTTGAACTTGTTTTCCTTGGTAGTTTTGTCGGATTGCTATCAGGTTTCTTTGGTATCGGCGGCGGGACGATCTTAGTGCCGTTACTTTTGTTTCATGGATTTGATATGAAGACCTCTATCGGTATCTCAGTCGTTCAAATGGTTTTCAGTTCCATTTATGGAAGCTATTTAAACCTGAGAAAAGGTACTCTAGATGTAAAGATGGTCTTTATAATAGGTGCCGGAGGTTTTGTCGGTGCTCTTTTTAGTGGTATGATAGTTGCAAATGTAGATGCAATAATACTACAGGGTATCTTTTTGGCATTTACGGTCTTTGCACTTTTAAGGCTCTTCTTTAAAGTAAAAGAACATAGAAGTCAAAAAACGGTCAATCCGGTGATACTCTTTATAATAGGATTTCTTTTGGGAATGTTCAGCGTTTCCATAGGGGTCGGGGGATCAGTTTTACTTGTTCCGATATTAGTCGGATTCTTACATGTAAAGCTTAAAAATGCGACATCGGCGGGACTCTTTTTTGTAGTCTTTTCTTCGATATCGGGTTTTATTTCCCAAAGTCTGCACGGAGTCATAGACTTCCATAGCGGCTTGATCATAGGTATAGCATCACTGGTTGGTGTATATTTCGGTGTTATGCTGAAACACTCTACGAGCGAATCTTTGCAAAAAGACCTGCTTGTGCTATTTTACATAGGTGTTGTCGGCTATTTAACTTATAGAACATTTTTTTTATAGAATATATTTAGGATAGATAATGATAAAAATTTTTGGTGCACGTGAAAATAATTTAAAAAATATCTCTTTAGAGATACCGAAGAACAAACTGGTCGTCTGTACGGGGCTCAGCGGAAGCGGTAAATCTACACTGGCGTTTGATACACTTTATGCAGAGGGGCAGCGAAGATATATAGAGTCTTTATCCTCTTATGCAAGACAGTTCCTTGACCGTATAGGAAAACCGGATATCGACAAGATAGAGGGACTTACTCCGGCTATCGCCATAGACCAGAAGACGACCTCTAAAAATCCTCGTTCGACCGTCGGGACTATTACGGAGATCTATGACTACCTCCGTCTTCTATATGCTCGTGTAGGTGTGCAGCACTGTCACAAGTGTGGCAAAAAGATCACTCATATGAGTGCCGAGGATATTATAAACGAGGTCCTTAAACTTCCAGAAAATGCAAAAGTCGTGATTCTGGCTCCTTTAGTAAATGAGAAAAAAGGATCGTTTAACGAGATGATAGAGTCTCTTGTTCAAAAAGGCTACGTAAGAGCGATGATCGACGGAGTGATGACAAGACTGGATGAGGAGATAGAACTCTCAAAAACGAAAAAACATACCATTAAAGTAGTCATAGACCGTTTAGTCATCAGTGAAGAGAACAAAGACCGTATAGCTCAGGATGTCGAAAAAGCGTTAAAACAAAGCTATGGTGAAGTAGAGGTAGATATCTTAAACCATGAAGAGTTGGGGATGAAAGAGTCTACTATCCATTACAGCGAACACAATGCCTGTTTTGACTGTAAGATAAGTTTTGACGAACTTGAACCTCTCTCTTTTTCATTTAACTCACCAAAGGGAGCATGTCCTGAGTGTGACGGTCTAGGTGTGCGTTATGCATTGGACCATGACAAGATAATAGATAAAGACCTGACGATTGAAACGGGTGCGGTAAAGATAGTCTACGGTTTTAACAAGGGATACTATTTTACGTTCTTAAAAGGTTTTTGTACAGAGAACAACATCAATATGACAGTACCGTTCTCTGAGCTGGAAGAGTATCAGAAAAAAGCGATCCTTCACGGCGGCATAGATGAAGTCACATTTCTTTGGAAAGGGCATCCGGTCAAGCGCGTATGGCCGGGTATCATCAAGATAGCATACGATATGTTCAAAGATGAGAAAGAACTTGCTGATTATATGAGCGAGAAGGTGTGTAACGTCTGCAACTCATACCGTTTAAAACAGGAGAGTCTCGCAGTAAAAGTCTCGGATCAGGGTATCGCGTCAATACTTGATATGCCTATCAACAAAAGCTATGAGTGGTTTAAATCGGAGGAGAATTTCTCTCATCTAAATGCTCAGGGCAAGATGATAGCAGCACCGATACTAAATGAGATACGTGAGCGCCTTTACTTCTTGTTTGACGTTGGACTTGGTTACATCACTCTGGGTCGTGATGCAAGGACGATAAGCGGCGGTGAAGCACAGCGTATCCGTATCGCTTCGCAGATAGGAAGCGGACTGACAGGAGTCATGTATGTCCTTGACGAACCGAGCATCGGTCTTCATGAGCGCGATACGTTAAAGCTTATCCGTACGCTTCGTTCTCTTCAGGAGAAGGGCAACAGCGTTATAGTCGTCGAGCATGACAAAGAGACGATAGAACAGGCAGACTACATTGTCGATATCGGTCCTGGTGCCGGAAAATTCGGTGGAGAGGTCGTTTTTGCAGGGACATTCGAGGAACTGAAAAAAGCAGATACTCTAACGGCTGATTATATTGTCGGACGTAAGAAGATAGAGTATTTTTACAGACGCCCGCAAGAGAATTTTATTGAGATAAAGAACGTAACACTCAACAATATCAACGATCTGAGTGCGAAAATACCTCTTAATAACTTTACATGTATCACAGGAGTGAGCGGAAGCGGAAAAAGTTCGTTGATCCTTCAGACACTTCTGCCGACAGCAAGAGAGATACTTAACCACGCAAGAAAAGTCAAAAAAGTAGCAGGTGTCGAGATAGAGGGGCTGGAGCATGTCGACAAGGTGATCTATCTGGATCAAAGCCCGATAGGAAGAACACCTAGAAGTAACCCGGCGACATATACCGGAGTGATGGATGAGATACGTAATCTTTTTGCAAAGACAAAAGAGGCAAATATCCGTGGATACAGCTCATCACGTTTTAGTTTTAATGTTAAAGGCGGACGTTGTGAGAAGTGTCAGGGTGAGGGCGAGATAAAGATAGAGATGCACTTCCTGCCTGACATTATGGTCAAATGTGACTCATGTAAGGGGACTCGTTACAATGCTCAGACTTTAGAAGTGCATTATAAGGGTAAAAGTATCTCCGATGTCTTAAATATGAGCGTAAGCGAAGCGTTGGAGTTCTTTGATCCGATCCCGAAGATAAAGATAAAGATTCAGACACTTTATGACGTAGGTCTTGGTTACATCACTCTTGGACAAAATGCGACGACACTCTCAGGCGGTGAGGCGCAGCGTATAAAACTCTCTAAAGAGTTAAGTCGTAAAGATACGGGTAAGACACTTTATATCCTTGATGAACCGACTACGGGCCTTCACTTTGACGATGTAAACCGTCTGACAAAAGTGCTTCATAACTTTGTAGAGCTTGGAAACAGCGTTCTTGTCATCGAACATAACCTTGATATGATAAAAAATGCTGACTACATCATAGATATGGGACCAGAAGGCGGAAGCGGCGGCGGAGATATCATCGCTGTCGGAACTCCAGAAGAAGTAGCGCGTGATCATAAAAAAACCGGAAGTTATACAGGTATGTATCTTAAAAAAGAGTTGGAAAGAAAGTAATGAGATTCATTTTACCTTTTTTTGTAGTGCTGTTTTTTGTCGGATGTTCCAGTAAAGTCGTAGTCCCTGCGATGCCCGATACAACATTGCAAAAAGCTGACCTTTCAGATCTGGACGGATTTAATGATGAGAACTTTGATGAGGTAGTAGAGGGATTTATTGCAAACTGTAAGACTAAAAAGACGCAGGAACTCTATGGATCACTTTGTAAAGATGCCTTACATGTAAGTGATAAAAAAGAGTTCGTAGAAGAGAACTTTGAACTCTACCAGATTATGGATAAAGAGAAAGATACGGGAGTCTTAACAGGCTATTATGAGCCTGAACTTCACGGTTCTTTGACACAGCATGACGAGTATCAGTATCCGCTGTATACAAAGCCCAACGATATATATGATATAGATTTTAGCGCTTATTATCCGGAGCTGAAAAACTATCATCTCAAAGGCAGGCTGAAAGACGGTAAAGTCCTTCCATATTACACAAGAGCAGAGCAAAAAGATATTAACGCTTCTGTTATCTGTTATGTAGATAATAAGATCGATGCATTTTTCTTGGAGATACAGGGTTCGGGACGTATCAGACTGGACAATAACGATACCCTTTTTGTCGGATACGGCGGTAATAACGGTCATAAATACCAATCTGTAGGGAAATACCTGATATCAAGCGGGACTATTGAGAAAAAAAATATGTCGCTGCAAAAGATAAAAGAGTGGGCAGAAAAGAACCCGCAAAAAGTGGATGATGTCTTAAATCATAATCCAAGAGTCGTGTATTTTAAAAAGAAACAAGTGACTGATGTCAGAGGAGCTTTAGGCGTTGCATTGACACCTATGCGTTCAGCAGCCGTTGACAGCAAATATATTCCGCTGGGCAGTATGCTTTATATTGATGCTAAGGATATATATCATAATATAGACAGAGTGGTTTTCGCCCAGGACAGAGGTTCTGCTATCAAGTCTCCTATCAGAGCCGACCTGTTTACGGGCTTTGGAGATAAAGCTCTTGATATTGCCGGAAACCTAAAGGCAAAGCTGAAAATATGGATATTTTTACCTAAAGTAGATGTAAGATGAAAAGATCGCTGGAAAAGTTTAACCGTCTTGTCGAATGTCTGGAAGAACTGCCTACAATCGGCAAAAAATCAGCCATTAGACTCGCATACCATATGGTTATGAAAGACAGTTTCAGCGCCATAAAACTTGCCCATGCCATAGAAAATGCCGTCGGAAGTCTGAAAAAATGTATCTCATGCGGCGGTATGAGTGAAGATGAGCTTTGTGCCATCTGCAGCGACACCTCAAGAGATATAGAGGTTTTATGTATTGTCGAAAATGCAAAAGACATACTCACTTTTGAAGAAAACGGGCTCTTTGAGGGTAGATATTTTGTTCTTGATTCGTTAGACCAGCTAGATATTTCCCATCTTCAAGATATTGTCTCAAGCGGGGTCAGCGAAGTGATATTTGCACTTACTCCGTCGATCCAAAATGACGCGGTCATTCTCTATATAGAGGATAAACTGTGTGATTATGATGTCAGATTTACTAAAATCGCCCAAGGCGTACCGACAGGTGTAAGTCTTGAAAATATCGATATACTTTCGCTGACAAGGGCATTAGAAGATAGAGTGAAGATCTAAATATCACACTTTATGTAATAAATTATATTTTTTTTTGTATAGATTCGGTATTATAGAGTAAAGTTATACTTGAAAGTTGTCCGATGAAACATATATTTAATTTTTTGAGCGAAAAGAGTCTTGTCTCCATAATCGCTTACGGCCCTTTTATATTCATACCTTTAGTCGTAACAATGGTCTCGTTGTTCTTATTGCATATAAATGAACTTCAGTATCAAGATTCTCTGGAAGATATGGAAACGGTATATGTCGAGGCACAAAAAAACAAAGTCATCTCAAAAGTCGATATTGCCGCAAAACTGCTTGAATACAAAAAATCCGTAACGACGGAGATCTTAAAAGAGACAGTCAAAAACAGAGTAGATACGGCTTACTCCATCGCAAAAAACATTTATGAAAAAAATATAAAAAATCATACAAAAAAAGAGCTGCAAAAAGAGATAATCGATTCTTTAAGATCTCTTACATGGAACAATGGCGAATGCTATATATTCATAGTGGATTTTAACGGCGTATCGCACCTTTCACCAAGTTATTTGAAACATTTTGAAGGAAAAAATATTTTAGACCTTCAAGATGCGGATCAAAGGCATATTATCCGTGAAGAGATAGCACTGGCAAAAGAGAAAGGTGAAGGGTTTATATGGGATACGTTCACTCGTCCAAACACTGACCCGAATAAACAGTATGAACAGCTTGCATACGTTAAAAGATTTGATGATTTTGATTGGTACATGGGATCTGCCGAGTACTTGGATACGGTAATGTCTCAGATGAAAGAGCATGCACTAAAGACATTACGCAATATGTCTATAAATGAAAGTGAGTATTTTTTTGTTATAGATGAGAATGGAAACAATATAATGAACGGGCAGGGTCTCTTTCCGAGAAACGAGAACGTCCTTTCTTTAAAAGATGAAGACGGAAAAGAGTTTATAAAAGAGCTCATAAAAAGTGCAAAGTCAAAAGATCCCTATTTTGTATCATATAAATTAAAAAATCCTCTGACAGGTCAAGTAGAAGAAAAGTTTTCTTATGTAAAAAAAGTGCCCGGAAGTGACTGGATCGTCGGGAATGGGTTTTATTATAACGCTTTTAACGACAAGTTACAGGAAAAAGCGGAATCCTTAACAAAGATGTATAAAAAACAGTATGTACGGATCATGATCTTTTCATTAGTATTGATCGTCTTATCTTTATTTGTATCTTATCTTATTTCCATCGCTTTAAAAAACAGGCTGTTAAAGTATTCAAAAGAGATCAAACAAAAAAACAGTGAATTGATGAATCTTAATGCCTCTTTGGAAAAGACAGTAGTAGAGAGGACAAAAGAGCTGAATCAAGCATATGAAAATATGAGAGAGATAGCTATGAAAGATTCACTGACTGAGATATATAATAGGTACTACTTCAATGATGCTCTAAAAAATGAGATAGATAGAGCAAATAGGTATCATACGACATTTTCATTATGTATGTTTGATCTGGATTATTTTAAAGATGTCAATGATACATACGGGCATGATGTTGGAGACAAAATTTTAAAATCGGTAGTTGATCTCGTAAAACAGCATCTGCGCAAGAGCGATATTTTTGCAAGAGTCGGCGGTGAAGAGTTTATGATAATACTGCCAAAGACAACATTAGAAATGGCGGCGACAATCGTTGAAAGGATCAGAACAGCTGTCGATAACTATACCTTTGAAGAGATAGAACATATAACGATCAGTATAGGTCTGGTCCAATATAAAGAAAATGAGAACAATGAAGAACTTTTAAAAAGAGTTGATTTAGCATTATACAATGCTAAACATAGTGGGAGAAATACTGTGATTGTGGATTCTTAATCCTCTTTCTTTGATATCTCCTCTTCAGAGGCACGGATCGCTTTATCTATATGGTCAAAAACATTTTCCTCTCCTATCATCGCATAAAAACCGAACTTTTTCAGCATACTTTCCAGATTAGGATTTACTCCTGAGAGGATGAATCTTGTGTTTTGTTTTTTACAGCGAAGATAAAACTCTTCTAGTGCATGCATGCCTGAAGCATCTATGACAGGTACCTTGCGCATTCTTAGAATAAAGACTTTCGGTGTGTAACCAAGTGTCTCCATGACTCTTTTGAGGCTGTCTGCCACGCCAAAGAAAAAGGGTCCGTCTATCTCATAGATTTCGGTATCTTCGGGAATGGTTTTTTTTGTAAGCATATCAGGATCATCGAGCCGTTCCTCTGTCTGAGATTCAAATCCGCTTAGTTTAAACCTGCTGTTTTGAACCTGCGTCACTTCTATAACACGTTTAATAAAGAGCAGCGATGCCAGTACGACTCCGACTTGAACGGCAACGGTCAAATCAACCAAAACAGTAAGAATAAATGTCGTAAGCAGAACCATCGCATCACTTCTTGGACCTCGTAATATGTGTTTAAAGTGGTGTACTTCACTCATATTCCAAGCGATAATAATGAGTATTGCCGCCATGACAGCCATAGGTACTTTTACGATCCACTCTGCAAATAAAAACATAAACAGGGCTATGACAATGCCGTGGATAATTCCTGCTAGCGGAGTTTTAGCACCTGACTTTATATTTGTAGCTGTTCTTGCGATGGCTCCTGTTGCAGGAATACCGCCAAAAAAGATAGAACCTATATTGGCAGCACCTTGAGCGATCAGCTCTGTATCGGACTTATGTGAGCGTCCCGTCATCCCATCTGCAACGACTGCACTTAAAAGTGATTCTATCGCTGCTAAAAGTGCGATCGTCAATGCATCAGGAATAAGAGATTTTATAAGTGTTAGATCAAATATAGGTAGTGACGGAGAAGGCAGAGTACGTGGGATATCTCCAAAACGAGATTCGATAGTGTCTACCGGTATATTGAATATAGACACGGTAACAGCCCCGAATATTACGGCGATGATCGGACCGGGTATTTTTGGTACATAACGCTTTATAGTCAGAATGATAGCTATGGAGATGAGTGCGAGTAAAAGGTTATAGAGATTTATATGGTCGATATATTTAAAATAACTTTCCCATTTTAAGAGAAAATCTGATGGGAGATTTTGTATGTTTAAACCTAGAAAATCGTTTACTTGGGATGTAAATATGATGAGAGCGATACCGCTTGTAAAACCTGTGATCACAGGGTAGGGGATGTATTTGATAATAGCACCGAAGCGAAGCAGTCCCATAACGATCAACAGCATACCTGCCATTAGAGTAGCAATCGCAAGCCCCTCATACCCATGACGCATAACAATATCATAGATGATGACTACGAAAGCTCCCGTCGGTCCTCCGATCTGAAAACGGCTTCCGCCAAGAAGAGAGATCAGTATACCTGCTACGATTGCAGTATATAACCCTTTTTCAGGTCCGACACCACTGGCGATAGCAAATGCCATAGCTAGTGGAAGAGCGACGACTCCTACGGTTATACCTGCAATAAGATCCGGCATAAAGTATGAACTTTTATACCCCTCTTTTAAGACGATAAATGATTTTGGAGAAAATATTTCAAAAAAATTTTTCATGGTTTCAGCATCCTTCGCTGATCTAAGATAGTACTTAAACAGTTTTAGAATGAGAAGTATACATCAAATTTTTTATAAGGACACTTGATTACGACCGTTTCGTTTCGCTTTATAGAGAGCTTTGTCGACTAAATACAGCAATGTCTGAGTTGTAATTCCCTGACGGCTTGTCACTACACCGATACTTGTAGTCACATGAATAGTCTCGTTTTCAGATATCGCAATAGGTTCGTTTTCAAGCGTTTTTCTTATCCTTTGGGCTAGTTCAACTGCTTTGCTATTCTCTGTCTCAGGAAGAATTATTATGAACTCTTCTCCGCCGAAACGGGCTGGATAATCACTGCCGCGTATTGATTGTTTTATAACATTTGCGATCTTTTTAAGAACGTCATCACCTGCTTGATGCCCGTATGTGTCATTGATCTTTTTAAAATAATCCAGATCAAGCATCAAAAGAGACAGGCTTCTGTTGTATCTCTGTGCACGTTCAAGCTCATAACTGAGTGTCTCGTCAAAACTTCCGCGATTATACAGTCCGGTCAACCTGTCCGTTAGTGCCAGATCAGAAAGCTGTTTCTCGATCTCTTTACGTTCTGTGATATCTCTGAAAATAATAACGGCACCTGATGTCTTATGATCGTCATTGATCGGTGCTGCAGTTAATGATATAGGAAAAATCTCACCGTTTTTACGTTTAAAGTGATCATCTTCAGAATGGTTTTTTTCACCGTGAAGATAGGCTTTTTTTACTATACAACTATTATCCGCTCCATGAGCATGTAAGTGGATCAGGTCGTGCAGGTCCGTGTTTTTTATCTCATCAAAATTCCATCCTAGTATATGTTCCGCTTCTGCATTCATAAACTCTAAGATACCGTTTTTATCTATTACCAAAATACCTTCACCCATACTTGAAGTTATCTCTTTTAAGCGCTGTTCTGAGTTACTGAGCTTTTTGAATGAGATCACTCTTTCTGCTTGGATATTTCTGAAGTTTATGGAAGATATGCTGAGGACAACCATAAAAAAAAGTATCATAACACCCATAAAATGGTGGTAAACGTCAATTTGTAAAAAATAATAAATACTTGGGAACAGAAGCATCGGGATCATAAATGCCAGATAGTTCCATCTAATATATGTAGCCGTGACGATAGAACCTACAGCCATTGCACCGAGAATAAAGACTTCGAACCCTTGATGTGCTTCTGCAACATAAAACTCGATAAGCAGTCCGACCATTCCCCAGACAATACCCGAGAAGAATGATGTAATAATGAAGTATCTGTTCCATACCGGTGTCGTCTCCACAGTCGATCTTTTGTATGTCAAATACAATGCCAGTCTCAGTAGCAGGGAGCTGATCAGTAATGCGATCCAACTAAGCAGATATCTATACGGGACATCACTCCACATCATCATAATGGTAATGGCTCCGATAAATATATTTATGAAAATAATAATCGGTAACTTTTCGCCTGCAGCCAGCAACTGTTCATGCTCAATAGCTTTGTAGTCCAAGTTAAAATTGTATTTAAATATATTTATTATAGATCTAAAAAACATGGTCCTCCGGCTCTTTTCTTCTTTTTTGTATGATGTTTGATAATATCATTTTTTTAGTTAATCTAATATATCGGTTGTATTTTACTATTTAACCAGAGTTAATAGATTTGTTAGATAGCAAAGCTCTTTTGCATGATCTCTGCAGTAATTTTTAAGTCATATCTTTTATTGCAAAAAAGATGGTTTGCCAGTACACCTTGATATAAAAGCATATCTGCCCCGTCTTTATAAGTTATACCTTTTTCCTGCGTCAGTTGTAAAAACGGCGTCACTTTTCCGTAGATGGCATCTGCTGCATATGATGTATGAGAAAGGATATCTTCTATCATCTCTTTTGGAGCAGGGTAGGCATCATCTTTGAGTCCGGCACTTGTAGTGTTTACGACAAGATCATAATCTTCACAGATAAAACTGTCCCAACTGTTACATGTAAGACCTAACTCTTTAAAGTAATCGAGTCTAGATTCACTTCTGTTTAACACACTTACATGTACATCATCTTGAAGAAATCTGCTTGCCAAGGCTTTTGCAGTCCCACCGGCACCTAATATAAGGACTTTTTGTATCTTTCCAAAAGGTTTGACAGCTTCCATAAAACCGTCGGCATCCGTGTTGTAGCCTATGAGCCTGCCGTCTTCAAGTATAATAGTATTTACGACACCTATTGCTTTTGCAAATCCTCTTATCTCATCGCAGGCTTCATATGCCGCTTCTTTATGAGGAACGGTAATATTCGCACCGCTAAGATCAAGATTGAAAAATGTTTCTCTTAGTTTTGATCCGTCTGTCAGGTGGACTCTTGTGTAGCAAGAGTCTTCACGCAGAGTCTTAAAAAGAAAATTGTGCATAAGCGGGGAACGTGAATGAGACACGGGGTCTCCAAAGATAGCAAAAAGTTTCATTATTAGTCGAGATCTTTTAATGAACTCATAAGAGCACCAAGTTTATTTGTGACCTCTAGATACTCAAGCTCATTGACTGAGTCAGCGACGATGCCCGCTCCTGCCTGTAGTATAACGCTTGAAGGTTTTACCATAGCGGTACGGATAGTTATCGCGCTATCCATATTACCGTCAAATCCAAAGTATCCTATACTGCCGCTGTAAAATCCGCGTTTAAGTCCTTCAAATTCGGCTATAAGTTCCATAGCTCTTATCTTTGGTGCACCTGTCATAGTCCCTGCGGTAAATGTCGACATAAAAAGATCGAACATATCTTTATCATCGCGAAGTTCTGCTACGACATCTGAGACGATATGCATAACGTGAGAGAAACGCTCAATATGCATCATATCTTCGACTTTTACGCTTCCCGTCTTTGCAACACGCCCTACGTCATTACGTCCGAGGTCGATGAGCATAAGATGTTCTGCAAGTTCTTTAGGATCTTCTAAAAGCTCATTTTCAAGCTCTTTATCCCTTTGTTTGGTGTCACCGCGTTTTCTTGTCCCTGCTATCGGACGAAGAAGGATCTCGCCGTCGGTCAGTCTTACCATGACCTCAGGAGAGCTTCCGACGATGTTAAAATCTTCATAGTCCATTAAAAACATATAAGGTGAAGGGTTCTTTGTTCTTAGTACACGGTAAAAGCTAAACGGATCGACTTTTATATTTCTCGTAAAACGGTTGGTCATCAGGATCTGAAACACATCACCGCTTTTTATCATCTCTTTTGATCTGTCGACCATAGAGAAGAACTCATCTTTTGAAAATGCGAATGAACCTTGATCATCTCCTATATTGTTTTCCATAGGAATGTAGTGATATGAACCTTTTAAAGCTGTCTCAAGTTCGGAAAATCTGTCTTTCATCTCATCAAGTACGGAAACAAGAGATATGACATTGTTTTTATGCGAATATACAAGGACAAGTTTAGGAAGTATAAGATCCAGGTCCGGTGTGTTTAGTTCATCTTTAAGGTTATCCATACTGCGTTTGAGTCTTGGTTCGAACACTTTGACCATATCGTAACCTATATAGCCTATAAAGCCGTCGACGTAGCCTATATTTAACTCTTTACATGTAGACTTGTATATTGCCGTATCTATGTTTTTATAGTACTCTTTTAGAAAATCAAAAGGCGATACCTCTTTTATCTCTTTTTCGCCTAGAGCATTTGTGTAGATAGTGACATCATCTTTATATTGAAGTCTTTCTCTTGCACCAATCATGATGAAACTGTAGTTTCCTTCACTCTGTCCTGCACTCTCAAAAAGATAACTTATCTCATCTGAGAAGATCCCTTTGAGCTTGTGATAAACGGCGATCGGTGCGAATTGATCAAGTGTAAATTGCGTATGGTGAATCAAGTAAAACCCTTATATATACTTCTATCTATTTCTTTGTTACAAAAGCACCAGGCTCTACGTTTTTACGTATTTTTTTCAAAGCGGCTCTTGCATCTGATTCAGTTGTAAACGGGCCAACTAAAACTTTATTTATAGTCTTACCGTTTCTATTTATTTTGTGATAAGTATAGTCATATCCAAGTTTTTTGATCGATGCTAAGAACTTTTTATCCGGCTCATATTTTGCAAAAGAACCGACTTGAATATATGTCTGCTTCCCGCTTGCGACCGGAGTAGTTTTTTGAACACTCTCTTTTTTGACGACAGGAGCAGCTTTTTTTACAGGCGCTTGTACTTTTGGTTTAGATTCGACCGGCATCATTGTCGTTTCCGGCTCATTGTAATCTTTAGTAAGACTTTCCTCTTTAAGCTTTTTAGCTATCTTATCAAGGTCATCATCTTTTTTGTCCTCTTTAACGATCTCTACCGGTTCGAAGAGTGAACTATTTGATTGCTCATCAGCTTGAGGCATAGGAGGCTCAGGAGGCAGGTTCGTTTTTGTCGTTTCTTGAGCTTGCGGAAGATTTTCTATGCCGCTAGATCCAGAGTTTTTCATAATCATTACTACAACTATTAGAATAATCGTCAATATTGCAACAGCAAGAATGACCTTCTTACTTGAACTTGCTGCATCATTACCTTTGTTTAGGATGATGTCGTTTAATTCGTTTCTTTCTTCCACAATAGCTCCTTTTTTTGTATATTCCTTTTAGAAAACATACTTTCCATGTTTTCTAAAGAAATACTTTACATATGCTTTGACCAAGAAGCTCCGCGCTCTTTGGCATAAAGGTCATATGGTAGCGTAAGTATATTATATTCCGGCGGTATATCGTCACTTGGAAACATTTTCCACTGTTTTGGCTGTTTTGCCGCCAGTTTCATGGAAATCATTTTACCAAGTTGTATAGCTTCTTGTAAAGTTGTATGACCTTTATGTATATAAACATGCAGGTGTCCTTCACTTTTTGTCTTAAATGCCGTAAAGTTTATGTAGCCCTCTTCACGCAGCAGAAGCTGAGCTTTATGGTAAAATCTCTCAGGATCGCGGCCGTTATAATCGATAACGATATTTTCGACTATCCCTCTGTCACTTACCAGTGAATGCGCTACGGTTATCTCACCTTTTAGATGTTGATTGATCACAGACTGAGTCAATGTCTTGTCGATTCTTTCAAATTTATTGAAAAAAGTCCTGCCTTTAAAACTTATTTTGTCGACGACTCTATCACTTTTTTGCCAGTAATGAGATGTCACCATCTTAATAAGTTTTAAATCCATCGCAGTCATTATCTCTTGATCCTTAATCTAGTATGTCGGTTGGTTATAGATAACAAAGTTTTGAGCCAACGCTTTAAGTTCCTCTTTTATCTCTGCTTGACGAGTTTCGTTGTTGATATCATCAAGTACATCTGCGATACGGTTTGCGATCAGTTCAAACTCAGCATCTTTCATACCACGTGAAGTAAGAGCAGGGCTACCGATACGGATACCTGAAGTTACAAACGGGCTTCTTGTTTCACCGGGAACAGTGTTTTTATTTACCGTGATACCTGCACGTCCAAGAGCTGCATCAGCATCTTTTCCGCTGAAATCTTTGTTTATGAAGCTTACAAGTACAAGGTGGTTATCAGTTCCGCCGCTTACTACGTCATATCCGCGTTTCATCAGTACATCAGCAAGAATAGAAGCATTTTTCTTTACTTGAACAGCGTACTCTTTCCATGCAGGTGAAAGGTTGTGTTTGAAACCTACCGCTTTTGCAGCGATAACATGTACAAGCGGTCCGCCTTGAAGAGCAGGGAAGATAGCAGAGTTTACTTTTTTAGCTATCTCTTCATCGTTTGTCAAGATCATACCGCCTCTTGGACCTGCAAGAGTCTTGTGTGTCGTAGTTGTAACGACATCTGCATAAGGGAATGGACTCGGATGTTCACCCGCTGCGACAAGACCTGCGATGTGTGCGATGTCAGCAAAAAGGATCGCTCCTACAGCATCAGCGATCTCACGGAATTTTTTGAAGTCGATCTCACGAGCGTAAGCGGAAGCACCACATACGATGATCTTCGGTTGAACGATCTTCGCGATATCCATAACGCGATCATAGTTGATACGGCCGTCAAGCTCTACACCGTAAGTAAAAGATTGGTAGTTCTTTCCTGAAAAACTTACTTTTGAACCGTGAGTAAGGTGTCCACCGTGGCTAAGATCCATACCAAGAAGTTTATCTCCGGCAGTTAAAAGTGCAGCGTAAACCGCACCGTTAGCCTGGCTTCCGGCATGCGGTTGTACATTTGCGAATTTACATCCGAAAAGCTCACAAGCTCTGTCGATCGCCAGTTGTTCAACAGCATCGGCAAACTCACATCCGCCGTAGTAACGTTTTTGCGGGTAACCTTCAGCATATTTGTTAGTAAAGACACTACCCATAGCTTCCATTACAGCCGGAAGAGTGAAGTTCTCACTCGCAATCATCTCTAGGTGGTCAGTCTGACGCTCTAGCTCTTTTTCACATAACTCATATATATCGTTATCAAACTCTTTTAAAAAACTCATCTTTTCAGTCCTTTTTTTGATTTAAATTAAAATTATTCTTCTTCTTGAGAGTCATCACTCTCTTTTAACTCGTTGTGTATAGGTTTCATTGCCGGGAATAGTAGCACATCTCTAATTGAATGTTCATTAGTAAGAAGCATTACCAGTCTGTCGATCCCTATCCCTTGACCCGCAGTCGGAGCCATACCATAGCTAAGTGCATTGACAAAATCCACATCCATCTCATGAGCTTCGTCGTCTCCCGCATCTTTTGCACTCATCTGCGCTTCAAAACGGCCAAGCTGATCGACCGGATCGTTTAACTCGCTGAACGCATTTGCGATCTCGCGGCCTGCGATGAAAAGCTCAAATCTTTCAGTGATCTCAGGATGCTCATCGCTTCTTCTTGCAAGAGGAGAGATCTCTACAGGATACTCTGTGATAAATGTCGGATTGATCAGTTTAGCTTCAACGAACTCGTCAAACAGTTCTCCTTGAAGCTGTCCTAGGTTCATAGACTCTTTTGCTTCAAGATTGTTTGCTCTTAAGAACTCTAATATTTTCTCTTTGTCGTTTACGATCTCTTTTGGTACTCCGCCGATCTCATACAATGACGTGATAAGAGGTATCTCTCTAAAGTCAGCGAAATCTACTTTGATATCTCCGTAAGGTAGGATAGTAGGAAGGTTAAGATGATCGAAAAGATACTCGAAATACTCTTTTGTGATCTTGATAAGATCTTTATATGTCTTATAAGCCCAGTAAAACTCGATAGAAGTAAACTCAGGGTTATGCGTCGCATCCATCCCTTCGTTTCTAAAGTTACGGTTGATCTCAAAGACAGCTTCAAATCCGCCTACGATCAGTCTTTTTAAGTAAAGCTCAGGCGCGATACGAAGATATCTGTCGATTCCAAGAGCATTATGATGCGTTACGAACGGTTTTGCATTTGCTCCACCGGCGATAGGGTGCATCATAGGAGTTTCGACCTCTAAGAAGCCTTTGTCTTCGAAGAATCTGCGAGTAAGTGATATGATCTTTGAACGTGTCTGGAAAGTCTTTCTGATCTCGCTGTTCATGATCAGGTCAAGATAACGCTGGCGGTATCTGATCTCTTTGTCCGTAACACCGTGAAACTTCTCAGGAAGAGGAGAGATCGCTTTAGTTAGCAGTCTGAAATCGCTTACATGTAAAGAAAGTTCTCCATGATTAGTCACAAAAGGGTAGCCTGTTACTTCAATGATGTCTCCGACTTCGACAAGTTTTTTGAACACATCGTTATAGTAGCCCTCAGGAAGATTGTCGCGTGATACGTACACTTGAAGCATCCCGCTTTCATCTTCTATTTTAAGAAAGCTTGCTTTCCCCATAATACGGAAAAACTTGATACGGCCGCTGAGTGTATAGCTGCGGTTTTCATCACGTTTATTTTCCAGATGCTCGACATCAGAGTTGACATTCATATACTTAGATATTGTCGTATTTCTCTCGGAATGGTTTGAGTAGGGATTGTATCCAAGCTCTTTGAGCTGGTTTGCTTTTTCGATACGTTGTTGAATATATTTATTTCTAAATGGCAATTATCTTTCCTTCATAAAGTTGTTATTGGCAGTTTTTGCAGATACCGTATATCTGCATTGAATGGTCTGTCATCTTGAATCCAAGTTCTTTTGTTATGGACTGTTGTCTTTTTTCTATCTCTTCATCTACAAACTCAGTGATATGACTACATACGGTACATATCATATGATCATGGTGATCTTTTGCACCAAGTTCATACTTCTTACCTTGTGTACCAAACGATAAAGAGGTGACGATATCTGATTCTTCTAAAAGTGTCAGGGTACGGTAGATAGTAGCTATTCCCGTATTTAACTTAGGATACTTTTCCTGAATCAGATTGTAAAGAGATTCGGGTGAAAGGTGCTCATCAGAGTTATAAAGCGTTTCTAGTATGACTTCACGCTGAATAGTGAACTTAAGATGGTTCTTTTTGAGCAGGTCTTTAAAATCGTGAAGCAGTTTTTCATACTCTACAGTTCTTTCTGTAAAATCTGTTGTCGTGTTCATAACTTAGTTGACCTTGTTCTTTATATCTTCTGGCATAGAATCTTTTATCTTTTCTTTTATCTCATCACTCATGTTCTGTTCGTTCTTTTGTATCTGTTCTGTCACATTTTGAAGAACTTGATCCTTGTTCTCAGCTATAGTTTTTTCTATCTGAGCCTGCATCTCTTCCTGTTTTTTCGTGACCGTTGCATTTATATCTTTTGATATCTCAGTAGTATCAAGTTTCATAATAAAGCCCCCTGTCTCTACCAAAATAGGGAATAAGATACTCGTTTTCATCGTGTCTTGCATATTTGTTCTGATGACTTTTATGTTATAAATAGCGTAAGCAACAACTGCGATGATCAAGAAGAATTTTCCTGCACCTACGACAAATCCCATTATCTTATCAACAGGACCAAGTCCGCTTAGTTTGCTGAGTTTTTTGAATGCATATCCGATTGCGACCATCGCAAGCCAGAAGATAGCAAGCGTTATCAAAAATCCAGTAAAGTTGATGGCAGTCTGGTTTTGTATATGTAGAAGCGAGTCACTGATCATCTGTCCAACGCTGCCGCCTGCACGAGAAGCGACAAAGACACCGCCGATAATACCTATAAGACCGAAAAGCTCTTTAAAAAACCCGTTTAAGATACCTTTTAAACCAAGCAGTAAGATTATTGAACCGACTATAATATCAAAATAACTAATTTCCATCTTTTTCATCCACCGCTATTCTATTTTTTCCAGATTTTTTAGCTTTGTAAAGTGCTTTGTCCGCTCTCGCGATAAGCGAATCAGGTGTGTCTCCCTCTACCAAAGTCGTAGCACCCAGGCTTACCGTCACATTGATATTTAACTCTTTATAGATGAGCTTGTTTGTCTGCATCAAAGATACGATTCTGTTGGCAACATTTGCACATTCAGTTTTTTTGATCCTGTTTAAGATAACGACAAACTCTTCGCCGCCGTATCTATAGATTCTATCGCCGTCTCGGAGTGTCTTTCTTAAAATATTTGCCAAGAATATAAGGACCTTGTCTCCGACGACATGGCCGTAAGTATCATTAATGATCTTAAAGTCGTCAATATCGATCATAAACACATGTATATCATGTGCAAAATGAAGATGCTGACAGACGTTTGCTAAATGCTCTGATAACATTTTGCGATTATAAACTTTTGTTAAATGATCTATTTGTGAAGTCTTCTCAAGTTTTTCGACCTTTTTAGTCAGGTCGGATATCAGCGTATTTGCTTTTAAGACTTCATCGATCATATGTGATTGAATAACGTTAAACTTATCGGTTATATCATCTAAGTTAATAAGAGGATCTTTACAGTCATTGATAGTCTGCTTATGTTTAAATGCTAATTCTTCAAATTTTTTATTTGTAGAATCGTACTGTTTGATACTCTCTTTTGCTATATCTTTAAATCCGTCATCAAGAGATCTTCTTAAACTGTCAAGAGCATCGGGAAGTTCAAAATCCAAGCCTGAAACGGCATCCACAGTCGATCTCATTAAGTCAAGAAGATGATCTTTTGATATGATGCCTTCTTGGCTGTCTATCTTAGAACTGAGATCATTATATAACTCTTCTAATAATTTTTTTGCATTAGATTTATCCATCTTTTTGACTTTCATGTTTTATAGTGATGTTATTATACATTTTTAAGTATAAAAATATCTTTTAAAGAGGCTGATTTTGGAAATTGTATCCCTTAAAATTTAAAATCAGAGCTCTTTTAGGAACTTTTTAGTAAAATCACGCAATTTGTAATCAAATAGTATTTATATAAAGTTACTATTCTAGTTAAAAAATTATTGTAAATAAGGTTTATAAAATGAGTAATTGGAGCCCATCAAGCTGGAGAGGAAAGCCGATCTTACAACAGCCTACATATCCAGATCAAGAACATTTAAATCGTGTCTTAAACGAGCTTAAAAGATATCCGCCTCTTGTTTTTGCAGGCGAAGCACGTTCATTAAAAGCACAATTGGCAGAGGTCGCAAACGGCCGTGCATTTTTACTACAGGGCGGAGACTGTGCAGAGAGTTTTTCAGAGTTTCATGCACAAAATATCAGAGATACTTTTAAAGTCATACTTCAGATGTCGGTCGTTATGACATATGCAGGCGGATTACCGGTCGTTAAAGTCGGACGTTTAGGCGGGCAGTTTGCAAAACCTCGTTCAAGCGACACGGAGACGATCGACGGAGTTACTCTTGACTCATATAGAGGAGACATCATCAACGGTGTCGACTTTACAAAAGAGGCTCGTGTTCCGGATCCTGAGAGAATGATCAAAGCATATAACCAGTCGGCTGCAACACTTAACCTGTTACGTGCATTTGCTTCAGGCGGATTGGCTGATCTTCATCAAGTTCATAAATGGACTTTGGATTTTGCTCAACAGGGTGAGATGAGTAGAAAATATGAAGAGCTGGCGGAAGATATCGGTAGATCATTAAAGTTTATGGAAGCGTGCGGTATTACATCAAGTACATACAGAACTTTAAGAGAGACAGATTTCTATACTTCTCACGAAGCTCTTTTACTTCCGTATGAAGAAGCATTTACAAGACAAGACTCTCTTACGGGTGACTGGTACGATACATCTGCGCATATGCTTTGGATAGGCGACAGAACACGTCAGCTTGACGGTGCACATATAGAGTATATGAAGGGGATCAAAAACCCTATCGGTGTTAAAGCGGGACCGTCAATGGATCCTGATGATCTTGTAAGACTTGTTGAAGCACTGAACCCTGAAAATGAAGCAGGACGTTTAAACATCATCGTTAGAATGGGTGCTGATAAAGTAGGTGAGGGTATGCCGAAACTTATCCGTGCAATCGAACGTGAGGGTATGAAAGTAGTTTGGAGCTGTGATCCTATGCACGGTAACACTATCAAATCATCTAATAACTTTAAAACTCGTCCTGTCGATTCTATCTTGACAGAGATGAAACAGTTCTTCCAAGTACATAAAGCTGAGGGAACATTCGCAGGCGGTGTACACTTAGAGATGACAGGAAAGAACGTAACTGAATGTATAGGCGGTTCATTTGTGGTGACTGAAGAGGATCTAAGTTCTCGTTATCATACGCATTGTGACCCGCGTTTAAATGCAGATCAAGCTCTTGAACTTGCATTTTTAATCGCAGACACACTAAAAGAAGCTCAAAAGTAAGAGCTTCTTCTTCATAATTTTTTTGCTTGGGGGAATAAGTACCCTAAGCTACTTCCAGCAGCCCGGTACTTCGTGTAAGACTTTTTTTATTACAGTCCGTCTATCATTTTTATGAGCTCTTCAGGACGATTTGAGAATCCGATAGCATTCTCTTTGGAGATGATTTTCTTTCTTAGGAAATCTATGATCTCCTGAGTCTGCGTAGTCATATTCGTTCCCTGTTGGTTTAGCTGCATTTGAGAGTAAAGCTGGTGAACTTTATCTTCACGGATAAGGTTCGCGATTGCAGGATTAACGACTAGAAGCTCTTGCGCTGCAATACGGCCGCCACCGATACGAGGAATAAGCGCTTGGGATATGACGGCGATCAGTGAAGTCGAGAGCTGTGCACGGATCTGCGGCTGTTCATCTCCACCGAAAACGTCGATAATACGGTTGATAGTCTGTGGAGCAGAGTTGGTGTGCAGTGTTCCAAAGACCAAGTGACCTGTTTCTGCCGCAGTTAGCGCAGCACCGATAGTCTCTTTATCACGCATCTCCCCGATCAGAATAACGTCAGGATCTTGACGAAGTGCGTATTTGAGCGCCGTATGGAAACCGTTTGTATCGGTTCCGACATTTCTTTGTGAGAAGAGACATTTTTTGTTCTTATGGACGAACTCGACCGGATCTTCGACAGTGATAACGTGTTTTTTCTCAGTTTCGTTGATCTCATTGAGCATCGCTGCAAGAGTAGTCGATTTACCGCTACCAGTAGGACCTGTTACTAAGATAAGACCTTTTTCGCGTTTTACCAGTTCTTTAAAGATCTTTTTAGCATTCAAGTCGTCAAGTGAAGGGATATCCGTCGGGATTATACGAAAGGCACAAGCGATGTCACCCATCGTTCTATAGTAGTTGGAACGAAAACGTCCGACATCCGGAATCATGATCGCAAAGTCAAGCTCATTAAACTCTTCAAAGTCTTTCTTTTGCTTTTCAGAGAGCAGGGCATATGCCATCTCCGTGATCATATCTCCGTCTAAAACAGGCAGGTTAAGAGCTACAAGCCTTCCATCCCTACGTATTTGAGGCTCAGAATTCGCAACAAGGTGTAGATCGGAAGCCTTATAGGCAACAACACTTTTTAAAAGTTTTTTTATGTCTAGTTTTTGAACTTCTTGACTCATAGAAACTCCATTTCATAAATCTCTTTATCGTATCCGACTATTATACCGTTTGGATATTGTATCACAGGCCTTTTAATAAGAAGATTTTCCTTACAAAGCCAGTCAACTTTACCATTCTCATCTAAGTTTAGCTCTTTTAAGTTTAATTTTCTATATGTTGTACCTCTGGTATTGAAAAGTTTGCCGATATCTGAACCTTTTAGCCACTTCTTGATCTCGTCGCAGTTTGCCGGGTCAGCCTTAAAATCTCTAAAAGAGTGCTCTATATTGTTCTCTTTTAGAAATTTGAGCGCTTTTTTAACGCTATCGCAATTTTTAATACCGTTTACAATAATCATATTTTTTACTCTATGATCTTTGGAACTATGAAGAAATGATCTTGAGAGTCCGGTGCATGTTTTAGTATGTCGTCATTTATACTGCGATCACAATTTTCTACATCTTCACGCGTAAATGTTGCTTGATCCGTCATAGAAAACTTGTCGTCGACATTATCTGTATTTAGCTCGTTTAAGTTGTCGACAAACGATACTATTTCTGAAAGTTGAGATATGATCTCCTCTCTCTTATCATCAGATACTTTTAGATATGACAGCTTCTCCAAGCGTGTTAAAAGTGCATTATCGACTTGCATTAAATTCCCCTAGTTTATAGTTTTATATTTTTATAGTAGATTGTAACAAAAAAAATCTATTTCACAAAACTTTAACAATCTATTTGCTATCATTGTTGACAATTTAAATATACGGAGATAGTTTTTGAGTTTAAAAGATAATATATCTATGGTAAAAGATGAACTGAACGCTGAAGAAAAATTTTTTGAAAATGCTGTAAAAACTGAACGTTTTGTAAAAAAATATAAAACAAAACTGATAGGTCTGGTCGTAATAGCAGTGGTCGTAGTCGGTGCTAACGCTATTTATGAATATACGAAAAACAGTGAAGCAGAGGCTTCAAACTCTGCACTTATGAGTCTGCAGAAAAATGCCGATAATCAGGAAGCTTTAGCTGTCTTAAAAGATAAAAATCCTAAACTTTATGACCTTTATATGCTTTCGGTTGCGATCGAAAAGGGTGATATCAATAAACTAAAAGAGCTGAAATCTTCAAAAGCTTTGGCAGTATCTGATCTTGCATCGTATCAGGTCGCATCATCAGAGAAAAAACTAAATGATCTTAACAGTTATACAAACAATGAAGATGCTATATACAGAGATCTTGCAGCGATTGAAAGTGCTGTGTTGCTTATGCAGGAAAACAAGATCGATCAAGCACATAGAAAGCTTGCTTTAGTTTCGTCACAATCGCCTGTATACGCAGTTGCAAAGTCGTTGATGCATTATGGTGTAAAGTAAGACGTGAAAGCATTTTTTTATCTTATAACTATAGCCGCATTACTGGTCTTTAGCGGGTGTAGTACAAAACAAGTTTTTAAACCTACAAAAGACACTATCGGTTCATGGGAAAATGAAGATGACTTGAACGAGTCGATCATAGATGTCACATCAAACGGTGCGCTTTTAGAAGACGGAAGCGTTCTTGTAAAAGACAGCGTTATCAATCCGCATATCTCAGTCGAGAATGAGAGATTGATAGGGATAAGCGATAAATGGATAATCACTTCGGAGATAGACGGTAACCTGACGCTTATATCAAGAGACGATAACTCGGTAAGAGATCTTTTCGAGCTTAAAAAAACAGTAGCTGCTGCTAGTGTAAAAGACGATCTCTTGGCTGTAGTCTTCGCAAGTAATGAGCTTGCGATCTACTCTATCGAGAGTAAAAAGATCATATTTCATTCTCAGGGAAATGCCCCTTTAGCGGTTAACGCGAAGATAGTAAACCCATACTTTCTAGATGACCTTGTCCTCTTTTTGACACTTGACGGAAAGATCGTGATCGTCAATTCTAAAGAGAAAAAAGTCCTTAGGTCGATCATCGTAAGCAGTGCCGAGAACTTTAACAACATAACCTCTTTTAGTGTTGTCGACGACAACCTTGTAGCGGCAACGGGTTATAAACTTCTGTCTCTTGCAAACAAAGAGATACGCGAGCCGTACGAGATACGTAATATGAAGTATGACAAAGACGGTATATATATCGCTACAAAGCAGGGTGAAGTGGTCAATCTGACGCCTTCCCTTCAAGTGAAGTCGAAGATAAAGTTTCCTTTTGCACACTTTTTGGGGATGATAGTGACAGATGAAAGAGTCTATCTTTTAGAGAAAGAAGGCTATATCATCTCTTTGAGTAAAGATCTGGCATCTTATGATCTGTATGACGTGAGTATCAGCAAAGACAGCTATATCTATGTCGGAGATAAAGCATTTTACGTGGATGATGAGTTTTTCTATATAAAATAATGTCAAATGAACTAGAAGCTTTTATAGAGTACATCACTGTTACAAAAGCATTAAGTAAAAGAAGCATAGAAGCTTATAAAAACGATCTGTTGCATATTGAGGATGCTTTAAAAAAACCTCTTATAAAGCTTGATTCGAACGAAGTTTTAAATCTCTTAACAGAGTATTCAAACAAGCGTACGTTAAACCGCAAACTCTCCTCTGTAAACGCTTTTTTCGACTTTTGCTACAAGAGTCAGTTTGCAGATGAGAAAAACCACTTTAAACTCTCTAAGATACCCAAGACACTTCCAAAATTTCTATCTTTTAATGATGTCAAAAATGCTCTCTCTCTTATCGACAGATCGTCATGGATAGGGATGCGTGACTATGCACTTATACTTTTTTTATATGCAAGCGGTACGAGGATAAGTGAAGCGTTGGCTCTCAGACGTGAAGATATCGAAGGTGAATGGTTACATGTAAGGCACGGGAAGGGAGATAAAGAGCGGATAATCCCCATTGCCGATATCGCTTTAAAAGCGATGAACGAGTATGTTTACGAGAGCCCTTTTGAAAAAGATGATATCTGGTTAAACTATCAGGGTAAACCCCTTAGCCGAATATCTGCATATAAGATAACACAGAAGTATCTCGGTGTCTCTCCGCATGTTTTAAGACACTCTTATGCGACTTCGCTCATTATCGGCGGAGCGGATCTAAGAGTCGTTCAAGAGCTGCTCGGACATGCTTCTTTGCTGACGACTCAGATCTATACGCACGTCCAAAAACAAAATCTTCAAGATACCGTCAGGCAGTATCACCCGCTCGCATAACTCTATTTTTTTGTTATTGTAAAACTGTCTTGTATCTTGCCCTCATCGGTTAAAAACTTCTCAGAAAGTGTCGTCGGTGTGATCTCTAAGATGACTGAACCCGATATCGAGTATCCTAACGGCAATTCAGGAAGTTTAAAATCTCCGCTATCCGCTTTTGAACCTGAACCGTCGACGATATATACCGTTCCGCTGTTGGGTGTTTTAGCTAAAGGTTTGGTGTAGGTCGTAAGGCTGTCCTCTTTTACATGCAGGGCAGGATCAAATGTCTTGCTGTCACCTGTATGGTTTACTAAAAGACGGCTTCTTTCATAAACATGAGAGTGCCCGCTCATAACAAGATCGACATCGTACTTGTCAAATATAGGTATAAAGTTCTCTCTCATCTCTTTCATACGCCCGCCGCTGTCATGAGGGTTGTCAGAGTGATGCGAACCGTCAGAGTATGGAGGATGGTGAAAGACTACGATCGTCCAAGGTTTCGTGTTTTTCGCCAGATCTTTTTTAAGCCAATTTGCCATATCTCCGTTAGCACTTCTGTCTTCTGTTTCGCTGTCAAGCATCACAAGGTGAAAGTTCGCTTCATCGACGGAGTAGTATTTTTCACTTCCGCTAGGTATTCCGCCGGACTCGCCTTTTGTAGGAAAATCAAATATATGATAAAAAGCCCAGCGTCTTGCATCGTGATTTCCAATGACCGCCCATACATCTTTTTGTTTCACAAGTTCCTTGTAGGAGTTAAAAAGCTGTTTGTTGTACTGTTTTTGAGTACCGCTTTTGTAAGCATTATCGCCTAAAAGTACCCATAGGTCTATTTTAGAGAGGTTGTTGTCTACATAAGAGAGCATAGAGTTGTAGACATTTTTCTGATTAGTAGAGTTTTCGCCTGTATCTCCGACTACCCATACCCTTTCAAGATCTTTTTTCGTGTTTAAAGTACAAAACCTTCTGTTCGTATTGTCTATCTTTAACGATGTAGAATTGACCTTATAGTCATAACAGCTGTCAGGTTTTAGTCCGGTAAGAGTCACTTCGTGGTATTTTTGAGCCTCTTTTTCGCTTACATGTAAGCCGTTCGCGTAATCCACACTTCCTATCTCATACTCAGGTGTCTGCCATTTCACGGTGATGGAGTTTTGTGTCTGCATCTGAAGGTAAGGCTGTCTATCTACAAACATGTAACTGTCATAAGTGACGACGACGAGTCTGCCGATGCCGTACAGCAGTGCTACGACAAATAAAAAAATCCCGGTTCTTTTTAAAAATTTCATTTGATCTTTTCCTTTAGTTTGGAATACAAAAAGAGTGTAGAAAGAGTACCAAGCATCGCTCCGGCAGTGATATCACTTAAAAAGTGGTCACTGTCCATCAGTCTTCCGCTAGCAAAGACTACAGCTACGCTTAGCCACAAATAGATGTATTTAGGGAATAATATACAAAGATAGGTAAATACGGCAAATATGGTAGTCGTATGACCAGATGGAAAAGAGGTATATGTCGTCGGTGCATCGACAAGCGTCGTAAAGTGGTATTTCATCTTTTCGATAAATCCCATATCAAAGTTCTGAAACAGTAAAAAGCCATACTCGTCACCGCCGTTTCTAAGCCCCCATGGACGTATTCTTCCGAAGATGTTTTTTAGGATGATGCTCAGCAGACCTGAGAAGAGGTTTATATAGAGTAAAAAGAGAAATCTCTGTTTAAACAGTTCATGCTTTTTAACAAATTTGAAAAAAAGAAATCCTAAGACCGCACTGCCGATATACCAGTTTGATTCACCGAATGTACTGATAAAATCTCCTAGGGAGTCGTAGGTAGATGCATGTGCCAAGAAGTATCTGGCTACATTTTTATCGAGGTAAAGGTAAGAGAAAATAATAAATAAAACGGTAAGTGAGATCGCTAAAAAGTACTGTTTTTTAGAAAATATCATTTGAGTCCTTGGTAGTTCTTACATGTAAACAGATTTATAGTGTTTACTTTATGGTTATTAAGCATGATATCAAAACTTTTGTCCTCTAGTATGCTGTCACACTTCATATATTTTTCAATATCTTTATGGAAAAAATGGGTATCGATCACTATCAGGTCTTTTCCGATAGGCGAGCCTTTTTGCCAGATATCGAACTGATCATATCTGTCGTCAATTAGATAGACTTTACTCTTATAAGCGCTGTTGTAAAAGATGGCACGAGATGCCAGTGTCCAGTTTGTCACGGCAATGGCATCTTTCTCCTCGTCTTTTACAAAGCTGTTCGCCTCTTTTAGGATCTTGTCCCAGCCGTAAATATCGCGGTGAAGCGATTGATAATCCGGCAGTGGAATGATCTTAAATCCAAGTTCTATATAGGCTAAGGCAGATACGATAAGTCCAAACCATACTGCTGCTTGAATGTACTTTTTATATCCTTTTGCCATCTCAAGCAGGTAGTAGCTTCCTATAGGGATAAAAAGCAGATAAAAAAGTGCACTCCAGTGAGGCAGGGCAGGTTTGTACAGCGATGCATAAGTGAAAAAAGAGATAAGTACGATACCAAACAGTCCCGAGAGGAAGATCGTGTCATCTTTAGCCCTTAAAGCTTTGTAAAGACCGTAAAAGGCTACGGGGAAAAGAAACGGATTGTATGCACCGAACTGTGCACCCATTGAGCTTAAAAAACCGTTCCAGTTGATGTGACTTGCACCGACGACATGCTCGCTTTGGTAGGTAAAACTTATCCAGTCATGTTGGATATTCCAGTAGATCACGGGAGATATTAAAAGAAGTGCGATAATGACGGCGGGGAGCATCTTTAGATTGAAGACCATATCCCAGCGTTTTTTAAAGAGGACATACATGACTATAGGAACGATAAACAAAACAGCGGTATATTTTGCCAGTCCGCTAAGACCGAGCAATACACCCAGCAGTACCCAAGCTGAAAGAGCATTCGTCTTTTCGATCTTTATAACGGTAAATATGATAGGAATGATAAACAGAAATAAAAACGTATCGGGCAGAAGCATGATAAACAAAGCGTTAAACAAAAACGATGCATGCAGTGCCAAAACGGCAAAAAAAGCGGTCTTTGTATCTTTGCTTATTTCGTAAATAAGTCTATATACAAATAAAGATGTAAAAAAGCCGATAAGGACAGCACCGATCCTTGCGGCAAACTCGTTTACACCGAACAGTGATGTAAAAAATGCTTCTGTCCAGCCAACAAGAGGCGGATGGTCAAAGTAGCTGAGATCGAGATTTAGTCCGTAAAGCACATAATGGGCTTCATCGACGCCAAGTCCGACATGAACGGATAAAAGCAGCCTGATAAAGGCTACTGAGGTGATGAAGATTAAAAGCGGATAATGCTCTTTACTTAGTAAGTTCATCAAGTTTGAATTTGAGAGTGTTAAATACCCAGTCCGGTGTGATGACTTGGATACATTGGTTGTCCGTACAAGGCGTTTTTCTATGATTTGCCGCACTTACACAAGGACTACATGCCATACCTGCAAAGATCGGCGTCGTCGGTCCGAGTGAGCCGTAAAGTGCAGGAGTCTCAGGTCCGAAGATGACAAACGTATGCATATCTGTTATCGACGCAAAGTGAGCCGGTCCCGAGTCGTTTGTCAGCATAAATGCACTTACTGAGTACAGAGTAGGGAGCTGTAAAAACTTCACTCCGCCGGCAAAGTTGATACATCTTTTGTCATCCACACAGTCAGCCAGAAGCTGTGCGCCTTCAGATTCTGCCGGAGCTCCTGTAAGAAGAATGATCGCTTTGTCATTATATGCAAGGATCTTTTTGATCACTTCACAGTAGTTTGCTCTGTCCCATCTACGCTGAGGAAGCAGGTCTGAAGCATTTGAGTTGACAAGGATGACAGGGTTTACATCTTTATCAAACCCTTCGTATCTCTCAGAGATCGTCTCTAAAACTTCTCTTTGGTCAGTCTCATCGATCACGGCTTTTGCTATTTGAATCTCTTCATCAGGGATGATGCGCTTTGTAAAAGGGATCTCATCTTTTTCGCTTAAAAGAGCGTCTACCAGTGCGACAAAGCTTTTTGCTATGTGCTGATGCGGGTTATATGCTACTTTTTTGTTTAAAAAGTCACCGCGGTAAAGCCCTTCGTTGTGAAAACTGTGAAATCCGACACGATTTTTAGCACCGCTTACAAATGATAAAAGTGCAGTGACTCTTGAGAAAAGTTCAAGGTCTATAGTCGAATCGATCTTCTTTTCTCTACACCAGAATATGAATTTAAATGCACTGACGATGAGTGAGACCATATTGCTCTCATCAAGAGTGTAGACATTCTCACTTTTAACAGTGCCTAAAAGATCGAGACTTACTTTGTTTTTACTGAAGATAACAAAGTAAAGTTCACCGTCGATATTCGCTTTGAGCTTTCTCATAGCAGGATCGACGATGATAGCACTTCCCATCTCAGAAAGCTCGATGAGCAGTACGTTTGTAGGTTTTACTCTTTTGTTTGAGCTGAAAAGTTTCATCGTCTTATCTATGATCGTTCCGATAAACGTCAGTGGAACACCGACGTAATAATCTATTTTTCTCATCATATCAACATTCATTGTCTATCCTATTTGTTTGTTTTTTTTAGAGATACCTTTGATCCAAAAGTATGAACCCGGCAGCGCGCTGATGATCAGCAGCAATCCGTAAAGGATCGATATCGCGAGTATCTTTGTCTTATCCTCATACACAAGCATGAGTATCCCGACCATGGCACCCTCGCGTATACCCCATCCTGCAAGTGACAGCGGGACTATCATAAGTAGAAACACTGGAGGAATGGCAATAAGAAAGATCTGAAAATCAAGCTTGACATCTATGCTTAAAGCTATGGCAAATATTGCCATAACAGTAAGAAGATGCACGGCTACAGAGATGCCGATATGTTTTAACAAGATGATCTTGTCTTTGTATAAAGAGTTTAGTCTGTTTGCAAGTCTGTAAAAGAGGTTTAAAAATGTATAGTTTTGTAAAAAATGTATCTTGTTAAGAAAAAACAGCAGTGCAAAACCTAGTATTCCCGATAATGAGATAAAGATGATAAGGTATGAGAAACTGTCTTCAAATGTTCCGAAAAAAATGATCGTCGAAAACAGGTTGAGCACCAAAAGCCCGACAAGACCGACGACTCTGTCTACAAAGACTCCGTAAAATGCTTCTTTTTTATCATACCCGTGAGATGTAAGGTCTAAAACACGGACTGCATCGCCGCCTATACTGCTAGGCAGGACCTGGTTGAAAAAACTGCCTTTAAAATAACTGTTGACATAAAATGATAGAGGTTCGTTAAATACAAGCAGTTTACTGATAGCTCTCCATCTGTAAGCAGCAAGATATGTGCTTCCAAGCTGGAAGATAAGAGCTATAAGAATGTCGCCGCCATGGCTCTTTGCAAGGACTGCTATAAGGGCATAGAAATCTATATATTGAAATAGATAGTAGAAAATAGCGATAGTAATAAGTAGCTTTAAAACATTTTTCATCAATAACCAAAATTTAAAATAGGCGATATTTTATCGAAATAATATTAATAATGCTCTTTAACACGGTAGATATGAAATGTTTTTGTAGAGTTTACACCACTTTTCACGGTAAGAGTATCTACCTCTTTGACATCTTTATATACCTGTTTTAGCCTTACATCTTCAGACTCTCTTGTTAAGACAAGTCCATCTTTTAGATAATCTTTCTTTCTCCACATATCATATTGACTGTATCGTGACGGAAGTGCCAAGTCGGCATCGGGATGATTTGGCAGATAGTATGTCAAATATGCAGCCATCGTCAGATGGTCTCCGTAAAAGCTGTCACCCTCTTTAGCATGCGTTGCCAAGAGCTGTACGGCTTCTTTGTTTCCGTACATCCTTTCTTGGACATAAGGAAGAAAAAATAGAAATGCGATCCTGCCCAAAATGGTAAAGATCAAAGCTACGATAAGTCCTGCTTTAAATGTCTTTTTCAGTTCATATTTTGAGACTATGACGGCTAAAAGTACAGCGGCTCCAATGTAAGCAGGAGCAGAGTAGTTCAGTGCCATTCTTGTGTATAGACTTTTGTACATAAAAAAGAGCAGTGTCACGACAATGCTAAGAGAAATAAAAAATAGTTTGTCATCTTTAAAATACAATTTGTCTTTTATTAAAAAGAAAAACAGGATAGCTGCAAAAACAGGGGAAAATATACCGAACTGCCCGCCGAAAAAATCGAAAAAGAGATGAGGATATATCTCGTATGAAGAGGTAGATCCGTGATGCAGCTGAAATGTGAAGCTGATCCAGTCATGCTGGTAGTTCCATATAAGCATAGGTGAGACGACTACTGAAGCAATGATCACGGCAAGGTACATATAGGGGTTTAAAAACAGATCACGTCTTTTTAAAAGCATAAATATTACAACACCTGAGATATAAAGGATCGCAGTATATTTGCTGAGCATTAAAAGCCCTAAAAACAGACCTGTTAAGATAAAATCTTTTTTCTCTCCGATAAACAGAGCACGATAGGTATAGTATAAAGAGATACTCCAAAAAAGGATCAGAGGAGAATCCGGAGTGGTAATGATATAGCCGGCATGTGTCAATATGACCGAAGAGAAGATGATAACGGCGTTTAATGCAGTTTTTTCATCGGATATAACTTTTGTCAGTTTAAAGATATAGATAGCTGCGACACTCATGCTGAGTACGTTGACAAGCCTAACTCCCCATTCACTCTGTGAGATGAAGTTCGTCAGATAGATCAAAAAAGCTATCATTGGCGGATGATCGTAGTATCCTGCTTGAAGATGTTTACTCCAGACCCAGTAATATGCTTCATCACCGTGCAGAGGTAAAAAACCATTGTAGATCGTACTAAAGAGTGCTAAAAATATGATCAGTATATAAGCAGTTTTCGTCGGATTTTTGTATATAGTTGCATTCATGGCTTTTTATATCCGTTTAGGTCGTGTTTTATTTATAAATTTTCAAAATTATACTTAAAAAATGGTTGATTAATGTATCCGCTAATAAAAGTTGTGGTATCATAAGCCAAAAATATATATATTAAGTAGTCGGACATAATAAACTTGTTTTAAGATTTATAGTTGTTTTCATACTTATTAAGGTGAGTGGATGGATTTAGGTACGGTCATAGGTTTAGTCTTAGTCTTGGCGCTTCTTTTTGGCGCTATGGCCATGGGTGTCGGTATAGGTGCTTATATCGATATTCCATCTGTCTTAATCGTTATAGGTGGTTCGATAGCTTCCCTTTTGATTTCATTTAAAATGGAACAGATGAAAAACTTCGTCAAGATCTTTATGATCGCTGTGAAACCTCCGCAGCAAGACGTCCCAGGGCTTATAAAAAAACTTGTTGAATATGCTACTCAAGCCCGTAGAGACGGTATACTTGCACTTGAAACAGCTGCAAATAATGAAGAGAACGAGTTCTTAAAAAAGGGACTTTCTATGGCAGTCGACGGGAATGAACCTGACACTATACGCGACCTCTTAGAGATAGAGATGGATCAGACAAATACACGTCATAAAAGTAACTCGTCAATCTTTAGTAACTGGTCTGGTCTGGCAGGTGCGATGGGGATGATCGGTACGCTTATCGGACTTGTTGCGATGCTTTTAAATATGGCTGATCCATCAGCGATCGGACCGTCTATGGCCGTAGCCTTACTGACAACGATGTACGGTGCGATGATAGGAAATATCTTCGGAGGCCCTATATCCAATATCTTAAATATCCGTAATGACGATGAGATGCTGGTAATGCAGATCATCGTAGAGGGTATTATGTCGATCCAAGCGGGTGACAACCCTAGAACATTAGAGGGGAAACTTCTTAGTTATCTGCCTCCATCACATCGTGAAAGCCAGTTTGACTAATGGCTAAAAAAAAGTGTCCTGACTGTCCTGAATGTATGCCTGCCTGGCTTGCAGCATTCGGGGATCTTATGAGTCTTCTTCTGTGTTTCTTCGTCCTTTTGCTTTCTATGTCCAGTATGGATGCAAAAAAGGTTTCTGAAGCTATCGGTTCACTTTCGGGTGCGATGAGTGTTCTTGAAGGAGGTACAAAGACCGAGATCTCGAAGCTGCGTATCCAGGAATCGACTCCGATCGAAGCCCAAAATGAATCGAGTCAAAGAGTAAATAGAATAAATCAAGCTGTCATAGATGCAAATGAGATGATGGAAAAGGGTCACGGTCCTACTATCTCAGTCGAAGAAGCGGAAGAGGGCTTTGTTATCAACCTTCCGTCTGCACTTCTATTTAAAGAGGGCAGTGCCAAAATAGATAATGAAGATGCTCTGCTTTTCTTGAAACGTATCGCATTGATCATCGAAGAGCTTCCAAATGAGATGGATATCATGGTAAAAGGGCATACCGATAATACAGCGCCTGGGAAAAATTCACCCTATAAAGATAACTGGGAACTCTCATCAGCTCGTGCAATCTCTGTACTTAAAGAACTGGTAGATGACGGTGTCAAACCAAACCGTATCAGTGCTGCCGGTTATGCGGAGTTTAGTCCTGTAGCGAC